>NZ_CP157794.1:362500-725000 GCF_040111675.1 Salinarimonas sp. | reverse complement strand
ACGCACGGGACCCCTCCGGCTACGCGACCGGCCTTGCGCCGAGAGCGGCCGCGCTCGGCGGCCGGAGGCGCCACGCGTCGAGGACCCGCATGGCCACCAAGGACATCGCCTACATCGCCCTGTTCGCCGCGTTGACGGCGGCGCTCGCCCTGTTCCCCCCGATCACCGTACCCCTCATCAACGTGCCGATCACCGCCCAGACTCTGGGCGTCATGCTGGCGGGCTCGATCCTCGGCGCCCGGCGCGGCGGGCTGGCGCTCGTGCTCTTCCTCGGCCTCGTGGCGATCGGGCTTCCCGTTCTCGCCGGCGGGCGCGGCGGGCTCTCGGTCTTCGCCGGCCCCACCGCCGGTTTCCTCGTCGCCTGGCCGCTCGGCGCCTTCGTCGTCGGCCTCCTCGTCGAGCGCGTCTGGCCGCGGCTCAACCTCGCCACCGCCTTCGTCGCCAATCTCGTGGGCGGCATCGGCGTGATCTACGTGTTCGGCATCGCCTGGCTGGTCGTCGGCTTCGGCGTCGACCCGGTGGCGGCGGTCACGGGCTCCGCCGCCTTCGTGCCGGGCGACCTGATCAAGGCCGGCATCGCAGCCACCGTGGCGGTGACGGTGAAGCGCGCCTATCCGCTGATCGCGCGGGCGTGACGCGCGGGCCGGCGCCGGAGGTCCCGACGATCGGGACCTTTGCGCCGGCTCACGGCATTACCTCCCGCTGGATTTCGCGAGGCGGGAGGAGGGCCGAGCCATGCCGCGCTTTCGGGTGATCTTCTACAAGACCGTGTCCGACGACACCGGCCACGAGCACCGCTCCGCGCAGAAGGAGTTCACCGTGCTCGCCGAGGACGAGGCGGCCGCGCGCGCCGAGGCCGCGCGGCTCTACGCGCTCGCCGAGGGCTGCGACTGGCGGCTGCGCGCCGACGCCATGGAGGCGGAGGAGGCGTGAGGGCGGGGCCGACCGGGTCAGCCGGTCACGCGGGCTCGACCGGGAGCGGCATGGTCGCAGGCGATCGCCCTCAAGCGCGCATGCACGCGCCCGACGAGCGCCTCCAGCGCCGGATCGGCGTTCAGCGGAACGCGTGACAGGGCGAGGTAGCGCGATCCGTCGGGCGTGAACCCGAAGGGCGCGGCGAGCCGCCCGTCCGCGAGCTCGTCCGCGATCATGAAGGGCGAGAGCATCGCGACGCCCTGGCCGGCGCAGGCGGCCTGGATGGCGAGCAGATGATTGTCGTAGACCGCGTCCCGTCGTGCGGGGTTCGGAAGGCCCGTTCGATGCAGCCACGACGACCACGCGTCCGGCCGGGTGCGGGCGTGGACGGCCGTCGGAGCACGGGCCCACCGCGAGCCGTCCTCGGCCAGGAGCGCGGGGCTCGCGACCGGGCCCGTCAGCTCGTCGACGAGGACTCTCGCGGGGACGTCCGCGTCGATCGGGAAGTCGTCACGCCGGAACGCGACGTCGACGCCGTGCCGGACGAAGTCGACGGGCCCGCCGGCGGCGAGGATCTGGACCTGCCGATCGTCGTCCGTCAGCGGCATGAGCGGGATCAGGAGCTTCGCGCACAAGGTCGGCTCGCAGGAAATGGTCAGGCAGCGCGGCGCGGTTCCGCTGAACCGGCCCAGGGCCACGTCGAGATCCGCGAAGACCGATTCCAGCCGCCTGTGCAGCTCCCGCCCCTCGGCGGTCAGGCGCACCGCGCGCGGACTGCGCTCGAACAGCCGCGCTCCGAGGTCCTGCTCGAGCCCGCTGATCTGCTTGCTGACGGCGGCATGCGTCAGGGCGAGCCGATCGGCCGCCGCCGCGAAGCCGCCCTCGCGGGCTGCGACGAGGAAGGTGCGAAGCGGATTGAGCGTGCGCAGGCGGCGGGAATCCACGGAGCGAGTTCCGAGCGTGAATGATAGTCAAGCTCAGCATGAGCAACTTTCAATTGTCACACCGATGATGCGCTGTCAAGCTCCGTCATCTTCATACGGAAATACGACTGCTTTTCCGGCTATCCGACGGTGCATTCCCATGTCCCAACTCATTCTGGTCGCGAGCATCACCTGGCTCGCGGTCGTCAGTCCTGGGCCGGACTTCGTCATGATCGCGCGCAGCAGCGCGCTTCACGGCCGCCTCGCCGGAATCGCCGCATCTCTCGGGATCGCGACCGGCGTGCTCTTCCATGTCGCCTTCGCGATCTTCGGGCTCGAGCTCGTCGAGACGCACGCCCCCCGGTTCCTCGACGTCCTCCAGGTCGCAGGGGCCGCGTTCCTCGTCTATGTCGGCGTGCGCACGATGCGCTCGGGCTCTCTCGTGGACGCCGTCGCGGGGCCGGACAGGACCATGCGGCTGGCGGCGAGCTTCGGTACGGGCTTTGCGACCAACGCGCTGAACTATAAGACCTTTCTCTTCGTCGTCGCCCTCTTCAGCCAGGTTCTCGGCGGCGAGACGTCGCTCGGCGACCAGCTGCTCGTCGGCGGCTTCGTCTCGGCCTCGCACTTCGTCTGGTTCGCCTTCGTCTCGGTCTTCCTCACCAGCGCGCTGGCGCGCGCCTTCGTGGTGCGACACGCGCGCGTGATCAACCGGGTCCTCGGCACGGCCCTCACCATGCTCGGGCTGATCGTCGCCGCGCGATGGCTTCTGGGCTGACGGCCATGGGCCTGCGTGTGCGAAAGCCTGCCGTCTCACGTGCCGGCTGGTGAAGACGGCGGACTGCGTCACCAGCCCGTCGTCCTCGCTTCCTCGCGCTCATGTCGCCAGAGCGTACAAGACCGGCACCGCGATCGCCGTCGCGCAGCCCATCAGCCCCATGCCCAGCGTGGCGAAGGCGGCGGCCTGGGAGCTGATCTCGAGGGAGCGGGCGATGCCGAAGGCGTGCGAGGTGAGGCCGAGGGTGAAGCCGCGCACGGCCTCGTCCTCGACCCGGAGCAGCCGCAGGATCGTCGGCGTGGCGATCACGCCGAAGATGCCGGTGGTGAAGACGGAGAGGATCGTGAGGGAGGCGTCCCCGCCGATCGCCTCGGCGACGCCGAGCGCGATCGGAGCCGAGACGGTTTTCGTGGCCAGCGACAGCAGCATCGCGCCGTCGAGCCCGGCGAGCCGGCCGATGAGGAGCGCGGACAGCGTGACACCCGCCCCGCCGAGGGCGAGGGTGACGAGGACGGGGCCGAGCGCCGAGCGCGCCTTGCGCAGGTTCTCGGCGAGCGGGACCGCCAGCGCGACGATCGCCGGCCCGAGCAGCAGGTGCAGCATCCTCGTGCCCTCGTGGTAGGTCTCGTAGGGGACGTCGGAGATCAGCAGGAACACGACCATGCAGGCGATCGCGACGAGAACGGGCTGGAGCACCGGGAGCTTGCCGGAGCGCTCGTAGAGCAGCTGTCCGAGCTGGAAGGCGCCCAAAGTGGTTCCGACGAGGAACAGCGGATTGGCGAGGATGGAGGCGAGGGGCAGGGCCATGGCGGGTCTCCGTTCGAAGGGGTCGGCTCAGGCGCGGCGGAGGACGAGACGCATCACCGTCGAGACGATCAGGACGCCCACGACGAGGGCGGCGACGAGCGTTCCGACGAGGCGGGCGAGGTCGGCGCCCGCGCCGTGAGCCGCGACGCGGAGGGCTGAACGGGCGCGGACGCCCGTGGTCACGACGGCGCGATCCCCCTCAGAGCCCCAGCGCCCGCAGCGCCGGCTCGCGCAAAGCGGGGATCGCGAGCACGGCCCCCACCGCGACCTGGAGCGCGACGATCCCGAGGAGCCGCGTGCGGAACGGCTCCTTGCGCGTCTTGTGCCGCAGGAGGTGCCGCGCGAGCAGCGCCGCCGGCGAGCCGCCGAGCGCCGCGAGCCACAGCAGCGTCCGTTCCGCCACCCGCCACTCCCGACGCCGCGCGGCGGCCTTGTCGACAGCGAAGGCGGCGTAGCAGGCGAGGTTCACGCCCGCGAGCCAGGCCGCGGCGTAGACCGGCGAGACGGCGGGAGGCAGGATCGCGGGTTCGACGACGATGATCTGCACGGCGCAAGGCTCCGATCGGCGGCGGCGCGGGCGCGCACCGGCCGCGAGAATGGGCTGCCGCACCCCGATGCGACACGCTCCGGCCATGGATGGCGTGGCGGTTGACGCTACCCGCGTCCTCGTGAAGAAAGAACGTCCGGTTCGTGTCCAGATGAGCGGACCGGGACGCAACCGCCGGCGCATTCGCGGGAGGAGGCGCTCCGGCCGGGGGACGGCAGCATCGAGCCCCCCGCCCCCTAGGAGGCTGTCCGAGTAATTTTCTGGACGTGGGAATCCGGTCGTGATTCTCTTGTTTCATGAGCACGAGCAAGACGTTTCGCCCCTGGGATGTCGAGCAGAGCTGGCTTCTGCCGCCGTCCATTCACGACTTCGTCCCGCCTGGGCACGCGGCGCACTTCGTGCGCGAGACGGTGCGTGAGGGGCTGGATCTGCGGGATATCCTGAGCGCCTACATCGAGCTGCGAGGCTATCCGCCGTATCATCCGGCGATGATGGTGGCGCTTCTGCTGTACGGCTACAGCCGCGGGGTCTACTCCTCGCGCCAGCTGGCGCGAGCCTGCGAGGAGCGGGTCGACTTCATGGCGGTGACGGGCCTGCAGCGGCCGGACTTCCGCACGATCGCGGACTTCCGCAAGCGCCATCTCAAGGCGCTGGGGCGCCTGTTCGAGCAGGTGCTGCGCCTGTGCCGGGCGGCGGGACTGGTGCAGCTCGGGCACGTCGCTCTGGACGGCACGAAGATCAAGGCGAACGCCTCGCGGCACAAGGCGATGAGCTATGGCCGCATGAAGAGCGCGGAGCCGGCGCTGGCCGATGCGGTGGCGGGCTGGCTCGACCGGGCCGAGACGGCGGACCGCGAGGAGGATGCCGCGCACGGCGAGCGGCGCGGGGACGAGATGCCGGACTGGGCGGCGGACAAGCTGCGCCGGCTGGAGCGGATCCGGGCGGCCAAGGCCGCGCTGGAGGCCGAGGCGGCGGCGCCGGCGGGCGGCGAGGACGAGGACGGCCCCGGTCCCTCCAGCGGCATGCAGGATCGCGGGCGGCCCAAGCGCGCGCCCGACGGCGGCCCGCCGGACAAGGCGCAGCGCAACTTCACCGACCCCGACAGCCGCATCCAGCCGACCCGCGACGGCTTCATCCAGGGCTACAACGCCCAGATCGCCGTCGACGCCGCCCACCAGGTGATCGTCGCCCACCGCCTCCAGAGCAATCCGGGCGACGTCGACGCCCTCGTCCCCCTGGTGGACGCCGTGCGCCGCAATCTCGGAGCCAAGCCCCGCGAGATCTCGGCGGACGCCGGCTTCTGCTCGGAGGCGAACCTCGGCGCCCTGAAGGCGCGCCGCATCCGCGCCTACGTCGCCGTCGGCCGCGCCAAGCACGCCACCGGGGTCCCGGCGACCGAGCGGCGCCTCTCGAAATCACCCCTGACCCGGGCCATGGCCGAGACGCTCGCCCGCGCCGGGCGGCGCAGCCGCTACAGGCTGCGCAAGCAGGTCGTCGAGCCCGTCTTCGGGCAGATCAAGCAGGATCGCGGGATGCGCCAGCTCCTCTTGCGCGGCCTCGGCGCCGTCAGGGCCGAATGGGCGCTCGTCTGCACCGCTCACAACATCGCGAAGCTCGTCGCCGCTCACAACCGACCGAGGCCGGCCGGATGAGACGGGGCGAACGCGTCCCGCGAACGAAACGCACTCGCGTCGCAGAACGAATTAGCTGGACAGCCTCCTAGACCCCCGCCCCCACCGTCACCGGGAACGTCACCTCCACCAGCGTCCCCTCGCCCTTCTTCGAGGCGATGGTCATCGCGCCGCGGTTGGCCTCGACGAGCGCCTTGGTCAGCGGCAGGCCGAGCCCGGTGCCGCCGGGGCGGCGGGAGGTGGCGAGCTGGCGGAAGGGCTCGAGGGCGGCCTCGACCTCGCGCTCGTCCATGCCGATGCCGGTGTCGCGGACGCGGAAGGCGACCTCGCCGCGGTCGGTGAGCGCGGTGGAGACGATGACCTGGCCGCCGGCGTCGGTGAACTTCACCGCGTTGGACAGGAGGTTGAGCACGATCTGGCGCACCGATCGCTCGTCGGCGACGACGGCGGGGAGCTTCGTCAGGAAGCTCGTGCGCACCACGATGCGGTCGCGCGCGGCCTGCGGCTGGATCAGCGCCACGCAGGCGGTGACCAGCTCGTTGAGCGAGACCGAGCGGAAGGACAGGTCCATGCGCCCGGCCTCGATCTTGGCGAGGTCGAGCAGGTCGTTGATCAGGCTCAGCACGTGCTGGCCGGAGGAATGGATGTCCGCGAGGTAGTCCTTGTAGCGCTCGTTGCCGACGGGGCCGAAGCGCTCCTCGCGCATCACCTCGGCGAAGCCGATGATGGCGTTGAGCGGGGTGCGGACCTCGTGGGAGATCCGGGCGAGGAAGTCCGACTTCTGCGCGCTCGCGTCCTCGGCGGCGCGCTTGGCGGCGAGGAGCTCGGCCTCGGCCTGCTTGAAGGCCGTCACGTCGCGCAGCACCGCGCAGAACTTGGGCGCGCCCTCCTCCTCGCCGACGCGGCCCAGCGTCATGAAGAGGGGGATCGCGCCGCCCTGGCGCACGCGGCCCAGCACCTCGCGCCCGCCGTCGAGCAGGCCCGCGACGCCCTCGCGGCCGAGCGCGGCGAGATAGTCGAGGGCGGCGGAATGGCTCTCGGCCTCGAACAGGGCGGTGAAGGGCTCGCCCGCGATCTCGTTCTCCTCGTGGCCGAACAGCGCCTCCGCCGAGCGGTTCATGGAGAGGATGCGCCCCTGCGCGTCGAGGACGACGACGCCGTCGGTCGCGGTGTCGAGGATGGCGTCCTGCTCGGAGAGACGCGCGGAGAGCCGCGCCGTCTCGAGCTCGAGCGCGCCGAGGCGCTGCGCCGGGTCCTCCGCCGGGAGGCGGCGGATGGCGAGGAGGCTCGCGGGCCCGTCCTCGAGCTCGACCGTGGTGAGCCGCACCTCGGCGTCGACGCTGCGGCCTCCGGCGCCGGCGAGGACGAGGGGCGCGGGCTCCACGGCCTCGACCCGGGCGAGCGCGCCGGGCCGGCCCTTGACCAGACCCGCGACGCCGCCGGCGTCGCGAAAGGCGTCGAGATCGGCATGGCCGAGCATGTCGAGCAGCGGCCGGTTGGCGTGCAGCACCGCCTCGCCGCGATGGACCAGGATACCGACCGGCAGGCGCTCCAGCGCCGCCGCCGCGATCGCGCCCGTTCCGCCGCCGGGCCGGTGATCATCCCCCGCGCGCGGGGGATGCAGGGGGACGGCCGGCGCGGGCGCGGGCGCGGGCTCGGGCGAGGACGCGGCCGGCTCCTCCTCGTCGCCGGCGTAGCGCGCGCCGAGCGCGCGGGCGATCTCGCGGAAGGCGGAATGCTCGGCCGGCGAGAGCCGCAGCGGCGTCGGCGCCGCCGGCTCGCCGGCCCGGGCCGAGGCTGGGGCGGCGTCGTTGGCCGGCGAGGTCGGGGCGAAGGCGTCCGCGGCCGCGCGGGTCTCGGCCGTGAACGCGTGACGCGCCTCGCCGAGGCGGGCGACCACGGCGGCGGAGAGCGAGGCGATGGTCAGGGGCGCGGCGGCGGCCTGCGCCACGGTCTCGGGCAGGGCGTGCGGCTCCGGCTCTTCGGGTTCGGGCTCTTCGGATTCGGGCTCGGGCGCCAGCGGTTCCGGCTCGGGCTCCGGTTCCGGCGCGATCGCGGCCCTCTCCGGCGTCGGCTCCGCGGCCGGATCGTGCTCCTCGGCCGCAGGCGCGGCCTCCTCCGGCAGGCCGAACGGCTCGTCGGCCAAGTCGTCGGCGAGCGCGTCGGCGAGCGCGTCGGCGCCGGCCTCGACGGACGGCGCCTCGTCGTGGAGCTGCTCCGGCGCGTCCGTCTCGGCCGCGGCGGCCGCCGGCTCCGGCGCGCGCGCCGGAAAGGGCGCGAGCGCGTCGGTGCGGATCAGGCCGAAGCCGCGGGTCTCGCGGACCCGACGGTCGCGGTCGAGGAGCGGCAGGCCGGCGAGATCGACCTCAACGCCCTGCTCCGTCCCGTCGATGCGCCACAGCACGGTGCGCCCGCTGAAGGTCTCGCCGCGCGCCACGTGCTCGACGACGAGGCCGCGGGGGTCGTGGGCGACGTCGGCCAGCACGTCCGCCAGCGGCCGGCCGACGATCGCGGCCGCCTGCGGGCCGACGGTCTCGGCGAGCGTCGGGGAGACCTCCAGCACCCGCGCCTCCGCGTCGGCGCGCCAGACGAAGCGGACGACGCCGCGGCCCGCGAGGCGGGCCAGCGGATCGGGTGCGGCGCTTTCCCAGGCGGGCTCGGGCGCCCCTGGCTCGGGCGCCTCTGGCGCGGGCGCCGGCGGGGACCCGTCGGACAGGATCGGCCGGTCCGCCGCGGGCGCCGGCGAGCGCGGGAGCGGCGGCACGGCGGGCAGCGGGCCGAGAAAGGCGGTGAGCAGCGCCTCCTCCCCGGTGTCGAGCGTCACGCTGCGGCAGGCGAGGGTCGCCGGCGCGACGAGCGCGGAGCGGGCGAAGCGCAGCTTCTCGAGCCGCTGCCCCGCTTCCGGCGCGAGCCCGCCGGCAAGCGCCGAAAGCCGCGGGCCCGCCTGGAGATCCTCGCGGACCGCGCCGGTCTCGTCGGCCAGGTTGGCCGCCAGCGGACGCGCCGCCGGCGAGGCGGCGAGGAGACGGCGCGCGTCCGCGCTCCAGACGAGGGTCGGGCGCGCGTCGAAGGGCGCGCCGGCACGCGCGATCGCCCGCTCGGCGGCCTGCGCCGTCGTGAGCTCCGCGCTCCCCTCTCCGCTCGTCTCCATGCGCCCTCGCCGCTTTGCGAAACTCGCCCGCTCGTTCATGCTTAACCATCGTTTAACACGGCGGCGGCGCGCTGCGCATCCCCGCTGCCACGGGCAAGGTTTCGTCAACCTTAACGCCGATCCCCGGCCCGTGGGACGCCCTGTTGATTTTGCGGCGCACAAGGATTATGTTGCGGCGCACAATAGCCGAGCGGCAGGTACGGTCCACCAGCTGCGTCCCGCCTGCGGCTCGGCCCCGGAGCAGAAGGAGGATTCCCCATGGCGAACGAGACCCCCCGTTTCGAGATCCCCGCCGAGATGCGCGAGATGGCCGAGCGCAGCGTCGAGCAGGCCCGCATGGCGATGGAAGGTTTCGTCACCGCGGCCAGCCGCGCGATGGAGACGTTCGACGCCCCCGCCGAGCGCATGGGCATGAACCCCAAGGACATGCGCGAGAAGACTTTCGGCATGGCCGAGGCGAACCTGAAGGCGAGCTTCGAGCACGCCCAGAAGATGATCCGCGCCAAGGATCCCGCCGAGGCGATGAAGCTGCAGATGGAGTTCATGCAGTCCCAGTTCGCGCTGATGCAGGAGCAGATGCGCCAGCTCGGCGCGGACGCGAGCCAGGCCATGCGCCAGGCGGGCGACGCCGCGGCGGACGCCGCCAAGGGCGCGACCGGCGCGACCGGCGGCGCGCCGACGGGCGGCAAGAAGTCCTGATCCCGCGCTCCGGCCCGGCGCGGCCCGTCCGCGCCGGCCCACCCCGCGGCATCGGTGAGACGAGACGAGGAGCGAGCTCATGAGCGACGAGACCAGCGTGAAGGGCAAGGACGCCCCGGTGCGCAAGACGACTCCCCGCGGCGGAGCGACGAAGGGGCGGGTTGCGCCCAAGCCGGCCGCTGCGAAGCCGGCAGTTGCGAAGCCGGCCGCTGCGACGCCCGCTGCCGCGAAGGCGCCGACGCCGGCCGCGGCTGCGCCCGCGAAGCCCGATCCCGCGCCGGCGAAGCCCGCCGCGCGCAAGGCGAGCGCTCCGAAGACCACCGCGCTGAAGTCCGCCGCCCTCAAGGCCGCCGCCGCGCCACGCCCGGACGCGCCCGTGCCGGAAGCGCCGGCCGAGCCGGTGGCCGCCGCGCCCGCCGAGATCCCCGCTCCCACCGTCGCGCCGACGCCCGCCGACATTCCGGCGCCGACCATCGCGGCCGCGCCCGCCGCGCCCGAGCCGGCCGCGTCGTCCCCTGCCCCTGCGGCGGCGTCGCTGCAGGAAGAGGCCTTCTCCCTCGTCGGGCTGACGCGGCTGCCCAGCGCCGAGGGGCTCGTGCAGCCCTATGCGCGGATGATGGAGACCACGGCCGACGGCGCCCGCACCGCCTACGCCCAGGCGCGCGAGACCAACGAGAGCCTGACCCAGGCCTGCTTCGAGAGCGCCAACGCCACCTCCCGCGGCATGGCCGCGCTGAACGCGCAGATGCTCGACCTGATGCGCGCCAACACCGACCTGACGCTCTCGCTGATGCGCTCGACGCTCACCGCGGGCTCCCTGTCGGAGGCGATCCGCCTGCAGACGTCCGGCGCCCGCGAGGCTTACGAGGCCAACGCCGCCCACATGAAGGCGCTCGCCGAGGCAACGACGAAGCTCGTCGGCGAGGCGACCCAGCCGCTGGCGCAGGCGATGACGCGGCGCTGAGCTCGCCGATCGCTCCCGGGCCGTCGCGGCCCGGGGGGCCTATCCACGGATCACCGCACCCGTTCCAGCACCGACACGTAGTTCGCCACCGCCGCGCCGCCCATGTTGAAGACGCCGCCGAGGCGGGCGTCCTTCACCTGGATGCCGCCGGCTTCGCCCGTGAGCTGCATGGCGGAGAGCGCGTGCATGGAGACGCCCGTCGCGCCGATCGGGTGGCCCTTGGCCTTGAGCCCGCCCGACGGGTTGACCGGCAGCTTGCCGTCCTTGCGCGTCCAGCCCTCGGCGATGGCGCGGAAGCCCTGCCCCTCGGGCGCGAGCCCCATGGCCTCGTACTCGATCAGCTCGGCGATGGTGAAGCAGTCGTGGGTCTCGACGAAGGAGAGGTCGTCGAGCGTGATCCCCGCGTCCGCCAGCGCCCGCTTCCAGGCCACCGCGCAGCCCTCGAACTTCAGGATGTCGCGCTTCGACATCGGCAGGAAGTCCTGCGCGTGGGCCCGGGCGCGGAAGGCGACGGCGCGCGGCATGGTCGCGGCCGTCTCGCCGTCGGCGATGACGAGGGCCGCCGCGCCGTCGGAGACGAGCGAGCAGTCGGTGCGCTTCAACGGGCCGGCGACGAAGGGGTTCTTCTCGCTCTCGGCGCGGCAGAAGTCGAAGCCCAGATCCTTGCGCATCTGCGCATAGGGGTTCTCGACGCCGTTGGCGTGATTCTTCGCGGCGATCATGGCGAGCGCGTCGGACTGGTCGCCGTGGCGCTGGAAATAGGCGGCGGCGATCTTGCCGAAGACGCCGGCGAAGCCCGCGGGCGTCTCCCCGTCCTCGGGCAGGTAGGAGGCCTTGAGCAGGGTCTTGCCGATCTCGGGGCCCGGCGTCCGCGTCATCTGCTCGACGCCCACCACGAGGACGACGCGGGCCTGCTTCGCCTCGATGGCGCGGATCGCCTGATGCACGGCGGCGGAGCCGGTGGCGCAGGCGTTCTCGACGCGCGTCGCGGGCTTGAAGCGCAGGTCGTCGGAGGCCTGCAGCACGAGGCCGGCGGTGAAGTCCTGGGCGGAGAAGCCGCCGTTGAAGTGCCCGAGCACGATCTCGTCCACGTCGGCGGCCTCGACGCCCGCATGCTCGAGCGCCTCGCGCGCCACGCGCACGATCAGGCTCTCGACGGTCTCCTCGTCCCATTTGCCGAAGGGCGTATGCGCCCAGCCCACGATGGCGGCGGTCATGACGGTCTCTCCACAGCGTAACCCGTTGCGGCGCAATGTGCTATCGGAGGGGCGCGGGAGCAAGAGGGAGGCGCGCCGCGCGGGGCTGGAATGCGGGAACGGGCATTTGCGCGCGCCCTCGGCCGCGCTAGCGTCTTCTCCTCCGCCGCTCACCGCTTCGCCATGACCGAACTGCGCGCCCGCACGCTCTCCGCCCTCTCGACGCCCGGCGCCCGCGCCGGCATCGCGGTGATGCTGTTCGCGATGTTCCTGTTCGCGGTCAACGACACGCTCGGCAAGTGGCTGGTGGCGACCTACTCGGCCGGGCAGGTGCTGCTGGTGCGCAGCGTCGCGGCCCTCGTCGTGCTCGCGCCCTTCCTGCGCGGCGCGACGGCGCGGGCGCTGCTGCGCCCCGAGCGGCCGGGCCTGCAGGCGCTGCGCGTCGCGGTCTCGACGCTGGAGGTGTTCTGCTTCTACGTCGCCGTCGCCTATCTCCCGCTGGCCGACGTGATGACCTACTGGATGGCCGCGCCGATCTACGTCGCCGCCCTCTCGCCGCTGGTGCTCGGCGAGCGCGTCGGCTGGCGGCGCTGGAGCGCCATCGCCGTGGGCTTCCTCGGCGTGGTGATCGCGCTCGAGCCCTCGCGGGCCTCGCTCTCGCCGGCGGCGGCGGTGTCGATCGTCGGCAGCCTCGCCTTCGCCGGCATGATGCTGCTCTCGCGCGTCCTGCGCGGCACGCCCGACACGACGCTCGTCTTCTGGCAGACCGCGGGCGCCGGCGCCGCCGGGCTCGCGCTCGCGCCCTTCGCCTGGGTGACGCCGAGCGGGCTCGATCTGGGCCTCCTCGCGCTCTTGGGCGTCCTCTCGATGATCGGCCACGTGGCGGTGAACCGCGCCTTCAAGCTCGCCGACGCGGCAACCATCGTGCCCTACCAGTACACGCTGCTCTTCTTCGTCGCCGTGCTCGGCTATTTCGTCTTCGGCGACGTGCCGCGCCCGGCGCTGGTCGTGGGCGCGGCGATCATCGTGGGGGCGGGCGTGTACATCTTCCTGCGCGAGCGGGCGGTGGCGCGGCGCGATGCGGCGGCGACCCCCGCTCCACCGTAAGGAGCGGGCGTCGCGGCCGCCGCGTGCGGATACCGTCTCGGCCGAAGTCGTCGGCGGCGATTTTTCTTGTATTCGCTCCACGACCCGCTAAGAAAAACTTCGAGAGGTCAGACGGCCGGCCTGATCGTGGCGGATTTCCGCTCCCGTCGGCGTCGTATTCCTCTCTCCAGGAGAGTTCATGTACGGATCTCACGGCGGCGGAAGCCCCGAGACCGTCGCGTGCGAGCGCGCCGACATCGTCGCGACCCGTGCCGCTCCGCGGGCGGCGAGGAGGACGGCATGACGCCGACGCACAAATACGCCGTCGACCAGCACGTGCGGCTCCACGCCTCGCGCTTCTCCCACGTCCGCGCCAGCGAGAGCGGCATCTACCGGGTCACGCGGCTGATGCCGTTCGACGAGCGCGGGGAGGTCTCCTACCGCGTGGCGGGTACGGGCTCGGGGGAGCGGGCGGTCCGCGAGAGCGAGATCGAGATGCGCGTCCCCGCGCCCGGGGCATCGCCCGCGACCGCGCTCGGCGCCTGAGGGGCCCCGCCTTGGACGACGATCCCACCGAGCTCGACGACAGGCGCGGCGCCGCCGGGCGCAGGGCCACCGAGCTGCGCCGGCTCCACGCCCGGATCGCGGCGGACCAGGCCGCGGTTCGCGCGAGCCAGTCGGAGCTCGAGGCGCTGCTCGCCTCGACGCCCGCCGCCTCGCTGTGGGACGCCGTCGAGACGGCCCGCTACCTGCTCGAGGTCTTCGCCGACGGCGCGCAGGGGGCCGACCCGAGCCGCCGCCGACTGATCGCGCAGACGCTGGCCGACTTCGACCGGCTCGCAGGCGACGACGGCGCGCCGGCGACACAGACGCGCGAGAAGCGCGCGGTCGGCAAGTCCGGCCGCGGAGGATCCGGACGCGGGAGATCCGGGCGGGGGCCGTCCGCCTCCCCGGCACGCACGCGATCACCGAGCGGAACCGTCACCGCGATGGAGGCGCATCGCAAGCCGCCGGTCGCGACCGAGCCGCCCGGCGACGACGACCATTCATAGCCGGCCGCGATCAGCGCGGACCGGCCTCACAGGAGAGACCGATGGCCAAGGGACAAATGCGCGGCAACAAGGAAGCGCGAAAGCCCAAGACGAAGAAGCAGCCCGCGGCGTCGCCGACCGGCTTCGCCAAGGGCGTGCTCGCGTCCCCCGCTCCCGCGAGCCCGCCCAAGAAGAAGGGCTGAGCGGGGCCGAAATCAGCGGGCGGGATCCATCGTGAACGACCACTCCCCGCCGCCGTGCTGGTACATGGTCACCGTCGGCACCGGCCCGGACCCGACGCGGACGCCGGCGCCGAGCAGCTCCTCCCGCAGCGCCAGACCGCGCGGCCCACGGAGGTAGACGTTCACCGAGCAGACCTGCATGCCGCAGAACAGGCTGCGGCCCATCATGCCCCCGCTGCACGTGATGTACTCGTGCGAGACGATCAGGTCCTCGAGCCCGTCGCCGTCGAGATCGCGCGCGATGGCGCCCTCCCGCGCGACCTTGCCGGGGGCGCCGTCGCAGGCGTCCGCGATCTCCTGCCGGAGCACCTCCTGCACGTCCGCGGCGGCGGCGGGGCCGCCCGCGAGCGCGAGGAACGGGAGCGCGAGCAGGGTGGCGGGCACGAACCGTTTCATGAGCTCTCCTCCGTCCTCCGGGGATGGTAGCGGGTGGGAGCGCCCCCGCGCAACCGCAGGATCGAGCATCGCCCATTGCTCCCGATCCCCCGGCGGATTATGCTCGGCAGCCCGTTCGCATTAACGAACAGGTTCGCCGGTTCGCCCGCAAATTCCCGCGACAGGAACGCACCACCAGCCCATGACCGCCGCCGCCCCGATCCCGGATTCCGCACTCGCCCGCGAGGCCCGCTCCCAGGCCGACGAGCCGCAGAGCCTCGTCATGCGCTTCGCCCGGGACGAGCCGCTGATGATGGATTGCGGCGCCGCGCTCGCGCCCTGGCAGCTCGCCTACCAGACCTACGGGACCTTGAACGAGGCGCGCTCCAACGCCGTCCTGATCTGCCACGCGCTGACCGGCGACCAGCACGCCGCGAACGCCCATCCGGTCACCGGCAAGCCGGGCTGGTGGTCGAGCTTCGTCGGTCCCGGCCGGCCGATCGACACCGATCGGTTCTTCGTGATCTGCGCCAACGTGATCGGCGGGTGCATGGGCTCGACGGGGCCGGCCTCCACCGATCCGGAGACCGGCCGGCCCTACGGGCTCGATTTCCCGCTCGTGACGATCCGCGACATGGTGCGCGCCCAGGCGATGCTGGTGACGAAGCTCGGGATCGACAGCCTGTTCTGCGTCGCCGGCGGCTCCATGGGCGGCATGCAGGTGCTGGAATGGGCGGCGCTCTACCCGCACCGGGTGTTCGCCGCGATGCCGATCGCCGCCTCCGCCCGGCACTCGGCGCAGAACATCGCCTTTCACGAGGTCGGCCGCCAGGCGGTGATGGCCGATCCGGACTGGCGCAACGGCCGCTATCTCGAGGAGGACGCGCGACCGCGCAAAGGCCTCGCCGTGGCGCGCATGGGCGCGCACGTGACCTACCTGTCCGAGAGCGCGCTCCACCGCAAGTTCGGCCGCCGCCTGCAGGAGCGCACGGCGCCGACCTTCTCCTTCGACGCCGATTTCCAGATCGAGAGCTACCTGCGCCACCAGGGCATCACCTTCGTCGAGCGCTTCGACGCCAACTCGTATCTCTACGTGACGCGGGCGATGGACTATTTCGACCTCGCCGACGAGCACGGCGGCAAGCTCGCCGACGCCTTCCGAGGCTCGCCGACGCGCTTCTTCGTGATGAGCTTCACCTCCGACTGGCTGTTCCCCACCGAGGAGAGCCGCGCGGTGGTGCGCGCGCTCAATGCGGCGGGGGCGTCCGTCTCCTTCGTCGAGATCGAGAGCGACAAGGGCCACGACGCCTTCCTGCTCGACGAGCCGGACATGTTCGCCGCGGCGCGCGGCTTCATCGACGGCGCCGCCGCCGCGCGGGGGCTGTGAGATGACCGCGCATCAGCCCCCTCCCCTCGGGTCCGCCGGCGCGGCGGCGCCGCGCAAGGACCACCTGCTTCTCGCCGGCATCGTCGAGCCGGGCTCGCGCGTGCTCGACGTCGGCTGCGGCGACGGCGCGCTGCTCGCGCTCCTGCGCGACCGCAACGGCGTCGACGGCCGCGGCATCGAGCTCGAGCGCGACAACGTCGCATCGGCCCTGGCCAGGGGCCTCTCCGTGATCCAGGGCGACGCCGACACCGACCTGTTCGACTATCCGGACGACGCCTTCGACTACGTGGTGCTCTCGCAGACGATCCAGGCGACGCGCCGGCCGCGGGCGGTGCTGGAGGAGATGCTGCGCATCGGCCGGCACGCCATCGTCTCGTTCCCGAATTTCGGCCATTGGCGGGTGCGCGTCGATCTCGCCGTGCGCGGGCGGATGCCGGTGAACGAGAACATGCCCTTCTCCTGGTACGACACGCCCAACATCCACTTCTGCACCATTCGCGACTTCGTCGGGCTGGTGGAGGTGGTCGGCGCCAGGATGGAGCGCGCCTGGGCGCTCGACGGGCAGGGAGAGCCGGTGCGGCTGCCTCTGCCCTGGTGGGCGTGGAATCTTCTCGGCGAGCAGGGCGTCTTTCTCCTGCGCCGGAGTTGATACCCATCGTCACCTTTCGTGATTGAACGCGACGCCGCCTCGTTCGTTGTCAGCCCGATTTTCACGAACGAGAGGTGACGCTATGCGCTTCGCTAAAATCACGCCCATCGTGGCGATACTCGCCCTCGCGGCCTGCGACAACCAGCCCGAGACCACGGCCGAGGCCCCCGTCGTCGAGGAAGAGACGGCGGTGATCGAGCAGGAGACCGCCGAGATCGGCGCCGAGATCGAGCAGGGCGCCGAGGCCGTCGGGACCGAGGTCGCCGAGGGCGCCGCCGCCCTCGAGCAGGAGACCGCCGAGGCCGTCGAGCCCATCGAGACCGAGGTCGAGGAGGAGGTCGCCGTGATCACGCCGGAGGCCGGCGGCACGACCGCCGAGCCCACGACGTCGACCCAGATGACCGAGGTCGAGCCGATCGTCGAGGGCGGCGGCGAGCCCGAGGTGACGGTGATCACGCCGGAGGCCGGCGACACCGAGACCGCCCTCGCCACGCCGACGGAGGGCGCCGAAGCCACGGGCGCCATCAGCGCCACCACGGCCGCCATGGTCGACCCGGGCTCCTACGCCTCCGACCAGCTGTCGCTCGAGCTCTCGGATGCGGGCACCTTCACGCTGACCGGCCCGGGCGGCGACGAGGTGACCGGCGATTGGCGCGTCTTCGGCGATACGATGACGCTCTCGAACGCGTCCGGCGCCACGGGCGAGGCCGAATTCCCGATGACCTGCACGGTCGAGGAGGAGGGCGAGGGCTTCCGCATCTCCGCCGAGACCGGCTCGTGCGAGATGCTCGACGGCCAGGTCTTCACGCCGCAGGGCTGAGGACCGGCCCGCGGACCATCGCGACCTAGAGAAGGAGGAGGTCGGCCTGCGCGCCGGCCTTTTCCATGCGCGCGCGCTCGAGCCGCGCCTCCACGGCGAGGCGTTCGGCCTCCGGCAACGCGGCGCGCACCGGCGCGAAGCTGCGGCGATGGGCCGGGCACGGCCCGTGCGCGGCGAGGGCCGCCATGTGCTCGGGCGTCGAATAGCCCATGTGGCGCGCGAAGCCGTAGGCCGGATGCGCCGCGTCGAGGCGCGTCATGATCCGGTCGCGCATGACCTTGGCGACGATGGAGGCGGCGGCGATGGCGGCGATGGAGGCGTCGCCGCCGACGATCGCCCTCCCCTCGCAGGTCAAGCCGGGCGGAACGTCGCGCCCGTCCACGAGGGCGAGGCTCGGCGCGCAGGGCAGCGCGAGCAGCGCCCGGCACATGGCGCGCAGGGTCGCGCCGCGGATGTTGTGCCGATCGATCTCGTCCGGGCCGGCGCTCGCCACCGCGACATGGGCGCGCTCCAGCACGAGGCCGTAGAGCTCCTCGCGGCGCGCGGGCTCGAGCAGCTTCGAATCGGCGAGACCGCGCGGGACGGGGCCGTGGAAGACCACCGCCGCGCAGACCACGGGCCCGGCGAGCGGCCCGCGGCCGGCCTCGTCGATGCCCGCGACGATCCCGCCGGGCGCGAGCGCGCGCTCGCGCCGGCCGTCGAGGCGCGGCAGAGACGTCTTGGCCTTCGCGGCGGTCTTGTCGCGCGGGGGCATGGGGTCTCCGTGGGCCGAGCGAATCGCCGCCCTCGGCTCGGACTTTAGCCGCCGAGGCGTCGTGCGCGAACCGCCTGCCGAGACGATTTGCGCGCCGCGGCGTCGCACGCTACCCCCTCCTCTCGGAGCGGCGCGCGTTTACCGCGCGTTCAGCATGACGCACCAAGCTCGGCCGACGCCGCGCCGGGGGGCACGATCCGGGCGCCGCCGCGCGCCCGGCCAGGACGAGGAACAGCATCATGAAGCACGTCGCGGTCCTGATGGGCGGCTGGTCGGCCGAGCGGCCGGTGAGCCTGAATTCGGGGCGGGCCTGCGCCGCCGCGCTGGAGAGCGGGGGCTACCGGGTGACGCGCGTCGACGTCACGCCCGACGTGGCGCGCACCCTCGCCGACCTCGCCCCCGACGTCGCCTTCAACGCCCTGCACGGGCCGATGGGCGAGGACGGGCGCATCCAGGGCCTGCTCGAATACCTGCGTATTCCCTACACCCATTCGGGCGTGCTGGCCTCCGCGCTCGCCATGAACAAGGACAAGGCCAAGACCATTCTCGCCGCCGCCGGCGTGCCGCTCGCGCGCGGCGTGGTCTGCACCCGTTTCGAGGCCGCGCGCGCGCACGTGCTGCCGGCGCCCTACGTGCTCAAGCCCGTGTCCGAGGGCTCCTCCTTCGGGGTGGTGATCGTGCGCGAGGGCCGCAGCCACCCACCGCAGGAGGTCGCGCGCGACGACTGGCCCTACGGGGACGTGCTTCTGGCGGAGGAATACATCCCCGGGCGCGAGCTCACCTGCGCCGTGATGGGCGACAAAGCCTTGGACGTCATCGACATTCGGCCCGCCGTGGGGGCCTTCTACGACTACGATTCCAAGTACGCCCCGGGCGGCTCGATCCACGTCCTGCCGGCAGATCTTAAACCGAATATTTACCATCAGGTTCAACAGTCGGCGTTAACGGCGCATCAAGCACTCGGCTGCCGGGGGGTGACCAGGACAGACTTCCGCTACGACGACGGGCCGGACGGAACCGGCAGGCTCGTCGCCTTGGAGGTCAACACCCAGCCCGGCATGACCGAGACCAGCTTGGTCCCGGAGATCGCGGCCCATGCAGGCTACAGTTTCGGTGAGCTCGTACGATGGATGGTGGAGGACGCCTCTTTGAATCGCTGACCGCCGGATCGCCCGGCGGCGCGCCCCCGCGCGCCGATGCCGGGACCCGCAGCCACGCCCGGTTCGCGAGCATGGCCTCCGCGCTCCCCGCCGCCTTCCGCCGCCGCGGGCCGATCGCCCGCCTCGAACGCCGCCTGCCGCGCTTCGCCGGCACTCTCCTGCTCACCGCCTTCTTCGCCGGCGTGACGCTCTCGGGTCTCTCCGCCGGCGGCCGGCTCGACGCCTTCTTCGCCGAGCACGGCGCCCCGCGGGACGTCGCCGCGCGCATGCTGGGCTTCGGCGTCGACGCCGTCACCATTTCCGGCATCGCCCGCCTGCGCGAGAGCGAGGTGCTCGACGCCGCGGGCATCGACCCCACCGTCTCGCTGCCCTTCCTCGACGCCGAGGTGGCCCGCGAAGGGCTGGAAGCCCTGCCGCTCGTGCGCTCGGCCTCCGTGCGCAAGCTGTTTCCCGACCAGGTCACGATCGGCCTCGTCGAGCGCGAGCCCTACGCGCTCTGGCAGGTCGACGGCCAGGTCTACGTCATTTCCGCCGACGGCGAGGTGATCGACCTGTTCAGCGAGGATCCGCGCTACGCCGCCCTGCCGCACGTCGTCGGCGAGGGCGCCAACGGACGGCTGGAGGATTATTTCGCCATCGTCGACGCCGCCGGGCCGCTGCGCGCGCGCATTCGCGCCGGCACCCTCGTCGCCGAGCGGCGCTGGACGCTCAAGCTCGACACCGGCCTCGACGTGCGCCTGCCCGAACGCGACCCGATGGCCGCGCTCGAGCGCCTCGTCGCGCTCGAGGCCGCGCACGGGCTGCTCGAGAAGGACATCATCGCCGTCGACCTGCGACTGCCCGACCGGGTGGTCGTGCGCCTCACCGAGGACGCCGCGCAGGCTCGCGCCGAGGAGATGAAGGATCGTCCGCTGCGCGGGCGGGGAGTGAACACGTGACCGCGAACGTCGTCCTGCCCCGCCTCAAGCCGCTGTCGGCCCGCAAGAGCGCACTTCTCTCGGTGCTCGACGTGGGCACGGCCAACGTCGTGTGCCTCGTCGCGCAGCTGCAGCCCTGGGACGGGGCCGAGGGGCTCTCCGGCCGCACGCATCTGGCGCGCATCCTCGGCATCGGTCACCATCGCTCGATGGGGCTCAAGGGCGGCGCCATCGTCGATCTCGACGCCGTCGAGAGCGCGATCCGCCACGCCGTCCACGCCGCCGAGCGGATGGCGAAGGTCGAGATCCAGTCCGTCATCGTGAACCTCACCGGCGGGCGCATCGCCTCGCAGCGGATGTCGTCGTCGGTGACGGCCCGCGGGCTGGTCGGCGAGGCCGAGATCCAGCGCGCGCTGCGGCTCGCCTATGCCGGGGGCGTCGGCCAGGGTCGGGTGCCGCTGCACTCGATCCCGCTCTCCTACACGCTCGACGCCCAGGGAGGCATCGCCGACCCGACGGGCATGCTCGGCGAGAAGCTCTCGGTCGATCTCCACGTCGTCGGCGCCCAGGCGGCGGCCGCGCGCAACCTGATGGTCGCGGTCGAGCGCTGCCATCTCGACGTCGAGGCGATCGTCGCGACGCCCTACGCCGCGGGCCTCTCGGCCTTGTCGGACGACGAGGCGGAGATGGGCGTGGTCGTCATCGATTGCGGCTGCGGCACCACCTCCGTCGGCGTGTTCGAGGCGGGGCATCTGGTCCACGCCGACGCGCTCGCGGTCGGCGGGCACCACGTCACGATGGACGTGGCGCGCGGCCTCTCGACCCGCCTCGCCGCCGCGGAGCGCCTGAAGACGCTGCACGGAGCGTGCATCGCCTCGGCGGCCGACGAGCGGGACCTGATCAGCGTCCCGCAGGTCGACGACGACGAGCGCGACGTCGCCAACCATCTGCCGAAATCGCACCTCGTGCGGATCATCAAGCCGCGGGTCGAGGAGATCCTCGAGCTCGTGCGCGATCGCCTCGCCGAGGCGGGCCACCCGGCCCGTCCCGGGCGGCGGATCGTGCTCACCGGCGGCGCGAGCCAGCTCGCGGGGCTGCCGGAGACGGCGCGACGCATTCTCGAAGGGCAGGTCCGCATCGGCCGCCCGCTCGGGATCAAGGGGCTGCCCGAGGCGGCCAAGGGCCCGGCCTTCTCGGCCGCGGTCGGGCTGCTCGTCTACCCGCAGGTCGCCCATGCCGAGCGCTTCGACGCGCGCGGCGGCGGCCAGGCGGGCGGGGGCGAGGCGCAGGGGTACTTCTCTCGGGTGGGCCGCTGGCTGCGCGAGAGCTTCTGAGGAGCGCGCGACCGCACCGGCGTAACGGGGGCGGCGCGTACGGGACGACAGGGGCGGCGCGAAGACGCGCCGCGGGACACGGGACAGGGCACGAGAGGGCAAGCCATGGCTCAGATCAATCTGCAGGCTCCGGACATCCGCGAGCTCAAGCCGCACATCACGGTCTTCGGCGTCGGCGGCGCCGGCGGCAACGCCGTCAACAACATGATCGACTCGGGGCTCCAGGGCGTCGAGTTCGTGGTCGCGAACACCGACGCGCAGGCGCTCGCCTCCTCGCGGGCGAGCCGCATCGTCCAGATGGGCGTGGCGGTTACCGAGGGCCTGGGCGCGGGCTCGCAGCCGGACGTCGGCCGCGCCGCCGCCGAGGAGGTGATCGACGAGATCCGCGATCAGCTCTCGGGCGCGCACATGGTGTTCATCACCGCCGGCATGGGCGGCGGCACCGGCACCGGCGCCGCCCCGGTCGTGGCCCGCGCGGCCCGCGAGATGGGCATCCTCACGGTGGGCGTCGTCACCAAGCCCTTCCAGTTCGAGGGCTCGCGCCGCATGCGCCTCGCCGAATCGGGCATCGAGGAGCTGCAGGCGAACGTCGACACGCTCATCGTCATCCCCAACCAGAACCTCTTCCGCGTCGCCAACGAGCGCACCACCTTCGCCGACGCCTTCGCGATGGCGGACCAGGTGCTCTATTCCGGCGTCGCCTGCATCACCGACCTGATGGTGAAGGAGGGCCTCATCAACCTCGACTTCGCCGACGTGCGCGCGATCATGCGCGGCATGGGCAAGGCGATGATGGGCACGGGCGAGGCCTCCGGCGACGGCCGCGCCCAGCAGGCGGCCGAGGCGGCGATCGCCAACCCGCTCCTCGACGACGTCTCGATGAAGGGCGCCCGCGGGCTGCTCATCTCCATCACCGGCGGCCCGGACCTCACCCTCTACGAGGTGGACGAGGCGGCGACCCGCATCCGCGAGGAGGTCGATTCGGAGGCGAACATCATCCTGGGCGCCACCTTCGACCACACGCTCGAGGGCGTGATCCGCGTGTCGGTGGTCGCCACCGGCATCGACCAGGAGCTCGCCGCGGCGGCGATGGAGGTCTCCGCCACCGAGCAGCGCATCGCCGAGGTCGCCGAGCGCCTGCGCGCCGAGGCCCGCGCCCGCGCCGCGGCGGCGCAGCAGCAGGCCGCCGCGCCGACGACCACCACGGTCCCGCAGGTCCCGGCCCAGCGTCCCGCCGCCGAGGCGCCCGCGAAGCCCGCGGCCGAGCCGGTCGCGCAGGCGCCGGCCGCGCAGGTCGAAGCGCCGGCCGAGGCCGCGCCGGTCGAGCCCGAGCCCGCCCCGGCCACCGTCGCGTCGCAGCAGCCGAACGCCGCCGCGACCGCCGCCGCCGAGCGCGCCGTCGCCGAGGCGATGGCCGGCCTCTCCGTCGACGCCCCGCGCGCCGCGCGCCAGGCCGAGCCGGAGCCCGAGGCCTCGCACGAGGACATCTTCGTGCCGCCGCAGGCCGAGCGCGTGCCCCGCGCCCCGCGCATGCCGCGCGTCGACGAGCTGCCGCTGCCGGCGCAGAACCAGCTGCGCGCCCGCGAGGCCCAGCCGGAGGCCGAGCAGAAGCGTGGCCTGCTGCACCGCCTCGCCACCGTCGGCTTCGGCCGCCGGGAGGAGCAGCCGGCGCCCGCGCCGCGCCAGCAGCCCCAGGCGCCGGCTCCGCGCCAGCAGCAGGCGGCGCAGCCGCAGGCCCCGCGCCAGCCGGCTCCCCAGGCTCCCGTCGCGCCCGCGGCGCCGGCGGCCGCCTCCTCGGTGCACGCCGAATACGCCAAGCGCCCGGCGGCGCCGCAGGGCTACCGCCCGGCCCAGGGCAATCTCGACCCGCACGGCCGCGCGCCCGCCCAGCCGCGCTCGCTCGACGACGACCAGCTGGAGATCCCGGCCTTCCTGCGCCGCCAGGCCAACTGACCGCACGCCCTCTCCCCGGTCCTGTCCCCGCGCCCCGGACGCCGCCAGCGTCCGGGGCGTTCGCGTTTTCAGAGGCCGCGGCGAAAAGCCCAAGGAAATCAACGCCGCCGCGGTTTGGGCCAAATCGTGGCGATTTGTAACAGAGCGTTAGACAACGTGATTTGGCTGAACCCCGCAGCGCCGACTATGGTGCGCCGCATACAGGAAGAGGCGGCCGCGAATCGCGCGAGTCGCTCGGGGCTGAAGACACGGACAGGAACCGCTCGGTCGGAAGGCGTCGTCTTTCCGGACCAGGTCTCTTGTGCGGAAAAGAGAACGATGAGCAAGATGTACCAAGTCACGCTTCGCGCTCCCGTCGAGATCGCCGGCATCGGCGTCCATTCCGGCGAGCCGGTTTCCGTGACCCTGCATCCTGCGGACCCCCACCACGGCATCGTCTTCCTGCGCACCGGGCTTCCCAACGGCATCGACCGCCTGATCGCGGCCCGCCATCTCAACGTCTCCGCCACCGAGCTGTGCACCGTCGTCGGCGCCCGCGAGAGCGGCTGCGTCGCCACGATCGAGCATCTGATGGCGGCGCTCGCCGGGATGGGTGTCGACAACGTGCTCGTCGAGATCGACGGCGCCGAGATGCCGATCCTCGACGGCTCCGCCGGCCCCTTCGTCGCAGCGATCGAGAGCGTCGGCGTCGTCACCCAGGCCGCGGCGCGCCGGTTCGTCAAGGTCCGTCGCCCCGTTCGGGTCGAGAAGGGCGCGTCCTTCGTCGAGCTGCTGCCGGCGGAGAAGGGCCTGCGGCTCGACGTCGAGATCGACTTCCCCCACGCGGCGATCGGCCGCCAGCGCCGCGTCTGCGAGCTGACGCCGTCGAGCTTCCGCCGCGAGATCGCCCCGGCGCGCACCTTCGGCTTCATGCGCGACGTCGAGGCTCTGTGGAAGGCGGGCTTCGCGCTCGGCGCCTCGCTCGAGAACACCGTCGCCGTCGGCGAGGACGGGGTCGTCAACCCCGAAGGCCTGCGCTTCGCGGACGAGTTCGCCCGCCACAAGCTCCTCGACGCGGTCGGGGACCTCGCGCTCGCCGGCCATCCGCTCGTCGGCGCCTACCGCGCCTTCCGGGGCGGCCACCGCCTCAATTTCGCCGTCCTCGAAGCCTTGTTCGCCGATCGTGCGAACTACGAGATCGTCGAGCTGGGCGGTCGTCGGGAGCCGGCCGAGACCGCCATGCCGCTGCCGATCGCGGCCTTCGGCGCCCAGACGCGCTGATCTCGCCGGCCTCGTCGATCGCGTCTCGTGAGCACACAGGCGCGAAGCCGCTTTGCGGATCGCGACGGCTGAGGTAAACAGCGCGACGACGACGACGCCGGCCACGGGCTCCGGGTGCGGCGCAAATCCTTCCGGAGGTTGATCGGGGCATGTCTTTCGCGAATGCGTATCGAGGCGCGAAAGCGGGCGCCGTCCGCTCTCTCGTCATCCTCGGGCTCGGCCTGACCGTCGCCGGCTGCGAGACGGTCGCGTCCCTCAACCCGTTCGACCGGGCCGAGAAGTACGAGCCCGAAATCGTCGAGACGCGCCCGGCGGAGGAGCTCTACAACGAGGGTCTCTCGCTGATCGATCGCGGCCAGTGGCAGACCGCGGCAGAGCGCTTCGAGGAGATCGAGGAGGCCTATCCCTACAGCGAGTTCGCGCGCCGCGCCCTGATCATGCAGGCCTACGCGCAGTTCGCCGGCGGCGCCTACGACGACAGCTCCAACACCGCCGAGCGCTACCTCCAGCTCTACCCGGCCCAGGAGGACGCCGACTACGCCCAGTACATCCTGGCGATGTCGAACTTCAACCAGATCCCGGACGTGACGCGCGACCAGACGCGCACCGCCGAGGCGCTGCGCGCCTTCCAGGAGCTGATCGATCGTTATCCGCAGTCGGATTACGTCGAGGACGCCCGCGCCAAGATGCAGTTCGCCCTCGACCAGCTCGCCGGCAAGGAGATGGAGGTCGGGCGCTACTATCTCGAGCAGCGCAACTATCCGGGCGCCATCAATCGCTTCCGCACCGTCGTCGCCCAGTACCAGACCACGCGCCACTCCGAGGAGGCGCTCGCACGGCTCACCGAGGCCTACATGGCCATGGGCATCACCGACGAGGCGCAGACCGCGGCCGCGGTGCTCGGGCACAATTTCCCCGAATCGCAATGGTATCAGGACAGCTACGCGCTCCTGCAATCCGGCGGCCTGGAGCCGCGCGAGAACCGGGATTCGTGGATCAGCCGCGCCTTCCGCGGGTTCACGCGGACGGTGATCGGCATCGGCGGCTGATCCGCTCAGACCCATGCTCGTCCAGCTCTCGATCCGCGACATCGTCCTGATCGACCGGCTCGAGCTTTCGTTCGGCGACGGCCTCGCCGTGCTCACCGGCGAGACCGGCGCCGGCAAGTCGATCCTGCTCGATTCGGTCTCGCTCGCCCTCGGCGGGCGCGGCGACGGCGCGCTGGTGCGCCACGGCGAGAGGCAGGGCGTCGTCACGGCGGTGTTCGACGTGCCCCTCGACCATCCCGGCCGCGCGATCGCGGCCGAGGCCGAGATCGACACCGAAGGCGACCTGATCCTGCGCCGCGTGCAGATGGCCGACGGGCGCACCCGCGCCTGGGTCAACGACCAGGCCGTCTCCGTGCAGGTGCTGCGCGCCATCGGCGCGACGCTCGTCGAGATCCACGCCCAGAACGCCGACCGCGCGCTGGTCGACCCCGCCTCCCACCGCGCCATCCTCGACGCCTTCGGCGGATTGCAGCCGCAGGCCGCCGCGGTCGCCTCCGCGGCGCGTGCGGTGCGCGAGGCGCGCCAGGCGCTGGAGCGCCACCGCGCCCGAATCGAGGCGGCGCGGCGCGAGGCGGACTACCTGCGCCACGCGGTCGAGGAGCTCGCGGCGCTCGCGCCCAAGCCCGGCGAGGAGGCCGCGCTCGCCGAGCGCCGCGCGGCGATGATGCAAGCCGAGAAGGTCGCTTCCGACCTCTCCGAGGCCTACGATTCGGTCGCGGGCAACGCCTCCCCCGTGGCGGCGCTGTCGGCCGCGGTGCGCAAGCTGGAGCGACGCGGGGCGCAGGCGCCGGCCCTGGTCGACCCGCCGGTGAAGGCGCTCGACGCCGCCCTCGTCGCCCTCGACGAGGCCCGCGCCGCGCTCGAGGAGGCGATGCGCGCCGCCGAGTTCGACCCGCACGAGCTCGAGGCCGCGGAGGAGCGGCTCTTCGCGCTGCGCGCCGCCGGCCGCAAGTACGACGTCGCGCCCGACGACCTCGCGGCCCTGGCCGAGCGTCATGCCGGCGACCTCGCCGAGATCGACGCGGGCGAGGAGAAGCTGCACGGGCTCGAGGCGGCGCTGGCCGAGGCGGACACGGCCTACATGGCCGCGGCCCTGGCGCTCAGCGAGGCCCGTCGCGCCGCCGCGCACGCCCTCGACGAGGCCGTCTGCGCCGAGCTGCCGCCGCTCAAGCTCGAGCGGGCGAAGTTCATCACGCAGGTCGAGGTGGACGAGGCGAGCCGCGACGCGGCCGGCTTCGACCGCGTCGAGTTCTGGGCGCAGACCAATCCCGGCACGCGGCCCGGCCCGATGATGAAGGTGGCGTCCGGCGGCGAGCTCTCGCGCTTCATGCTGGCGCTCAAGGTCGTGCTCGCCGACAAGGGCTCCGCCCCGACCCTCGTCTTCGACGAGATCGACACCGGCGTCGGCGGCGCGGTGGCGGACGCCATCGGCCAGCGGCTCGCGCGCCTCGCCGAGCGGGTGCAGGTCATGGCCGTGACCCACGCGCCGCAGGTCGCGGCGCGCGCGGGGGCGCACTACCTAATCTCGAAGGAGCCGGTCGACGGCTCGGATCGCGTCGCCACCCGGGTCGCGCCGCTCCGCGAGGCGCCACGTCGCGACGAGATCGCCCGCATGCTGGCGGGCGCCACCATCACCGACGAGGCCCGCGCGGCGGCGAAGAAGCTGCTCGAGGCGGCGGTGCGCTGAGGGCGCGCGGCGACGTCCTCGCGGAGAGCGACGCGGGTCCCGCCTCAGTCCTCCAGCTCGTACATCTCCAGCCCCGCCTCCATCGCGATCATCGCGGCGCGCTCGAGCGCGCGGCCGTCGCCGCGGGAGACGGCCTGGGCGATCAGCGAGGCCGCGCGCAGGCGGGCGTCGGCCTGCGAGGCGGGGCGCGTCTCTTCCAGCCGCTCTGCCGCCGCGGCGGCGAGCGCGTGCCCGAAGCGGCCGAGCAGGCCGGCGCTGAAGGCGGCGTCCGGGTCCTCGAGCGGCGGGCCGCCGCGCAAGGTGCAGCTTTCGGCGAGACCGAGGGCGAGAGCGTGGATCGCGGCGAGACCGTCGACCGTCTCGATCGTCGCGACGAGGGCGCCCGCGTCCACCGCGGCGAGGGAGCCGCCGACCGGCCCCGGGCCGGAGGCCGCCGCGCGCGACCCGGCGCGCGGGCGCGCCAGCCACAGGCGCGCTTCGTGACGGGCGGCGGGATCGGCGAGGCTCGGTGGAGCGGCGAGGATGGCGCGTGCGGCGGCGTCGGCGCTCCGCCGAGCCTCCTCCAGCGCGCCGGCGGCCTCCGCAGGCGAGAGAGTGGGCACCCCTCCCTCGCCCGATCGCGCGATGCGGATCGCCCGCTCGAAGCCCGCCGCTGCTTCGGCGGCGGCGCGAAGGTCGTCGAGCCGGGTAGCGCCGTGCGAGGTGCTCGGATCGTCGCGCATGACGTGCTTGTTGCCCCTTCGTCCGTCTGTCGTCTTTAGACGCAGCGTATGGTCGCACGATAGTACGCGATCCCGTACCGGGGGGGGCGTCAGCGGACGAGGCCGAGCCTGATCGCCTCGGCGACGGCATGCGTTCGGTTGCGCGTGCCGAGCTTGCGGCGCGCGACTCGCATGTGCTTGTCGACGCCGTGCTCGGAAATGCCCATGGCCTCCGCGATCTCGCCCTCGGTCCGACCTTCGGCGGCCCATTGCAGAGCCTCGGTCTCGCGCGGCGAGAGCCTCGGCGGCCGGCGGCGCGCCGCGTCGACGGGGCTCGCGAGCTGTACGCAGCGGGCCACGGCGTAGGAGCCGATCAGCGTGAGCGCCCCCCGCATGGCGGGCGGAAGCTCGACGCGCTCCCCGGCGAGGGAGAAGCCGGCCACGGCGCCGTCGAGCATGGCCAGGGGCACGGTGAAGCCGGCGCGCAGGCCGAACTCCCCCGCCTCGTTCATGACGCGGCGCGCCGCGGCGTCCTCGGCGCAATCGAGCTCCAGCTCGCTCCAGAGGAACGGCCCGCCGACCGCGCGCACCCGCCGGATCGCCGGGTCGGCGAAAAGGTAGCCGTGGCTGAAGTAGCGCCGGGCCCATTCGTCGGGCCAGTCCGCGAGGAGGACGTGCGCGAGCTGCTGGCTCCGGGTCGACCCCGGAGCCGGCATCGTCCCCGCGAGCACGCGCTCGAAGCCGAAGCGCGCGCCGGTGAAGAGCAGCGCCTCGGCGATATCGGCAGGGCTGCGTGCGCGATCGATGGATCGCGTGATCTCGAGCGTCTGATCGAGCGAGCGGCGGGACATGCGAACGACTCCGTCCCCCATCGTGTCGTAGTGCAACCGCGTGCGCAAGCGCAGGATGCGCAGCGCTCAGGCTCGTTCGTGAGCCGACGCGAGCGTCCGCAGGGCCGACACCAGCGCCGCGACGCCCTCCGCGGGCGTGCGATCGTTGACGATGGTGACGTCGGCGTCGATGGGCGCGAGCGCGTCGGCACGGGCGAGGCGCGCCGCGGCCTCGCCCGCGCCGTCGCGGCCGCGGGCGGCGATGCGCGCGGCGACCACGTCGCGCGGGGCCGTGATCTCGACGACGGTGACGATGTCGGCCAGGCGCGCCCGGGCCTCCGCGACGGACGCCCGCGAGCCGTTGACGACGCACAGGGCGCCGCGCGCGGCCTCCTCGGCGACCGCGCGCGGGATCGCGTATCCGAGCCCGTGCGCGCGCCACCACAGCGCGAAGCGCCCCTCTGCGATCCCCGCCTCGAAGGCCGCCTCGTCGATCGTGTCGTGCGCCTCGTGCGGGGAGACGGGGCGCGTCACCAGCCGATGTGGAAAGCGGATGCGCGGATCGTCCGCCAGCGCCGCGCGCGCGCCGGCGATCAGCGTATCCTTGCCCACCCCGCTCGGGCCGACGACGAGGACCAGCGCGCCCCTCACGCCACCCGCTCCCCCGCCCGCCAGACCTGGCGCACGACGGGCGTCTCGCCCGAGATCCGCACCCGCACGAGATCCGCGCGCAGGCCGGGCGCGATCGCGCCGCGGTCGCCGAGCCCGGTGGCGCGGGCGGGGTTGAGCGTGACGGTCCGGATCGCGGCGGGCAGGTCGATCGCGGGCACGCGATCCGGCAGGCGGAAGGCCGCCATCAGCAGGCTCGCGGGCACGTAGTCCGACGAGAGGATGTCGAGCAGCCCCTCCTGGGCGAGCGTCTCGGCGGCGACGTTGCCGGAATGCGAGCCGCCGCGGATCAGGTTCGGCGCCCCCATCACGACGGTGATGCCGCGCTCGCGGCAGGCGCGCGCCGCCTCCACGGTCGTCGGGAACTCCGCGAGCGAGATCCCGGCCCGGTAGGAGGCCTCGACCTCCTCGCGCGTCGTGTCGTCGTGGCTCGCGAGGGGAATGCCGCGCGCCTTGGCGAGCGCGATCAGCGCCGGCCGGTTCTCGGCGACGAGGGGGCCGCTGCGGGCGATCCGCGCCTCCACCGCCCGTTCCGCCTCCGCCCGGCCGCCATGCGTCTTGTCGCCGTAATAGACGAAATACTTCTCCAGGTCGCGGAACTGGCGCTGGCCGGGCGTGTGGTCCATGAGCGAGATCAGCCCGACCGGGAACATCGCGGCGAAGTTGTCGACCGCGTCCACCACGTCCGGCGAGGGGATCTCGCAGCGCAGATGGGTGTGGTGGTCGGCCCGGAAGAGGTGGTGCCGGCGCGCCTCGTCGAGCGCCTCCGCCAGCGTGAGCAGCTCCGCCCCGAGACCGTAGCCGTCGACGTCGATGCCCGCGCGCAGCGAATCGAACACCGTGGTGATGCCCGCCGTCGCGATCTGGGCGTCGTAGGCGAGCACGGCGCCGAGCGGGTGCCAGCGCACCTTCGGACGCGGCGCGTAATGGCTTTCCAGATGGTCGGTGTGGAGCTCCACCAGGCCCGGGATCAGCGTCTCGCCGCCCAGGTCGATCCCGCGTTCCGGCGCGCGCCCCTCCCCCACCTCGACGATGCGGCCGTCCGCCACCGCGACGAAGCCGCGGATCACGGCCTCGGGCAGCACGATCTCGGCGTTCTCGAAGACGACGCTCTCGGGGCTGTTCGGCGTGGCGGTCTCGGGCGGAGAACTCATCGATGCGTCCCTCTCGGGCGGGCTCAGGCGGCGGGTCTAGCGGCGAAGCGTGTCACGTCCACGACGCGCGTGGCGACGGCCTCGCGGACGTCGGCGTCGTGGAAGATGCCGATCAGCGCGCATCCGGCGGCGCGCTTCTCGCGGATCAGCTCTATCACGACCGCGCGATTCGCGGCGTCGAGGGACGCGGTGGGCTCGTCGAGGAGCAGAACGCGGCGGGGCGCGATCAGGCCCCGGGCGATGTTGACGCGCTGCTGCTCGCCGCCGGAGAAGGTCGCCGGCGGCAGTTCCCAGAGCCGCTCCGGCAGGTTCAGGAGCGCGAGCAGCGCGCGGGCGCGCGCGTCGGCGGCGTCCGCGGCGAGGCCGCCCTCGCGCCCCTCCGCGGCGATCACCTCGCGCGCGCCGATGCGCGGGATCACGCGCAGGAACTGGCTGACATAGCCCATCGTCGAGCGCCGCAGCCGCATCACCTCACGCGGCGCGGCCGTGGCGACGTCGACGACGCACCCGTCCTCGTCCCGCACGCGGATCGCGCCGGCGTCGCAGCGGTAGTTGCCGTAGATCATCTTCAGGAGCGAGGACTTGCCCGCGCCCGAGGGCCCGCCGAGGACGACGCATTCGCCGGGCGCGACGGCGAAGGAGACGGTCTCGACGACCTCGAGCCGCGTGCCTTCGCGCAGGTGCAGCGTGAAGGTCTTGGAGACGTTCTCGAGGGTGACGAGGGATTGGGTCATCGGGTCGTCCTCATCGCGTCATCCCCGGCCGAAATGAGCGAAGCGAATGCAGGGGAAGGGGACCCAGCGCAGAGACTCTTCGCGCCGAAGGCGCGCGGTCGCGGCGACCAGCCGCCTCGTCGGGGGCGAGTGAGCGCCTTCGGCGCAGCATCTTTTCGCTGGGTCCCCTTCCCCTGCGCGCCTTCGGCGCTCCGGCCGGGGATGACGGGTGTGGCCTTCAACATCCCCTCCTCACGCCGCCAGCACGGACGAGACGAGCAATTGCGTGTAGGGCTCGCGCGGATCGTCGAGCACCTGGTCGGTGAGCCCCGTCTCGATCACGCGTCCGTGGCGCATCACCATGATCCGATGAGAGAGGAGCCGCGCCACGGCGAGGTCGTGCGTGACGATGATCACGGCGAGACCGAGCTCGGCGACGAGTCCGCGGATCAGGTCGAGGAGGCGCGCCTGGACCGAGACGTCGAGGCCGGACGTCGGCTCGTCCATCAGCACGAGGCGGGGATGGGTCACGAGGTTGCGGGCGATCTGCAGGCGTTGGCGCATGCCGCCGGAGAACGTCGTCGGCTTGTCGTCCATGCGCGAGACGTCGATCTCGACCCGCCGCAGCCAGTCCTCCGCCGTCGCCCGGATGGCCCCGTAATGGCGCTGGCCCACCGCCATCAGCCGCTCGCCGACGTTCCCGCCGGCGGAGACGCGCATGCGCAGGCCCCGGGTCGCGTCCTGGCGGATGAAGCCCCAATCGGTGCGCATCAGCACGCGCCGGCGCGCCTCGTCGAGATCGAAGAGGCTCTCCACCGCGCCGTCGCGCATGCGGTAGCGCACGCGGCCCGCATTCGGCTCGAGCTCGGTCGAGAGCAGCGACAGCAGCGTCGACTTGCCCGATCCCGATTCGCCGACGATCGCGAGCACCTCGCCCGGGTAGAGGTCGAAGGAGACGTCCTCGCAGCCGACGTGCCGGCCGTAATGCCTGGTGAGGCCCTCGGCCTCGATGAGCGCGCCCTCACGCATCGGCCGCCTCCCCGGTCGCCGTCGCCCCGCGATGCCCCGCCGCGCGGCGCTCCTCGCAGAAATCGCTGTCGGAGCACACGAACATGCGCCCGCCCCGGTCGTCGAGGATCACCTCGTCGAGATAGACCCCCTCGGCCCCGCACAGCGCGCACGGCTCGGAGAAGCGCTGGACCGTGAACGGATGGTCCTCGAAATCGAGGGAGCGCACGCGCGTATGGGGCGGGATGGCGTAGATCCGCTTCTCGCGCCCGGCGCCGAAGAGCTGCAGCGCCGCCGACATCTCCATCTTCGGGTTGTCGAACTTCGGCGTCGGCGAGGGGTCCATGACGTAGCGGCCGTTCACCTCCACGGGATAGGCGTAGGTCTTGGCGATACGGCCGTGCGTGGCGATGTCCTCGTAGAGCTTCACGTGCATGAGGCCGTACTCGGCGAGCGCGTGCAGCGTCCGCGTCTCGGTCTCGCGCGGCTCGAGCAGGCGCAGGGGCTCGGGGATCGGCACCTGGTAGACGAGGACCTGCCGCTCCGACAGCGGCTCCTCCGGGATGCGATGGCGCGTCTGGACGATCGTCGCCTCGCGGGTGCGGGTCGTCGTCGCGACGCCGGCGGTGCGGGCGAAGAACTTGCGGATCGAGACGGCGTTCGTCGTGTCGTCGGAGCCCTGGTCGATCACCTTGAGCACGTCGCAGGGCCCGATGATCGAGGCCGTGACCTGCACGCCGCCGGTGCCCCAGCCGTAGGGCATCGGCATCTCGCGCGAGGCGAACGGCACCTGGTATCCGGGAATGGCGATCCCCTTGAGGATCGCGCGGCGGATCATGCGCTTCGTCTGCTCGTCGAGATAGGCGAAGTTGTAGCCGGTCGCGGCGGGGGCCGGGGCGTTATCGGCGTCGGTCATGATGGAGCCCCTCCGCGCCCGCGCGCATAGGCCGCGAGGCGCGCATCGAGCGTGCCCGTGTGCAGCTCGAACAGGTGGTCGTCGTCGTCGTAGAAATAGAGGGAACGCCCCTCGCCCGGCACGCGCGGACGCGGCGGGCGGATCTCGACGCCGAGCGCCCGCAGGCGCTCGGCGTAGGCGTCGAGATCGGCGTCCGCGACCTTGAAGGCCACGTGATCGTAGCCGCGGGGCGCGGCGCGCGCGCCCTCCATCGCCGCGATCCAGACCCCGCCGAGCAGGAAGAACTTCTCCCGCGCGATCGAGAAGGTCTCCTCGCCGCTCGCATAGACCTCCTCGGCGCCGAGCCCGTCGACGAGGAGGCGGGTCGTCCGTGCGAGGTCGCGCACCACGAAGGTGATGTGAGAGAGGCCCTCGATCATTCCGCGGCCTCCCTGCGCGCGGCCTCGGCGGCCCGGGCGGCCTGCTCGGCGCGCATCCGCCGCACCAGCTCGAGCTCGGCCTGGAAATCGACGTAATGCGGCAGCTTGAGGTGCTCGACGAAGCCCGTCGCCATCACGTTGTCGCAGTGGGAGAGGACGAACTCCTCGTCCTGGGCCGGCGCCTTGCGCTCCTCCTCGAGCTCGCCCGCGCGCAGCGCCCGGTCGACGAGGGACATGGCCATCGCCTTGCGCTCGCTCTGCCCGAAGGCGAAGCCGTAGCCCCGGGTGAATTGCGGCGGCACCTGCGAGGAGCCCTTGAACTGGTTCACCATCTGGCACTCGGTGACCAGGATCTCGCCGAGCGGGACCTCGAAGCCGAGCTCCTCGGGGATGAAGCCCACCTCGACCTCGCCGATGCGGATCTCGCCGACGAACGGGTGGTTGCCGCCGTAGCCGCGTTGGGTCGAATAGCCGAGCGCGAGCAGGAAGCCCTCGTCGCCGCGGGCGAGCGCCTGGAGGCGCAAGTCCCGGCCGGCGGGAAAGGCGAGCGGCTCGCGGGTGAGGTCCGCGGCGGGCGCGTCGTCGGCGCCAGGACCCTCGCGCTCGATCAGGTCCTCGTGCGCGAGGAGGTCGGTGACGCGCGCCATGCCTCCCGGCTCTCCGGCGGCCGCGAGCGCCGTGGCGGCCTGCGGCGGCGCGGGCGGCTCGACGCCGGCGGCGAGCGCGAAGTCGATCAGCCGGTGGGTGTAGTCGAAGGTCGGGCCCAGCACCTGCCCGCCGGGCAGGTGCTTGTACGTCGCCGAGATCCGTCGGCGCACGCGCATCGCCCCCGTGTCGACGGGCTCGGACAGGCCGAAGCGCGGCAGCGTCGTGCGGAAGGCGCGCACCAGGAAGATCGCCTCGATCAGGTCCCCGCGCGCCTGCTTGATGGCGAGCGCGGCGAGCTCCCGGTCGTAGAGCGAGCCCTCCGTCATCACCCGGTCGACGGCGAGGGACAGCTGCTCGGCGATCTGGTCGACGCCGATCTGCGGCAGGTCGCGGTCCCCGCGGCGCGCGTCGGCGAGAAGCGCATGAGCGTTGTCGATGGCGGCCTCGCCGCCCTTCACGGCGACATACATGCGCTCACTCCCGGATCTCGGTGGCGCGGGGCAGGCCGGCGACGCGGCCGCCCTGCGTGAGGAGGATGTCGACGCCGCGCGGGAACAGCGCGTGGTTCGCCCGCCAGCGGGCGAGGAAGTCCGGCGGCAGCGGGGCGGCGGAGAGCCGCGCCGTCTCCCGGATGCCGGGTCCCGCGAGGGTGAACCCGCCCGTCACGTCCAGCCGCTCGCAGGCGAGAACGAGCGTGGTCGAGCGGTCCGGATAGGCCTGATCGCCGAGCGCGAAGGCGTCGAAGGCCGGCAGGTCCGCCGGGTCGGCGATCAAGGCGAAGGCGGCGGCGCGCGCGTCGGCGACGATGCGCGCGCCGGTGTGGAAGCGCAGCCACGCGGCCGCCGCGGGGGCCTCGGCGAGACGGGCGTCGAGCCAGAGCGGCGCCTCGTGATCGGCGAGCGTCAGCGCGACCGCCGCGAGGCCCGGCGTCAGCGGCGCGGGCGGGGCGAGCGTGACGGGGAGCGCCTGCAGCGTGCCCGGACGCGCCAACGCCTCCATCACCGCGCGGAAGACGCCCTGCGCATCGAGCACCGGATCGGCGAAGCCGGGGGCGAGGGCGGCGGGGGATGCGGGCGCGGCCATCTCAATCCTCCCCGCGGACCATGGTGAAGAAGTCGACCTTGGTGGCCGCCACGCGCCGCGCCTCGCGCTCCCGCTCCGCGGCGATTCGCTCGGCGACGGGGGCGAGGGCCCCCTCGACCGCGTCGGGGCGCGCCTGGAACAGCGCGTCGAGGACGGCCGCCTTGCGGGCGCGGTCCGCGTCGCGGCCGAGATGATAGGCGAAGCCGGTCTCGCCGCCGGGCAGACGGACCGCGGCGCGGGTGACCGTCGCCTCGCCGGCTTTGAACGCGCGCCCGTCGCCGCCGATGCGGCCGCGCAGCATGACGAGGCCCGTCTCCGGCCGGCGCAGGTCGCGGACGTCCCGCGGCGCCTCGAGCCGCGCGAGCGCGGCGTCGAGCTCCTCCGCGCGGGCCAGCGCGCACAGCTTCATCACCGCCTGGCGGGCGACGATTTCCGGTGGATTTTCACCTGTGGATGGCATGCGCCGCTCCGTGAGGGTTGGCGTCCGTGTCGTCTAGTGTTATAGACAACTCGACAGCAGGGTCAAATGAAAGTTCCGTGACATGCGTGAGTCCCGCCCGCAGCGCCTTCCGGACCAGCCGCCGGCCGACCCGCCGGAGCTCGTCCGCGGCGGAGGCGTCGCGGCATGGCGCCAGATCGTCGACGGGCTCGAGGCGGACATCGCCGCCGGGCGGCTGGAGCCGGGAGACCGGCTCCCCGCCGAGACGCAGCTCGCCGAGCGCTTCGGCGTGAACCGCCATACCGTCCGGCGCGCGCTCGGCGTGCTGGCCTCGCGGGGTCTCGTGCGCGCCACGCAGGGGCGCGGCACCTTCGTCGAGGCGCGGCCCCTGCCCTATCCGATCGGCCCGCGCACGCGCTTCACCGAGATCGTCTCGGCGGCGGGCCGCCAGGCCTCGGGCGAGCTGATCGCCTCCGGCCCCGTGCCCGCCGATGCCTGGGCGGCGGACCGGCTCGGGATCGCCGCGGGCGACCCCGTGCTGCGGCTTCTCACCCTGCGCGCGGCCGACGGCACGCCGATCGCGCTCGCGACCAACGTCTTTCCCCTTCCCCGCTTCGAGCGCCTCGAGGCGCTCTATCGCGAGACGCAGTCGCTGACGCCGGCCTATGCGGCGCTGGGCATCCGCGACTATCGCCGGCTCGCCACGGCGATCTCGGCGCGCGCGGTCTCGCCCGAGGAAGCCGCGATGCTCGATCTCGTCCCCGGCCGCACCGCGCTCGTCGTCGACAACGTCAACGTCGACGAGGCTGGCGTGCGCATCCAGGCGACCCGCGCCTTGTTCCCGGCCGATCGGGTGGAGCTGAAGGTGGAGGGGTGATCGGCCCTCACCCGCCGTGCCTCTCCAGGAACGCCTCCACGGACAGAGCGCGGATGTCCGGCAGCGCCAGGCGCAGGCGCTCGTGGTCCCAGTCCCACCAGGCCAGCGCCTGCAGCCGTTCGGCGATCGCCTCCGGGAAGCGACGGCGCAGCGGACGGGCGGGATTGCCGACGGCGATCGTATAGGGCGCGACGTCCCTGGTGACGACCGCGCCGGCGCCGATCACGGCGCCCGTGCCGATAGTCCGTCCGGGCAGGACGATCGCCCCGTGGCCGATCCAGACGTCGTGGCCGATGCCGACGGGAGAGGCGCGACGCCGTTCGAAGAACGCCTCCTCGTCCGCCTCGAGCCCGGGCCAGTAGGCCGCCGCGCGATAGGTGAAGTGCGCCTGGCTCGCCCGCTCCATCGGATGGTTGCCGGGATTGATGCGCACGGCGCTGGCGATGGAGGTGAACTTGCCGACCGTCGTGTAGGTCATCTCCGCGCCCTCGACGATGTAGGAATAGTCGTCGAGCACGCTCTCCACGATCCGGGTTCGGGCCCCGACCTCGGTATAGCGCCCGAGGCGGGACTGGAGGACGTGCGCTTCGGGGTGAACGAGCGGCGTTTCGGACAGGCGCTTCATCGGGCGGCTCCGGCAGGACGTGGAGCCGGCTCCCTAGCGCGGCCGTCCGACAGTCTCGTGACGGAGGGCCGACGGAGGCCGCGACCGACCGGCGCTCTTGCGCGACGGCGTCGAATTCGCGACAAGCTCACCCCGTGACAGACGACCGCCTCTACCCCTCCCGCCCCTTCCTCGCCGCGAGCGTCGCCGTCGTGCGCGAGGGCCGCGTGCTCGTCGCCGCGCGCGGCAAGCCGCCGATGCGGGGCGTGTTCACGCTTCCGGGCGGGCTGGTCGAGACCGGCGAGGCGCTGGCGGAGACGGCGATCCGGGAGCTCGCCGAGGAGGTCGGCGTCGCGGCCGAGATGATCGGGCCGATCCGGCCGGTGGAGATTCTCGAGCGCGATCCGGACGGGCGCGTGCGCAGCCACTTCGTGATCCAGGCCCATGCGGCGCGCTGGCTCTCGGGCGAGGGCACGGTCGGGCCGGAGGCCGCTGCGATCCGCTGGGTCGACGGGCGCGAGGTCGAGACGCTCGAGACGACGCCGGGCCTGCCGGACATCGTGCGGACCGCGATCGCCATGGCGGAGGCGCCGCGATGAGGGCGCGCCTGCGTATCCTGGCGCTGTGCACGGCCCTCGCCGCCGCGCCCGCGCTCGCTCAGCAGGAGGCGCCTGCCGCCGATCCCACGACGCTGCCGCCGCCGGCCTACGAAACGGATCTCCTGCGGCTCGCGGAGGTGATGGGCGCCCTCGCCTTCCTGCGCGACCTCTGCGGCGCCGGGGACGCGCGCGAGTGGCCGGCGCGGATGCAGCGGCTGATCGAGGCCGAGGGCGAGGCGCGCTCGGAGCGGCTCGCGGGGTCCTACAACCGCGGCTTCCGCGCCTTCGCCCTCACCTACCGCGTCTGCACGCCGGCGGCGGAGCGCGCGATCGCCGGCTATCTCGTCGAAGGCGAGCGCCTGTCGCGCTCCGTGGCGCGGCGCTTCGGCGGATGAGGCCGCCTCAGCGGCAGACGCGCTCCTCCACCAGGACCGGCTCGCCCCAGCGTCCGAACCCGTCGCGCGCGACGGTCTGGCAGCGCGGCCCGCGCGGATCGTAGCGGCCATCGGCCAGAGGGCCCGTCGAGCGGCCGACCGGCCGCGCGCCGCCCGTGCGGTCGAACCGCTCGAATGGGATGATGTCCGGATCGCCGGCATAGGGGTCGGCATACGGCGTCGCGTACGGATCCCGGTAGGGCGACGCGTAGGGGTCGGCGACGACCGGCTCGACGGGGCGGGCCAGCACCGAGCCGAGCACGGCGCCGAGCGCGACGCCGCCGACGATACCGAGGGCCAGCGCCGCGCCATCGTCGTCGAAGCCGCGCTCGCGGGGCGCGACGTGCGCGGGCGCATACGCGCCGTACTGGGCGCCGTACCGGGCGCCGTATGGGTCGACGCGATGCGCGACCCGGCGCTCGGTGCGGTGCTCGATCACCTCCTCGCGCCAGTACTCGCCCGCCTGCGCGGCCGGCGCGAAGGCCGGCAGCGCGATCGCGGCGGCGAGGGCGAGGGAGAGCGGCGTGCGGGTGCGGGCGGAGCGGGGCATGGCGGGGCGTCCTGTCTCGGGTGCGGCGGGCGCGCGGGCTGGGCCGCGTCGGCGATCGAGGTAGCGCGCCGCGCTTGAACCGCGGCTGAACGCGCGCGTTCGCGCGCCCCGCACCGAGCCCGCCTTCATGCGTTCATGACGAAATGGTCACGCACCGGCCATGCGCGCCCAAGGTGCGCGGTGCGACATTTTCGTCCGACGCTCCGACCGGACGCCGCTTCGAGACCATGCAGCCGAGGTGATTGTCATGAAACGCCAGATCGTTCTCGCCGTCGCCGCCATCGCCCTCCTCGCGGGCGCGCCGGCGCTCGCGCAGCAGCAGGGGCCCGGGATGGGCCAAGGACCCGGGCAGGGGACGGGTCCCGGCACGGGCCCGCGCGCCGAGCGCCTCGCTCTCGACCGCACCGCGCTGATCGAGGCGCGCCTCGCCGCGATCCGCGCCGGGCTCTCCCTCTCGCCCGAGCAGGAGGACCTGTTCGCGCCCCTCGCGGACACCTGGCGGGAGGTCTCCGAGACCCGCGTCGAGCGCCGCGAGGCCATGCGCGCCGAACGCCGGGGACGCTTCGGGCCAGACGACGGCCGCGGCTTCGGGCCCGGCCGGGGCATGGGCCCCGGCATGATGATGTCGCACGAGGAGATGCGCGGCAGGATGGGCCGCGGCTCCGGGCCGGGCCCCGGCGCGGACGGCGGTTACGACTTCATGGAGAGCCTGGAGCGCCGGGCCGCCGTGACGGCCGCCCGCTCGGACGAGCTCGCCCGCCTCGCCGAGGCGATGCGCCCGTTCTGGAACAGCCTCGACGAGGGCCAGCGGGCGCTCCTCCCCGTCCTCGTGCGCGAGACCGGCGGCCTCGTCGGCGCGGGCCGGGACGGCCGGCGCGGCGGAGGCTACCACCACGGCATGCGCGGGCGCGGCTGGAACTGAGCCGGCGCACGAAAAAGCCGCCCGGGTCGCCCCGGGCGGCTTTCTCCGTATCGGCTCCCGCGCGGAAGGATCAGCGCGAGTAGAACTCGATGACGAGGTTCGGCTCCATCTGCACCGGATAGGGCACCTCGGAGAGGGTGGGGATCCGGGCGTAGGTGGCGACCATCTTGGAATGGTCGACGTCGATGTAGTCCGGCACGTCGCGCTCGGCGAGCTGCGAGGCCTCGAGCACCACGACGAGCTGCTTGGAGGCGTCCTTCACCTCGATCACGTCGCCCGGCTTCACGAGGAAGCTCGGGATGTTGACCCGGCGCCCGTTGACCTTGACGTGGCCGTGATTGACGAACTGGCGCGCGGCGAAGGGCGTCGCGACGAACTTCGCGCGGTACACCACCGCGTCGAGACGGCGCTCGAGCAGGCCGATGAGGTTCTCGCCGGAATCGCCCTTCTGGCGGATCGCCTCGGCGTAATAGCGGCGGAACTGCTTCTCGGTGATGTTCGCGTAGTAGCCCTTGAGCTTCTGCTTGGCGCGCAGCTGCGTGCCGAAGTCGGAGAGCTTGCCCTTGCGGCGCTGGCCGTGCTGGCCCGGGCCGTATTCGCGGCGGTTGACGGGGCTCTTCGGGCGGCCCCAGATGTTCTGACCGAGGCGGCGGTCGATCTTGTACTTCGCCTCAATGCGCTTGGACATCGCGGTTCCTCTGTGCGTGTCTGGTCTCTTCGAGGAACGCGCCCTCCTCTTCCCCCTCGGCGGACCGATCGGGACGACAGGCCCGGCCTGCCGGCCGGATCCACGGGTGCGTGAACGAGAACGCGGGCCTCGTGGCGAGACCCGCGCGTCGGAGGCGGGCATAGACGAGGCGGGGGCGGGTGTCAACGGAAACGTGACATGGCAACTTTACCGTGGAAATCGGCGCCCCGCCGGCTTCCACGCCTGGCGGTCGGGCGCTACATCTCCCGCATGCACGCACGCGCACCCCTCCATCTCCTGAAGCTCTGCGTCGGCGCGGAGTCCATCGCCGATCTCGAGGCGTGGATCGAGGAGAACCGGCTCTACGCCCGGCGCGCCGGCCGCGCCTACGAGCAGCGGCACACGACGCGGATGGTGCCCAAGCGCATGGACGAGATCGCCGGGCGCGGGTCGCTCTACTGGGTGATCAAGGGCCAGCTCGGCGCCCGTCAGCGGCTCCTCGAGATCCGCCCCTTCACGGACGAGGCCGGGATCGGGCGCTGCCATCTGGTGCTCGAGCCCGTCGTCGTCCCGGTCCAGCCGCGCCCGTGCCGCCCGTTCCAGGGCTGGCGCTACCTCGAGGACAAGGACGCGCCGGCGGACCTGTCGGGCGAGGCCGCCGCCGGCCTCGCCGAGATGCCCGAGGGCCTGCGGCGGGAGCTCGCCGAGCTCGGGCTGCTCTGAGCCGCCTCAGCGCGCCCGCAGGTCGATCAGGGCGAGCCCGGTCTTCGGGTCGTGGCGCCGGTGCAGGTGGGCCGGGGTCTCGGTGACGGTGAGCTCCAGCGTCGGGCGCACGAGCCCCTCCTTGAGATGCCCGCCGATCGCCGCGCCGTCGCGCCGGCCGAGCACGGCATGGACGTGGAGCTTGGGCGCGCCGTCCTCGTCGAGGGCGATGTCGCCGGTGAGGTTGAGCACCTCCACCTGCTCGGTGACGGGGATGTCCTGGTACGCCTTCGTCTCCCAGTCCCAGAACGTCACGGTGGCGCGCTCGAAGGCGCCGAGGCCGGTGACGGTCGCGGCCGAGAGCCCCTCCTCCTCGGCGAGCCATTGCAGGGCGGCCATGGCCTCGTCGCCATGGTCGAGAACGGCGACGATGGTGCGCAGTCCGTCGGTTTCGTCGAGCAGGCGATAGAGCATGGCGGGCGGCTCCGGAACGGGAACGGGACCGGTGAACGGCGAAGCCGGGCCGTGCGTTCCCGCCTCTCCGTCGTCCTCGGGCGACCCGCCTCAGCCGAGGCCGGCGATGCGGGCCATCAGCGGTCCCGCGAGCCAGAACACGCCGTGGGTGAAGGCGTGGGCGATCACCGCGTGCTCGAGGGCGTAGCGCCAGTAGAGCCAGCCGTAGAGAGCGCCGAGCAGGGCGTTGATGCCGATCGTGCGCAGGACGAGGATCGCGTTCGGCTCCACCGCCGCGGAGAGCGCCGGCAGGTGGCCCGCGCCGAAGACCACCGCCACGACCAGGATCACGCCCCACATCACCGCCGTTCGGTTCGCCGCCGCGCGCTCCCGCAAAGCCGCGAAGACCGCCCAGGCGAGCGCGGTCATCAGCCCGTAGCGCAGCATCAGCTCCTCGGTGATGCCCCCGTAGAGCACCGCGGACAGGCGCGGGATCAGCGCGAGGTCCGGCCCCGGCAACCCGACGAAGGCGTCGGGGGCGGCGAGGCGCAAGGCGAGATCGATCAGGAGCGCCAGGAGCGCGGCGGCGACGGTGAGCGCCAGCGTGCCCACCACGGTCGGGAAGGAGACGAGCGCCGGCGTCTCGCCGCGCAGACGGTCGGTGAGCCACGAGCGCAGGCCGACCTTGCCGGAGAGCCCGACCCCGACCGCGACGGCGATCACGAGCAGCACGCTCGGCTGGACGATCAGCAGGAGGACGAGGGCCCGGTCTCCGATCTGGGGGGCGCCCTCGACCGCGCGCAGCTCGTCGAGCCCGATCCGCGCCGCCATGGAGACGATGCCGAGAAAACCGAGCAGGAACCAGACGAAGAAAGGCAGGGCGAAGCGCATGGGATCGGGATGCCGGGACGAGGACGCGGGGTCGGGATCGGTATCAGGCGTCGAGCCGCTCGGCCCGCCCGTCGCCAACGGCGAACACGTCCGCCCGGTTCGAGAGCTCCGCGAAAAGCCCGCGATCGGCGCCCGTGAGCCAGATCTGGCCGCCCAGCGCGAAGAGGTCGGCGTAGAGCGCGGCGCGCCGGCGCGGATCGAGATGGGCGGCGACCTCGTCGAGGAGGACGAGGGGGGCGAGCCCGGTCATGCTGGTCACGAGCCGCGCATGGGCGAGCACGAGGCCGATGAGGAGCGCCTTCTGCTCGCCGGTGGAGGCGAGGTTGGCGGGGATGTCCTTCGGCCCGTGGCGCACGGCGAGATCGCTCGCCTGCGGGCCGACGAGGGTGCGCCCCGCGGCGCGGTCGCGCCCGCGGCTCTCGCGCAGGATCGCGCGGTAGCGGTCCTCGGCGTCGACGGCCGGGAGGGAGGCGATCAGGTCGTCGATCTCGCCCTCGAGGGCGAGCCGCGCGAAGGGGAAGGGCGAGGCGGGGTCGTGCGTCTCGGCGACGAGCCCGTCGAGGCGCCCCACCGTCTCGCGCCGGGCGGCGGCGACGGCGACGCCGAGCTCCGCCGCCTCGCGCTCGACGGCGTCGAGCCAGAGCGCATCGCCGTTCTCCTCGAGCAGGCGGTTGCGAGTGCGCAGCGCCCGTTCCAGCGACGAGACCCGCGCGCCGTGCTCGCCGTCGACGGCGAGCACCAGCCGGTCGAGGAAGCGCCGCCGGTCGCCGGCGGGCCCCCTGAAGAGCGCGTCGAGATCGGGCGTGAGCCAGACGAGGCGCACGTACTCGCCGAAGGCGGCCGGGGACGAGACCGGCGCCCCGTCGATGCGGCACACGCGCGAGCGCCCCTCCGCCGCGGCCGCCGCCGTGCCGGTGCCGAGCCGGTGCTCGCCGTAATCCCCCGCTAGCGTCAGGGACACGGTGAAGCCCGCCGCGCCCTGGCGGGTCATCGCCGCGAACTCGGCGCGTCGCAGCCCGCGGCCGGGAGCGAACAGCGAGATCGCCTCGATCAGGTTGGTCTTGCCGGCGCCGTTCTCGCCCACCAGCGCGACGACGGGCGCGCTCGGCGCGAGGTCGAGCGCGGCGTAGGAGCGGAAATCCTGGAGAAGGAGCCGCGTCACGCGCGGGCCCGGGCCGGTCTCGTCCGTCATCGCATCGCGCCCCTGGCGGCGCACCCTGGCGGCCGGCGCGCGCGCCCCCGGATCACACGCGCATCGGCATCAGGACGTAGAGCGCCGGCGCGCCCTCGCGGTCCTGGATCAGGGTCGGCGAGCCGGGATCGGCGAGCTTGAAGAGCGCCGTGTCGCCGTCGAGCTGGCCGGTGATGTCGAGGAGATAGCGGGCGTTGAAGCCGATATCGAGCGGATCGGCCTCGTACTCGACCTCGATCTCCTCCGTCGCCGAGCCGGAATCCGGGTTGTTGACGGACAGCGTCACCCGCCCGTCGGCGATGGCGAGCTTCACCGCGCGGCCGCGCTCGGAGGAGATGGTCGACACGCGGTCCACCGCCTTGGCGAACATGTCGCGATCGACGACGAGCGCCTTGTCGTTTCCGGCCGGGATCACGCGCTGATAGTCGGGGAAGGTGCCGTCGATCAGCTTCGACGTGAGGATCACCGAGTCGAAGGTGACGCGGACCTTCGCGGGCGAGAGCTCGACGCGGATCTGCTCGCCGCCCTCCTCCACGAGCTTGAGGATCTCCGCCACGGCCTTGCGGGGCACGATGACGCCCGGCATCCCGGCCGCGCCGTCGGGCGCGGCCATCTGGGCGCGGGCGAGGCGATGACCGTCGGTCGCGACCGCGCGCAGCACGGTCTCGCCCTCGCTCTCGATCGTGTGGAAGTAGATGCCGTTGAGGTAGTAGCGCGTCTCCTCGGTGGAGATCGCGAACTGCGTCTTCTCGACGAGCTTGCGCAGGTCGCCCGGGGCGATGGCGAAGGAGACGCTCATCTCGCCCGCCGCGAGATCGGGGAAGTCCGTTTCCGGCAGGGTCTGCAGGGTGAACTTCGAGCGGCCCGAGCGCAGCACCATCTGCCCGGTCTCGCCGGTGGCCTCGAGCGAGACCTGCGCGCCGTCGGGCAGCTTGCGCACGATGTCGTAGATGACGTGCGCGGGCACCGTGGTGGAGCCCGGCTGCGCGACGTCGGCGCGGACGGTCTCGGTGACCTCCATGTCGAGGTCGGTCGCCTTCAGGCCGAGCCCGTCGGCTTCCGCGCGAACGAGCACGTTCGACAGGATCGGGATCGTCGAGCGCCGCTCGACGACGCGGTGGACGTGACCCAGCGCCTTCAGGAGAGAGGCGCGCTCGACGGTGACTTTCATGGCGAACCCGGTGCTCGAAATTGTGGGCGCGGGCGTCGCCGAGGCGACGCCGGGCGCGAGTAAGCAGGGAGCGCAGATTGGCGAAGCCGCGCGCCGAAGGCAAGGGCGGCCGTGTCGCAATGCACAGAAGGGCGCGGGCGCGTCCGCGCCGCCCTCACTCCTGCAGCATGCGCTTGAGGAGCTCGACCTCCTCGTTGAGCCCGGTATCCTCGCCGATGCACTTCTCGATCTTGCGCACCGCGTGCAGCACGGTGGTGTGATCGCGCCCGCCGAAGCGCCGGCCGATCTCCGGCAGCGAGCGCAGGGTCAGCGTCTTGGAGAGATACATCGCGATCTGGCGCGGACGCACCACCGCGGCCGTGCGCCGCTCGGAGAGGATGTCCGAGCGCGAGACGTTGTAGCGCGAAGCGACGAGCTTCTGGATCTCCTCGATCTTCACCCGCTTGGGCTCGCGGTTCTTGACGAGGTCGCGGATGGCCGTCTCGGCGGTCTCCAGCGTCACGGCGGCGCCGGTGAGCGTCGCGTGGGCGAGGAGCCGGTTGACGGCGCCTTCGAGGTCGCGGCCGTTCGTCGTGATCTGGCGGGCCACGTAGGCGACGACGTCCGCCGCGACGGCGAAGGTCGGGTGGGCGGCCTTCACGGCCGAGATCCGGGCGGTGAGGATCGAGTGGCGCAGGTCCTCGTCGAGCGCGCCGACCTCCACCACGAGCCCGCCGGCGAGGCGCGAGCGGGCGCGCTCGTCGAGGCTCTCGAGATCCGCCGGCGGCCGGTCCGCGGCGATGACGACCTGGCGGCCGGCGTCGATGAGGGCGTTCAGCGTGTGGCCGAATTCCTGCTGGATCGAGCGGCCCTGGATGAACTGAACGTCGTCGATGATCAGCAGGTCGATCCCGCGCAGCCGCTCCTTGAAGGCGAGCGAGGTCTGCGCCTTCAGGGCCGAGACGAAGCCGTACATGAACCGGTCGGCGGTGAGGTAGATCACGCGCTTGCCGTGGGCGCGCGCGGCGTGGCCGATCGCGTGCAGCAGGTGCGTCTTGCCGAGCCCCACGCCGGCATGGACGTAGAGCGGGTTGTAGAGCGCCGGGCCCTCGTGGCGGGCCACGCGGTCTCCGGCGGCGTGCGCGAGGGCGTTCGAGCGCCCGACCACGAAGCTGTCGAAGGTGAGGCGCGGGTCGAGCGGCGCGCCGACGATGTCCGTGTCGGAAGCGGCGGCCGGCTGCGGCGCCGGCGCGGCGGGCGCCGGGGTCGCGGACGGCTCGCGACGCGAGCCGGCGTCCGCGCGGGCCGCGTGGGTCGGCTCGGGACGCTTGCCCGCCTCGCGAACGGACGCGCCGCGCACCGCGAGCGCGAGACGGGAGACCGCGCCGTCCTCGGCGCGATACACGTCGAGCACGCGGTCGAGATAATGCGCCTCGATCCAGCTCTTGAGGAAGCGGGTCGGCACGGTCAGCCGCGCGCAGCCGTCGGCCACCGCCTCCAGCTCGAGACGGGCGAACCACGAGGTGAAGACGTCCTCGCCGAGCTCGGCGCGCAGCCGGCGCCGCACGCGCCCCCAGGCTTCCGCCGCATCGGCGCTCGAGCCGCCCTGCCGGGGCCCGTCCGCCCCTGCGCACTCGACCGCCGCCGCGAGCGCCTTCCCGCGCTCCTCGCCCCCGTGGAACATCTCGCCCTCCTTCACGTCGCGCGCCGATCGCCGCCGCGATCGACCTCGCTTGCCCCGCATCCGCACGTCCGGACAGCGCGCAGGCGCACAGGCGCCGCGCCGCCTCCAAGCACTCGGAGACGCCGAACTCGTTCTTGATTGTGTCGATTACGACTAGGACTAGACTACAGGATGGTGATCGGGCCGTCGTCGTGCGTCATCATCTGCCGGTCTTCGTGTTGCGTGGCGATGACAGACACGTCGGTACCCCCCGCTCCTGAGGCCAAACCTTTGAATTGAGAAGAGTTACTTCAGACAGCTGCTGAAGTCCCGTGACCTTACACAGCCCCCCCGGGGCGCGCAACAGGAAGGAATCGCCGCGTGCGATTTCCGCGGCCCCGCCCGTCCACAGCTTCGTCCGGGCCCCGGATTAAGTCGCTGTGGTTTTTAACGTTTTATCCACGTGTACGGCGACGGGCAGGTCGATTCGGAGCCTGCGCTCGGCGCCGGCGGGAACCCGAAAACGCCGCCCGCCGCGGCCCCGATTCCGAGCCGCGCCTTCCTTTGCCCCCTAACCTGTTGATGCTTAAAGATTTTATCTGCGCGTTTCGAGCGACGTATCGGAAAGATTTCCACCCCGAAATCGCCGACGAGAGTCAAGCAGAACGTTGTCGGAACCGGCACGATCCGGACGTTAAAGCACGGAGCGTGTCGCTGCGTATCCACTCGACTATGAAGCCCTGCTAATTTCTACGATCTGCCCGCATGGATGCGCAGAAGCGGGGTGAAGCGACCCTTGCGCGTACCCGCAAAAACGAAGAAGCCCGGCAGAGCCGGGCCTCGAATGCTGTCGCTATTCTTAGCGCGAGCGCCGGCCGGCGTCCGCCGGTCAGGCCGAGGCGCGCGCGAGCGCGTTCACGCGCTTGGCGAGGCGAGACACCTTCCGGGACGCGGTATTGTGGTGCGTCACGCCCTTCTGCGCGGAGCGCATGATGATCGGCTCCGCCACGGAGAGCGCCTCCTTGGCGCGCGAGGCGTCGCCGGAGCCGATGGCTTCCTCGACCTTGCGGATGAAGGTGCGCATGCGCGAGCGGCGCATACGATTGACCGCCGTGCGCTTGGCGATCTTGCGCGTCATCTTCTTGGCCGAGGGCGTATTGGCCATGGCTGGTGCAACCCCGTTCGAAAACGCCGACCGGCGAGCCCGGGACGGGCCGCGCAGCGGGATCGGCTGATGTCTGCTGAACCCATGGGTCGCCCGCCGCGAAACCGGCGCGCGCCCGCGAAGCCGGGTGTATAGTCGCGGCGCGCTCCCGCGTCAACGGGAATCCGCGCGCGCGCCCGTCACCCGGCGATCAGCCCGGCGAAGCGGGCGAGATCGACGTTGCCGCCGGAGACGATCACGCCCACCCGCTGCCCGGCGAGCGCCCCCGCCTCGCCGTCTGCGAAGGCGGCGGCGGCCGCGAGGCAGCCGGTCGGCTCGACGACCTGCTTCATCCGCTCGGCGAAGAAGCGCATCGCGTCGACCAGCGCGTCGTCGGAGGCGGTGACCACGCCCGCCGCCGTCTCGCGGACGATCGGGAGCGTGTAGGCGCCGGGCGTCGTCGTCTGCGCGCCGTCGGCGATGGTCTTCGGGACCGGGATCGTCACGGGGCGCCCCTCGGCGAGCGAGCGCACGAAATCGTCGCCCGCCTCCGGCTCGACGCCGTAGACGGCGCAGCCCGGCGAGAGCGCCGCCGCCGCGAGGCAGCCGCCCGAGGTGAGCCCCCCGCCGCCGAGACATATGTAAAGACGGTCGAGGCGGCCGACCTCCTCGATCAGCTCCTTCGTCGCCGTGCCCTGCCCGGCGATGACGTGCGGGTGGTCGAAGGGCGGGACCAGCGTCAGCCCCCGCTCCGCGGCGAGCCGCCGGCCGATGGCCTCGCGGTCCTCGGTGAAGCGGTCGTAGAGCACGACCTCGCCGCCATAGCCCTTCGTCGCCGCGATCTTGATGGCCGGCGCGTCCGTCGGCATCACCACGATCACCGGCGCGCCGAGGAGCGCGCCCGCATGGGCGATGGCCTGCGCGTGGTTGCCCGACGAGAAGGCGACGACGCCGCGGGACCGCGCCGCCGGGTCGAGCGCCGCGATGGCGTTGTAGGCGCCGCGGAACTTGAAGGCGCCGGTGCGCTGGAGGCTCTCCATCTTGAAGAAGAGCTCCGCGCCCGTGCGCGCGTTCGCGGTGCGCGACGTCATCACCGGCGTGCGGTGGGCGACGCCCTCGAGCCGGCGCGCGGCCGCCTCGACGTCGGCATAGGTGGGCGGGGAGAGCGCGATCGGCTGGTCCACGCAATGCCTCACTTGTTCTGGAAGTTCGCCGGCCGCTTCTCGACGAAGGCCTGCATGCCTTCCTTCTGGTCGGCGGTGGCGAAGAGCGAATGGAACACGCGCCGCTCGAAGCGCACACCCTCCGAGAGGGTGAGCTCGTAGGAGCGGTTGACGCTCTCCTTCACCAGCATGGCGACGGGCAGCGACATGGAGGCGATGGTCTCCGCCGTCTTCAGCGCGTCCTCGAGCAGCTGGTCGGCGGGCACGATGCGCGAGACGAGGCCCGCACGCTCCGCCTCCTCGGCGCCCATCATCCGCCCGGTGAGGCACATCTCCATGGCCTTCGCCTTGCCGACGAGGCGGGTGAGGCGCTGGGTGCCGCCGGCGCCCGGCATCACGCCGAGCTTGATCTCCGGCTGGCCGAACTTCGCCGTGTCGGCGGCGATGATGATGTCGCACATCATGGCGAGCTCGCAGCCGCCGCCGAGGGCGAATCCCGCGACCGCCGCGATGATCGGCTTGCGCCGCTCCGCCACCTGGTCCCAGGAGGTGATGAAGTCGTCGAGATAGGTCTGCGGGAAGGAGAGCCCCGCCATCTCCTTGATGTCCGCGCCCGCCGCGAAGGCCTTCTCCGAGCCGGTGATCACGACGCAGCCGATCTCCGGATCGCGATCGTAGGCGATGAGCGCCTCGTTCAGCTCGGCGACCACGGTGGAGTTCAGCGCGTTCAGCGCCTGCGGGCGGTTGAGCGTGACGAGCCCGACCTTGCCGCGGGTCTCGGTGAGGATCGTCTCGTAGGCCATCGGGGGCTCCTCCTGGTGCGACGGTCGCTTACGCGTAGCGGGGAGGGAGGAGCGCGGCAAGGGCGAACTCGGGGGGACGTGCGGGCGAAACGAGGTCATCCCGGGCGCCGAACGGCGACCCGGGACCCATACCCGCCGACGCTCGTTTCGCGGCCTTCAGGCCGCGTCGCGCGACATCGCCGTCACCAGCCGCAGCGCGACGAGCGCGGCACGCGCGCTCGAGCCGAGGTCGAGGTTCCGGGTCCCGGATCGCCTTCGGCGTCCGGGATGGCATCTCTCCTCCGCATCCGATCGCTTCACGGATGTCACCGCCTCTGGCAGCGCGGGCAGTAGAAGGTCGAGCGGCCCAACTGGACGATGCGCTCCACCGTCCCGCCGCAGCCGGGCGTCGCGCAGGGCTCGCCCTCGCGGTCGTAGACCTTGAACGCGTGCTGGAAATAGCCGAGCGAGCCGTCGGCGTGGGCGAAGTCGCGCAGGGTCGAGCCGCCGGCGGCGACGGCCTCGTTCAGGACGGCGCGGATCTCCTCCGCCAGCCGGTGCGCGCTCTCCCGCGGCCGGCCGGTCTTCGTCGCGACGATCCCCGCCGGCGCCTCCGGATGGAGCCGCGCGCGGAAGAGCGCCTCGCAGACGTAGATGTTGCCCAGGCCCGCGATCAGGCGCTGGTCGAGGAGCGCCGCCTTGAGCGGGGCGATCTTGCCGTGGAACAGCTCCGCCAGCGTCGCGCCGGAGAGCGCGTTGCCGAGCGGCTCGATGCCCAGCCCCGCGAAATGCTTGCAGGTCGCGAGCTCGGCTGAGGGCGCGAGGTCCATGTAGCCGAAGCGGCGCACGTCGTTGTAGGTGATCCGCGCCCCCGTATCGAAGCGGAAGACGACGTGATCGTGGATCGGCATCGTGCCGGGCTCGTAATGGAACTCCCCCGGCGTGATCACGGCGTCGGCCAGCTCCACGGTGAAGCGGCCGGTCATGCCCAGATGCATGATCAGGCTCTCGCCCGTCGAGAGATCCGCGATCAGGTACTTCGCCCGGCGCGAGAGGGCGCGCACCGTCGCGCCCTCCAGCCGCTGGACGAAGCGCGCGGGAAACGGGAAGCGCAGGTCGGGCCGGCGCTGCTCGACCTTCGTGAACCGCGCGCCCACCATGGCGGGCTCCAGCCCGCGGCGGACGGTCTCGACTTCGGGAAGCTCTGGCATGTGCGATGGGACTCGGCGTCGCGGGCGGGGCGTGCGGGTGGGAAAAGCGGCCTCTCGGCCTAGTTCAGATAGCCTCGCGCCGCCTCTTTCGCTATGTCTCCCGGCGGACGCGGCGCGCGGCGCGCGAGGAACGGACGAGAGCATGGCGGACGACACCGATTCGAGCACCACGCATTTCGGATACGAGACGGTTCCTCTCGAAGAGAAGCAGGGGCTCGTCGACGACGTCTTCCGCTCGGTGGCGCGCCGCTACGACCTGATGAACGACCTGATGTCGGCGGGCCTGCATCGCTCCTGGAAGGACGCGATGGTCTCGGCCCTGCGCCCGACGCGGACGCGGCCCTTCGCCCATCTCGACGTCGCCGGCGGCACGGGGGACGTCGCCTTCCGCGTCCTCGACGAGGCGGGCCCGGCGGCCCACGTCACGGTCTTCGACATCAACCCCGACATGCTGGCGGTCGGCCGCGAGCGGGCGGGCGCGCGCTACGGCTCGCGCTGCACGTTCGTCGAGGGCAACGCCGAGGTCCTGCCGTTCCCGGACAAGAGCTTCGACGCCTACACCATCGCCTTCGGCATCAGGAACGTGCCGCGCATCGAGGCGGCGCTCGCCGAGGCGCATCGCGTGCTCAAGACCGGTGGGCGCTTCCTGTGCCTCGAGTTCTCCCAGCCCGACATCCCCGGCTTCGACCGGATCTACGACGCCTATTCCTTCAACGTCATCCCGCGCATCGGCAAGGCGGTGACCGGGGATGCGGAGAGCTACCGCTACCTCGTCGAATCGATCCGGCGCTTCCCCACGCCCGGCGTCTTCGCCGACATGATCGAGGAGGCGGGCTTCCGCCGGGTGACGCATCGGCCGATGACCGGCGGGATCGTGCGCCTGCATTCGGGCTGGAAGATCTGATGGGCGTCCTCTCGTGATCGGTAGCCTCGTCCATATCCTGCGTGCGGCGCGCGCCGGCTACGTCCTCGCCCGCGAGGGCGCGCTGGCCCTCGTCGACCCCTCCGTGCTGCCGCCGCTCCCGCGGCTCGGGCTCAGGCTCGCCCGCGTCATCGAGCGGCGCGATGCAGGCTCCTCCGAGAGCCGGCTCTCGGCGGCGCTCACCCGGCTCGGGCCGTCCTACGTCAAGTTCGGCCAGTTCCTGGCGACGCGCCCCGACATCGTCGGCTTCCAGGCGGCGCGCGACCTCGAGAGCCTGCAGGACCGCCTGCCGCCCTTCCCGCGCGAGGAGGCGGTGCGCGTCGTCGAGGAGGCGCTCGGACGCCCGCTCGAGGCGATCTTCTCGCATTTCGGCGAGCCCGTCGCCGCGGCCTCGATCGCGCAGGTCCACCGCGCGGTGATGAAGACGCCCGAGGGCGGCGAGCAGGTGGTGGCGGTGAAGGTGGTGCGCCCGGGCGTGCGCCAGCGCTTCTCCCAGGACCTGCAGGACATGCGCTTCGCCGCGCGCGTCTTCGAGGGCTACGCCCCCGAAGCCCGCCGCCTCAGGATGGTCGAGGTGGTCGAGACGCTCGCCCGCTCGGTCGTGATCGAGATGGACCTGCGGCTCGAGGCCGCCGCCCTCTCCGAGCTCGCCGACAACACCAAGGACGATTTCGAATTCCGGGTGCCCAAGCCCGAATGGGACCTCACCGACCGGGAGGTGCTCACGCTCGAGTGGATCGACGGCATCAAGCTCAACAAGCTCGACGACATCGAGGCCGCCGGCCACGACCGGGTGGCGCTGGCGCGCATCGTCATCCAGAGCTTCCTGCGCCAGGCGATCCGCGACGGCTTCTTCCACGCCGACATGCACCCGGGCAACCTCTTCGTCGACAAGCGCGGGCGCCTCACCGCGGTGGACACCGGCATCATGGGCCGGCTCGGCCACCGGGAGCGGCGCTTCCTCGCCGAGATCCTGCTCGGCTTCATCCAGCGCGACTACGTCAAGGTCGCGGAGGTGCATTTCGAGGCGGGCTACGTGCCCCCGCGCCATTCCGTGCTCGACTTCGCCCAGGCCATCCGCGCCATCGGCGAGCCGATCCACGACCGGCGCGCCGACGAGATCTCCATGGCCCGCGTGCTGGCGCTGCTCTTCGAGGTCACCGCCATCTTCGAGATGCAGACGCGCACCGAGCTCGTCATGCTCCAGAAGACGATGGTGGTGGTGGAAGGCGTCGCCCGCCGGCTCGACCCGCATCTCGACATGTGGACCATCGCCGAGCCCGTGGTGCGCGAGTGGATCGAGCGCAATCTCGGCCCCATCGGCAAGATCGAGGACGTCGGCCGCGGCGCGCGCACCCTCTTCGGCGTGCTCCAGGACCTGCCCGACATGGCCGTGCGCGCCGAGCGGCTGCTGGTGCAGCTCGAGCAGGGCACGGAACGCGGCATCGCGCTCGCGCCGTCCTCGATCGAGCGCGCCGGCGAGGCCGCCGCGGGGCGGGGGAGGGCGATCGTGGTTGGGGTGTGGGTGATCGCGATCGCGCTGGTGCTGGGGTTGTTTTGACAGTTTGCGTGTCGCGCCGGAGACGCTTGGTCGATACATCTCGAGGTGGTCACAGCATATGGTCAAGTCGTTCCGCGCTCTTTCCGGCAGTGCCGAGCTGGTGGATGAGCCTGTGCGGACTGCCTTGACGTGCTCGTGCGCCGACGAGCCGCGGCGCGTCGAGGATCGCGCGCGCTGAAGATGAAATTTCTCCAATACTTTGCCGGCAACGTGATGATATCCGGATCTACAATGTTGCCGGCGAATTTCCTCTCTCCTCGAACGATCTTCACGCTTGCAACTCAAAATCGACTGATTTTGATTGTTGCGCTGGATAAGCGAGGGGACGGTTTATGAACGGTCGGGGTTGCTTCGGACGCGCGGTTCAATCCGAAAACATGATTATTGTCAGCAATAGCCATTGTAATAGGACTTTGACGGGACTTAGAACCTCAAGCGTTCCACATGCCAAAGACTTCATGGTGCTCGGCTCCGAAATCCAGAGCATCGAGCTCGTCCTGCGGCACCCGGAGGTTCGGATTTTCGATCTGTCCAATCCCGACGAAATTTGGTCTCACCTCGGTTGCGAGGAGACGATAAATGTCTTTGAAAATTTGAAGGAGAAGACAAAAATACGAGTGGACAAGGATCCAAATATAGCTCTTATCGCTGGTGACGACCTGCTGCCGGAAGTCTGTATATCGGGAGAAGACATTTCGTATCTACGCCAGTGTAAGGCGGAAATCATAGGAAGTCATTTGAATGTCAATAACCGGAAGAGAAATTCTAATAGATTCTGTCACAAGTCTCTACACGTGAGACACTTATCGAGCGAATCCCAGTATTTCATGAATGAATTTGCGTTCATGTATAGCCGCTATATGGAGCCCGGGACATGGATGCGCTGTCGGACGCTAGGCTTGCGAGAGACATACGGGCTTCATCGAGTGTGGAGCCAGATCGCGTCGTTGGGCGATGCGCACTGCTACGTCCTCGGGGGCGGGTTGGCGATTTCGCTCGCGATGATGGAGAGTGGGTGTCTGAAGCCGAAGATTTTCGTCGAGTTTCATCTGCAGAATGATGCGAACGCACTACTGCGCAATCGCGAAAGCGACGTGCAGATCAATTTCGGTCTCAGGAGCTCCGACCAGCCGGAGTGCATCGTCGTCGTCGATAAGGTCTATTCGGGCGGATCGCTTCGCCTCGCTGCAGAGCGGATGTCGAAGCTTTATCCCGCCGCACGAGTGATCAAAGTAGGCCTTTTTCCCAAGTCCCTCGAAGGCGTCGAGAGCTGCGACTACGTCGTGTTCGGCGGCGCGCTGCTCGACGTGTCGTACTTCGACGGCCGCAGCGGTGGGCCCTGGCACTACGCTCTCTGGCGGAAGGCCAACCAATGATCCTCTTCGGCGACACGCGCTTCGGCGCCATCGAGACCGCCTTGGAGCGCGTAGAGCACACGCTGACGAGGTTATGGCTCTCGGAATTGTCGTTTGTGGCAAAAGATCAACTCGAAGTAGCAATGCAGAATGGACATGCGGTCACGAAGTACGATCTGCGCGTTCGGGACGTCTTCATTCGCGAGCTGGCGCCGTGCTGCTCTGACACGCTCGTCTTCGAGGAGGACATCCGCCCCGGCGACGCAGGAAACGCCTCGAGCCTCTGCCTCGTCGACCCGATCGACGCGACACATAATCTGACCAACGGCTACCCGAGCATAGCGGCGAGTGCGGCCTTCATCGAGGATGGTCAAATCGTCTTCTCATGGGTGATGGATATCGCGCGACAGAGCGCGTACGTCGCCCTTCGAGGGGGCGGCGCTTTCAAGAAGACGAGCCTCGCGTGGCGGCGCACCGAAGCGAGCAGGTGCAGGACGCTGGGGTCCTCGTGGTGCTCGGTGATGGCAGGCGCGCGCCTCGGCGGCAGCCGACCTTCGAAGATCAGGTCGCAATCGTGTTTGGCTCTCGATGCCTGCCTGATCGCGAGCGGTCAACTCGACGGCTTCGTGGATCTCATCGACGGCGCGCGACACAAGGTATGCGATGTGGCCGCTGCTGCACTCGTCGTCAGAGAGAGCGGCGGCTTCGTTTTCGATCGCGCCGAGCAAGCGTTGCTGACGGACGAGGACCTGACCTCCGATCTCGATCGACGATACAACGTAGCGGTCGCCGCTACCAAGGAACTTGGGGAGCAGCTATGTCAGATTCAGATGTCCTGAGCTATGCCGAGCTGAAAGTCGACGTTCTGTGCAACGGCGTTGCTTATGCCGAGGGATTTCTGCCGGCTTATGCCGCGCGGCCGGACTGGATCGGGAAGCGCCGGGCCTACGGCAACAGCGATCTCGCCCAGTTCGGCACGACCAAGGTCCCACAGGAGTTCAGGCTCAAGGACGGCACCATCTGCTCGGCGAATTTCGTGCCGAGTTCGCCGTATCAGCTTTCCATATCAGAAGAAGGTCCGTATCTGTTGGATACACGCAAAGATACGGCATTCCAAATTCGCTTTCCGCTTGAGCCGAAGGCGTACGCCTTCGATCTCAGCAATGGCCGCCCCTTCAAGGAAGTCGCCACGTATTACGGCGAAACCACGCTGGGATTTTTCAACCCCGGCCATTGCTACTACTTCGATGAAGGGACACAGTGCCGGTTCTGCTCTCTCGGGCCTGCGCGCGAGGAAACCGACCACGTAATGAAGGTGCTGCCTGGCCTTGCTCAAGAGGCGGTTCGCCTCTCGGCGGAGCTCGACGGTGATCGCGTCGTCCGCACTCTGATCAACGGTGGCAACGCTCGGAACTACGACCGCGGGTTCGGCAATCAGACACGCCTCGCCGTGGCGCTCGCCGAGGTGAACCGCGAGTTTCTTGGGGGGCGGTTGACCAACCATTTGATCGCCATGCCACCTAAGGACTTCGAGCTCATGAAGCCGTTGCACGGTGTCGTCGACCGCCTCGCCATGAGTCTCGAGATCTATGACCCCGAGCTGTTCGCCGAGATCTGCCCGGGTAAGCACCGCGATTTCGGTCGCGACCGCTTCCTCGACGCCTACTCCGCGGCGGTCGGCGTTCTCGGACCCGGGCGGGTGTACGTCGGCTTGGTGGCCGGCCTGGAGCCGGTGGAGAGCGTGGTGGAGGCCATGTGGCGGTTCGGCGAGCAAGGCGTCGTTCCGGCCATCGCCGTGTTCCACCCCGGACGTGGATCGATTTTCGAGACCTATCCGCGCCCTCGCCCCGAGGACATCCTCGCCATCGGACGAGAAATGCAGAAGGTCTATCGAAAGTTCGACTTTACCGCGTTCATCGAGAGTTCCGGTCGCAATTCGATTGATACTGAGGCGCAGAGGTATGCGTTTTGATCCCTTCGCTCCGCGGCCGCGCTCTCGGCATGAGTTCCGCAGTTCTGGGCAGCGGCGTCGCCATTCTCCACGATTTCGGAACGAAGGAGTCGGGAGCCGGCGGGTACGCCTTTTTCTTCCTGGCGGCCTGCCTTCTCTTCGGGCTGGTCGACAGGTTGTGGGCGACCGCCGGCGCGCATGCGACGCAGACCGTGGGCGCGCCCGGCCCCCTGATGATAGCGGTGGTGAGCTTCTGTCTCGGTAACTTGTGTTTATTCGCGAGCGCGCGAACGCTCGATGGCGTCGATCTCGCCGCACTCGGCCGCCTCTACCTTCCATTCTGCGCCCTTTTGGCGATCTTCGCAATCGGGGAGCGCTTCTCGGGTCGTCAGCTCGCGCTTGCGAGCGTCCTCATTGTGGTGAGTCTACAGCCTCTGACCGAAGTCGGAATAGTGACAGAACAACGCAACGCAGTCGTTCTCTGCGTCCTCGCGTACTTTTGTTTTGCAGTCTATTATACTACCCTTAGTTGGGCCTTCAAGGCGCAAGCGGTCCGTGTCAATGCACAGTCGGCGTTCGTGGCTTTGCTGGCGCTGCTCGCATATGCGGGTGTGCCGAGCCCGGATGGAGCGCTCCTCCCGATCGCGGCCGGCGCCATTTTCTCTCTCTCGCACAAGCTCTTCTACATGGCCAATCGTTCGGTGTCGTTTCTGGAATTGAACCTGTACCGGGTGGCGAGCCCGCTCGTCGTCGTCCTGGTCTACGGGATGATCGCGAGCCGGCACGTGGGCGTGGCGGAGGTCGTCTGGGTTGGCATGTTGACATGCCTTTATGCAGCGTGGTTTTTGTGTCCCCCTGCGAAGCCGCGGCGCCGTCAGGTCTGAATCATGCCTCTCCCCCTCGTCGCCTCGACGCATCTGGTCCACACGATCGACGGCGCCCACCTGCTCGTCCGGCGGGCCGGCACGCGGTACTTTCCGGGGTGGCTGAGCTGCGTGGCGGGCCATGTCGAGGACGGAGAATGTCCACGCACGGCGCTCGTGCGGGAGGTCGAGGAGGAAATCGGGGTGCGGCTCGTGCCCGATGAGCTCGCGTTTCGCGTCGTCGTCCACAGAAGACTGCCGGATCGCACCTATGTGGATTTCTTTTTCGTGGCCGGGCGCCTGCCACACGAGCCGATGATCCGCGAGCCGGACAAGATTTCCGAGCTGGTCTGGGCGCGCCCCGAGGATCTGCGGTCCGAGATCGTTCCCTACGTGGCCGCGGCGCTGGCGTCCGAGGACGGTTTCGTCGCATTCTCGGAGGCCTGACGGCGACCGGAAGATCGGCGCCCGCCGTGCCCTCTCCAGCCGAGCGGCTCTTCGCGTCATGAACCCCACCACCATCGGCCTCGACCTCGGCACCTCCGCCCTCAAGGCCGTGCTCGTCGATGCCGGCCAGCGCATCCTCGCCACGGCCGAGATCCCTCTCGACACCCAGCGCCCCCGCCCGCTCTGGTCGGAGCAGGACCCGGACGCCTGGTGGGAGGCGACCCTCGCCGCCCTCGCCGCGCTGCGCGCCCAGGCGCCCGACGCCTACGCCGCCACCCGGGCGATCGGCCTCTCCGGCCAGATGCACGGCGCGACGCTCGTCGACGCCGCCGACCGCCCGATCCGCCCGGCGATCCTCTGGAACGACGGCCGCGCGCACGAGGAAGCCGCGGCGCTGGCGGCCGACCACCCGCACCTCGCGGCGCAAGTCGGCGTCAAGCCGATGCCCGGCCTCACCGCGCCGAAGCTCGCCTGGCTCGCCGGCCACGAGCCCGAAGCCTTCGCCCGCATCCGCACCGTCCTCCTACCGAAGGACTACCTGCGCCTGCGCCTCACCGGCGAGCGCGCCACCGACATGTCGGACGCCGCCGGGACCTGGCTCCTCGACGAGGCGCGCCGGGACTGGTGCGACCCGGCCCTCGCCGCCACGGGCCTCGACCGCGCGCGCCTGCCCCGCCTCGTCGAAGGCACGCAGGCCACGGGCGTCGTCCGCCCCGCGCTCGCCGCCGAGCTCGGCCTGCCCGAGGGCGTGATCGTCGCCGGCGGCGGGGGAGACGTCGCGGCGGGCGCCGTCGGGATCGGCGCCGTGGGAGAGGCGGACGCCTTCGTCTCGCTCGGCACCTCGGCGCAGATCTTCGTGTCGAGCGCGGCCTACCGCGCCGCGCCGGACGCCCTCGTCCACGCGCTCGCTCATTGCGTGCCGGAGCGCTGGTTCGCCATGGCGGCGCTGCTCAACGGCGCGAGCGTGATCGGCTGGGCGGCGAAGCTCCTCGGCCTCCCCGTCACCGACGCCCTCGCCGCCGCCGAGCGCGAGACGATCGGCCCGAGCCGCGTGCTATTCCTGCCCTATCTCGCCGGCGAGCGAACGCCCCACGACGACCCGCACGCCCGCGGCGCGCTCGTCGGCCTCGACCCGCAGGCCGGCCCGGCGGAGATCATGCGCGCCGTCCTCGACGGCCTCGCGCTCTCCCTCGTCGACGGGCGCGACGCGCTCGCCGCCGCGGGCGTCGCCGTGCCTGCGGCGGGGCTGATCGGCGGCGGGGCGAGGAGCCCCTTTCTCGCCCGCCTCCTCGCCTCCGCCCTCGACGCGCCGCTGACGCGCACCCGCGGCGGCGAGGCCGGCCCCGCCCTCGGCGCGGCGCGGCTCGCCCTCGCCGCTGCCACCGGCGCGCCCCTCGCCGAGATCGCGACGCCGCCGCCGGTCCTCGACGTGACGCCGCCCGATCCGGCGCTTCGCGACGCCTATGCGGAGCGCCTGCCGCGCTGGCGGGCGCTGTACCGGGCGCTGCGGGAGGAATTCAGGGGCTAGAGCAGATCGCTTCCTGATGGAATCGCGCGGGGGATTCCCTTCGAGGCCAGTTCGTGATTCACGGTAGAGGCTGGCGGAGGAGGCCAGCCGCCATGACGAAGCCCCTCTCGATGGATCTGAGGCAGCGCGTCCTCGCTGCGGTCGATGCCGGCATGAGCCGCCGGGCCGCGGCGGACCGCTTCGGGATCGCGCCGTCCGCGGCGGTGAAGTGGTTCAACCTTCGGCGCGAGACGGGCTCGGTCGCGCCGCGGGCGCAAGGCGGCGACACGCGGTCCGGGCGGATCGAGGCGCTCGGCCCGGTCATCCTCGCGATGGTGGAGGAGGCGCCGGATCTCACCCTCGTCGAGATCGCCGAGCGGCTCGAGCGCGAGCACGGCGAGCGCTTCGCGCCCTCGACGGTGCACCGCTTCTTCGGCCGCCACGGCCTGACGTTCAAAAAAAGTCCGGCCACGCCAGCGAGCAGGACCGCGCCGACGTCGCCGCGGCCCGCGAGGCCTGGTTCGAGGAGCAGCCCGAGCTCGACCCGCAGCGGCTGATCTTCATCGACGAGACCTGGCTCAACACCAAGATGGCGCGGTTGCGGGGCCGCGCCCCCGAAGGCGAGCGCCTGCGCGCCGGCATCCCTCACGGCCATTGGCGCACCACGACCTTCGTGGCCGGGCTCAGGATCGGCGGGATCGACGCGCCGATGCTGATCGACGGCGCGATCAACGCGGCGAGCTTCCTCGCCTACGTCCAGCAGGTCCTGGTTCCGACGCTGAGCCCCGGCGACGTGGTGATCATGGACAACCTCGCCAGCCACAAGACCCCCGCCGTGCGCGAGGCCATCGAGGCGGCCGGAGCCGAGCTGCGCTTCCTGCCGCCCTACAGCCCGGACTTCAACCCCATCGAGAACGCCTTCGCCAAGCTGAAGGCCCTGCTCAGGAAGGTCGCCGCCCGGACGCGCGACGCCCTCTGGAGCGCCGTCGCCGACGCCATCGAAGCCTTCCCGCCAGAGGAATGCGCGAACTTCTTCACCGCAGCAGGATATGAACCCGAGTGGTGAGAATCTGCTCTAGAGCATCATCCCGAGCCGGCCTTGGCCCGCATCAGGGTGTTCTGGTCGATCAGGTAGCGCTCCGACAGCGCCAGCCCCGCCGCGCCGAGCGCGCGGGCGAGGCGGCCGATCCGGCCGGGGCGCAGGGACGGGGCAGCGAGCCCGGTCTGCGGCAGGCGGGCGATCTCCCGGCCGATCGCCGCGATCAGCCGGTCGCGCACGGCCGGCGGGAAGATGCCGTCGACGATGGCGGCCTCGATCTCGACCAGCGCCGCCGCCGACAGGACTGCCATGGCGAGGGCCGCGGCGGCCTGGTCGATCCATGCCGTCAGGTGCGGCTCGAACCCGGCCCAGTCCCCCTCGCCGCGCCACAGGCCCGCCGTGTCGATGCCCGCCGCGACGAGCCGGCGCTCCAGCTGGAACAGCGAGGCCTCGTCGATGAGCTGGCGGGGGCGCCCGTCCGGGCCGCGCAGGGGCAGCGAGCCGATGGCGGCGGCGTTGCCCGCGCGCCCGGCGAAGAGCGCGTCGTTGAGCGCGAGCCCGCCGCCGACGAAGGTGCCGACGAAGATCGTCAGCACGTCCCCGAAGCGCTCGGCGCCGCCGAACAGCATCTCCGCGGCGCAGGCCGCCGTGGCGTCGTTGTGCAGGGCGACCGGGCACGGCAGGCGCACGGAGAGCAGCCCACGGATGTCCGCCGCGCGCCAATCGTCCATGGCGCCCGCCGGCGCGCCGACGACCTCGCTCCAGCTCCAGATGTCGAAGGGCATGGCGAGCCCCGCGCCGGCGAGCCGGTCCGCGCGCGGGCCGAGTCGGGCGACGAGGCCGGCGCAGGCGCTCTCCACGAAGGCGAGCACCGGCTCGAGCCTCGGATAGGGATAGCCGATCGCCTCGTGCGCGCGCACCGTCCCGGCGAGATCGATCAGGGCGACGTCCGTCGAGCGCCGGCCGATCTTGACGCCGATGGCGAAGGCGCCGTCGGGGTCGAGCGACATCGGCACCGAGGGCTGGCCGACGCGCCCGCGCTGCGGCGCGCCCCGGCGCAGGAGCCCGTCCGCCTCGAGATGACGCACGATGACCGAGGCGGCCTGCGCCGACAGTCCCGTCAGCCGGGCGATCTCGGTCTTGGTCAGCGGCCCGGCCCGCCACAGGAGGGAGAGCACGAGGCGCTCGTTGTAGGCGCGAACGCCCGCCTGGTTCGAGCCCCGGTGCAGCGCCGCCGGCTCGCGTGTCGTGCTGTCGGCCCGCATGATCGCGCGTCTCTCCTTGGCGGCAGGATGCCGCAGCATCGCACCGTCGGTCAATTAATAATTCACATTGATTTAGTTATTGACAGCCGAGAACCGACGGTGTGCACTCGGTGCACGGCCGCCTGCGACGGCCGAGCAAGAACACCGGGAGGAGACACGATGCGCAAGACGATCGCGTTCGCGCTGGCGGGCGTCGCCGGCGCGGCCCTGACGGCCGTCCCCGCGGCCGCGCAGGAGACCACCGCCTGCCTCATCACCAAGACCGACGCCAACCCGTTCTTCGTGAAGATGCGCGAGGGCGCGGAAGCCGCCGCCGCCGAGCACGGGATCGAGCTCCAGTCCTATGCCGGGCGCATCGACGGCGACGTCGACAGCCAGATCCAGGCGATCGAGTCCTGCATCGCGGCGGGCGCCAAGGGCATCCTGATCACGCCCTCGGATTCCGCCGGCCTGGTGCCGCTCGTCGAGCAGGCCCGGAACCAGGACATCCTCGTCATCGCGCTCGACACGCCCTTCGAGCCGGCGAGCGCGGCGGACGCGACCTTCGCCACCGACAACCGCCAGGCCGGCGTGCTGATCGGCAAGTGGGCCGCCGCCCAGCTCGGCGACGCGGCGGCGGACGCCAAGATCGTCTCCCTCGACCTGAACGCGATGATGCCGACGGTCGACTACATGCGCAACCAGGGCTTCCTCGAGGGCTTCGGCGTCGACGTGAAGGACCCGAACATGATCGGCGACGAGGACGACCCGCGCTATGTCGGCCGCGACGTCACCAACGGCAACGAGGAAGGCGGGCGCGCCGCCATGGAGAGCCTGCTTCAGGCGCATCCCGACCTCAACGTCGTCTACACGATCAACGAGCCCGCGGCGGCCGGCGCCTACGAGGCCCTGCGCGCCGTCGGGCGCGAGGGTGACGTGATGGTCGTCTCCGTCGACGGCGGCTGCCCGGGCGTGCGCAACGTAGAGGAGGGCATCATCGGCGCGACGTCGATGCAGTTCCCGCTGCTGATGGCCTCCCTCGGCATCGAGGCGATCGCGCAATACGCCGAGGACGGCACCCTGCCCGAGCCCTCGCCCGGCCTCGACTTCTTCAACACCGGCGTCGAGCTCGTCACCGACGCGCCGGTGGAGGGCATCGAGTCGATGACCGCCGAGGAGGGCCTCGAGCGCTGCTGGGGGTGATTTCGTAGCGCCGACGGGCGAGCCGGTTGCGCGGACGAGCGGCGCGTCGTCTTTCCTTCCTGTAGGGGAAGGTGGCGCCGCGCCGAAGGCGCGGTGACGGATGGGGCGCGCCGAAGGCGCGGTCCGCGAAGCGGAAGCCCCCGGTAGCGTCCGGGGGCGACCGTCGCATTTCGGCTTCGCCGAACGCGCGTGCCGCGCGCCCCATCCGTCTCGGCTTCGCCGAGCCACCTTCCCCTACAGGGAAGGAGAAGGTGCGCGCGCTCGACGGCGCGGGACGATGTACGGATCGACGGGCGCACAGGGAGAGGGGGCGCAGGTCGCGCCCTTCACGAACGCATGGCGGCAAGCCTCACGAGACGTGAATGCGGTCCGCGCCCGTTTCTCCCCTCTCCGTCGTGGAGAGGGGTCGAGGGCGGGGCGTGGCGGCTAGGCGCAACCTCGATGCGGCTCGCCACGCCAAGTCGGTAAACCCGAACGAGGACGAGAGCGACGCATGCAGCCCCCCGACGCCACGGCCGATGGCCCCGCGCAGTTCAAGCGCGAGCGCACCGCGCTCGGGCGCGTGCAGGCCTTCCTGCACGCCTACCCGACCATGGTGCCGGTCGTGGTGCTGGCGCTCTCCCTCGTCGCCTTCGGCTTCATCGCGGGGGAGCGCTTCTTTTCGCCGTTCAACCTGTCGCTGATCATGCAGCAGGTGACGGTGATCGGCATCCTCGCCGCGGCGCAGAGCCTCGTCATCCTCACGGCCGGCATCGATCTCTCGGTCGCCGCGATCATGGTCTTCACCACGGTGGTGATGGGCCAGCTCGCCGTCGAGCTCGGGCTCCCGGCCGGGATCGCGATCCCGCTCGGCATGCTGGTCGGCATCGCCTGCGGCGCGCTCAACGGGCTTCTGGTGACGCGCCTCAAGCTGCCGCCCTTCATCGTCACGCTCGGCACCTGGAACGTCTTCTTCGCGCTGAACCTGTGGCTGTCCGGCGCCCAGTCGATCCGCTCGCAGGCCATCGACGCGGAGGCGCCGGCGCTGAAATTCTTCGGCCAGAGCTTCGGCCTGTTCGGCACGCAGTTCACCTTCGGCTCGATCCTGCTCCTCGTCCTCTTCGGCGCGCTCTGGTACCTGCTCAACCGCACCGCCTGGGGCCGGCACGTCTACGCGGTGGGCGACGACAAGGACGCGGCCGAGCTCGCCGGCATCCGCACCGACCGGGTGCTGGTCTCGGTCTATGCGCTGGCCGGCCTCGTCTGCGCCATCGGCGCCTGGGCCGCCATCGGGCGGCTCGGCTCGATCTCGCCGCAGAGCTTCTACGAGGGCAACCTGCAATCCATCACCGCCGTCGTGATCGGCGGCATCAGCCTGTTCGGCGGGCGCGGCTCGATCATGGGGGCGCTGATCGGCGCGCTGATCGTCGGGGTCTTCCAGTCCGGGCTGCGCCTCGCCGGCGTCGACGTGCTCTGGCAGGTCTTCGCCATCGGCTGGCTGATCATCGTCGCGGTGGCCATCGACCAGTGGATCCGGAAGGTCGCGTCATGAGCGAGCCCGTGCTTCTCGCCCGAAACCTGACGAAGCGCTACGGCCGCGTCGTCGCCCTCGACGGCGCCGATTTCGATCTCTATCCCGGCGAGATCCTCGCCGTCATCGGCGACAACGGCGCCGGCAAGTCGACGCTGATCAAGGCGCTCTCCGGCGCCGTCCTGCCCGACGGGGGCGAGATGCGGCTCCTGGGCGAGCGCATCCTCTTCCGCTCCCCGATGGAGGCGCGCGCCGCCGGGATCGAGACCGTCTACCAGACGCTGGCGCTCTCGCCGGCGCTCTCCATCGCCGACAACATGTTCCTCGGCCGCGAGATCAAGAAGGGCGGCCCGCTGGGCAGATGGCTCGGCGCGCTCGACCGCGCCGCCATGCGCCGGATCGCCCGCGAGAAGCTCTCCGAGCTCGGGCTCATGACGATCCAGGACATCGACCAGGCGGTGGAGACGCTGTCGGGCGGCCAGCGCCAGGGCGTGGCGGTGGCCCGCGCCGCCGCCTTCGGCTCCAAGGTCGTGATCATGGACGAGCCGACGGCGGCGCTCGGCGTCAAGGAGAGCCGGCGCGTGCTCGACCTCATCCTCGAGGTCCGCGCCCGGGGCCTGCCCATCGTGCTGATCTCGCACAACATGCCCCACGTCTTCGAGATCGCCGACCGCATCCACGTCCACCGCCTCGGCCGCCGGCTGTGCGTCGTGCGCCCGGGGGACGTCACCATGTCGGATGCGGTCGCCTTCATGACCGGCGCGAAGGAGCCCCCGGAGACGATGGCGGCGTGACGACGATGCGCTCTCGCGGCGGCCGACGAAGGCGCCGCTTTTCCTTTCCCGTAGGGTAAGGTGGCGCGCCGCCGCAGGCGGCGTGACGGATGGGGCGCGGCGCGTAAGCGACGCGTTCCGCGCAGCGGAAGCCCCCCGGTGGCGGCCGTCGCGACCGTCGCATTTCGGCTTCGCCGAACGCGCGTGCCGCGCGCCCCATCCGTCTCGCCGCTGCGCGGCGAGCCACCTTCCCCTACAGGGAAGGAGAGGGTTCGGCGCGTCGGTCGAAGGCCCTCGGCGACGCTCCGACCGCGCTCACCCGCCCAGCATCGCCTCCACCCAGCGCGGCACCGCCTCGCTGGCGCGGCCGTAATCCGCCTCGTCGAACAGGTAGGCGTTGTCGGAGGGCTCGAGGTTGATCTCGCGCGTGGCGATCCCCGCCTGGCGCGCCGCGCCGACGAGGCCGGCCGCCGGATAGACCGCGCCGGAGGTGCCGATGGCGACGAAGAGGTCCGCCGCCATCAGCCGCTCCTCGATGGCGTCGAGGTGGAAGGGGATCTCGCCGAACCAGACCACGTGCGGCCGCATCCCCCCGGTCCGGCCGCACGTGCCGCAGGAATCCGCCGTCGAGAGATCGGCGCGGGCCTCGACGACCGCCTCGCACGACGCGCAGCGCGCCTTCAGCAATTCGCCGTGCATGTGCAGCACCTCGCGGTGGCCGGCGCGCTCGTGCAGGTCGTCGATGTTCTGGGTGACGAGGGTGAGCGACCCGCCCCGCGCGGCGAGGCCGGCCTCCAGCCGGGCGAGGGCACGGTGCGCCGGGTTCGGCTCGGCCGCGACGAGGTTCTGCCGGCGGGCGTTGTAGAAGGCCTGCACCGTCTCGGGGTCGCGGGCGAAGGCCTCCGGGGTGGCGAGCGTCATCGGGTCGAATGTCGCCCAGATGCCGCCCGCGTCGCGGAAGGTGCCGAGCCCGCTCTCGGCGGAAATCCCGGCGCCGGTGAGGACGAAAACGGATTTCGGATGGTCGGCCATGGCGCCAGCCTAGCGCAGGGCCGCGCCACGGGGGAGCCCTTTCCCTCCTGCGCCGGATGCGCGATACCGACGCCGGCCAGCACGAAGGACGCCGCCCGATGACCATCGTCTACGTCGACGCCGACGCCTGTCCCGTGAAGGAGGAGGTCTACAAGGTCGCCGCCCGGCACGGCGCGACGGTCAAGGTCGTCGCCAATTCCTTCCTCGCCGTCCCGCGAGACCCCGCCATCGAGCGGGTGATCGTCCCGGGCGGTCTCGACGTCGCGGACGACTGGATCGCCGAGCGCGCCGGCCCCGGGGACGTCGTCGTCACCGCCGACGTGCCGCTGGCCGACCGCTGCGTGAAGGCCGGCGCGGTCGCGCTCTCGCCCACGGGCAAGGTGTTCGACGAGGCCTCGATCGGCATGGCGCGCGCCGTGCGCGACCTGATGAGCGACCTGCGCGAGGCCGGCGCCGTCACCGGCGGGCCGAAGCCCTTCTCCGCGAGGGACAGGTCCGCCTTCCTGCAGACGCTCGACCGGGAGCTGCGGCGGGCCGGGCGCTGATCACGAGGCCGCCCGCGCCAGAGCCGCCAGCCGGCGCGCCTCGGCGAGGGTCGCGGCCGCCTCGCAGGCGAAGCGCTCCGGCAGCTCGATCATGAAGACGACGCCCGTGTCGAAGGTCGCCTCGCGCATCAGCCGCTCGAAGGGGATGGCGCCCCAGCCCAGGGGCAGGTGCAGGTCGCCGAGCCCGAAATGCATCTTCTCGGCGTCGGTGTAGGCGAAGAAGAGATCGCCTGGGCGGCCGAAGGAATCGTGCAGGTGGACGTGGCGCGCGTGCGGCGCGACGGCCGCGACCTCGGCGAAGGCGTCCGCGCCGGTCGCTCCGGCGTAGAGATAGCCGTGCGAGACGTCGAGCGTCGCGCGCACGTGCGCGTCGCCGATCGCGGCGATCTCGCGGGCGAGCCGCGAGGGCGCGGCGGTGTACATGTCGCCTCCGGTGGGCGGCACGTTCTCGACGCACAGCACGCAGTCGCGCGCGGCCGCCTCGACGGCGCCGCGGGCGAGCCACTCGCGCTGCCGGGCGAAGCGCTCCTCGATGTCCCCCGCCCGCGCGGAGCAGAAGCCCGTGTGCATGACGAGATGCCGCGCCCCGATCCGCGCCGCCACGTCGAGGGACGCCCGCAGCACGTCGAAATGCAGCGGCAGGTGCTCCGGCGCGCTGAAGAAGTTCAGCCCGATCGCCGCATGCACGCTGTAGCCGATCCCGCGCCCGGCGCAGGCCTCGACCAGCCGCGCGAGGGGCCCCGGCAGCACGCGGCCGTGCGCGATCATGTCGAGCGACAGGAGCGGAATCTCGACGATGTCCACGTCGAGCCGCTCCAGGCGATCGAGCTCGGCTGCGAGGTCCGTGACGTCGCTGCGCGCGACGTCGGCGCTCATCCCGACCGGAATTTCCGTCATCGTCCCGTCCTCCTCATGGGTCGCGTAGAGACCACGCGGCGATGACGGCAGGATGAAGACCGGCCGGCGTCGAGAGGCCCCCGCGGCGGCGCGCCTCGCGCCCCTCCCCTCGGCGACCCCTTGGCGAACCCCCCCGCCGCTGCTATCTCCCGATCACGCTAGCTCATCGGCGCGCGACGGCGCGCCCGGCCCGGATTCCCATGACCGCTGAGACCCTCGACAACATCCGCAACTTCTCCATCGTCGCGCATATCGACCACGGCAAGTCGACGCTGGCGGACCGGCTGATCCAGCTGACCGGCACGGTGACCGAGCGCGAGATGCAGGAGCAGCTGCTCGACTCGATGGACATCGAGCGCGAGCGCGGGATCACGATCAAGGCGCAGACGGTGCGGCTGGAATACCCGGCCAAGGACGGCAAGACCTATATCCTCAACCTGATGGACACGCCCGGGCACGTCGACTTCGCCTACGAGGTCTCGCGCTCGCTCAAGGCCTGCGAGGGCTCGCTCCTCGTCGTCGACGCCTCCCAGGGCGTCGAGGCGCAGACGCTGGCCAACGTCTACCAGGCGCTGGACGCCGACCACGAGATCGTCCCGGTCCTCAACAAGATCGACCTGCCCGCGGCCGAGCCCGAGCGCGTGAAGGAGCAGATCGAGGACGTGATCGGCCTGGACGCGTCCGACGCCGTGCCGATCTCGGCCAAGACCGGGCTCAACATCGATCTCGTGCTCGAGGCCATCGTCACGCGCCTGCCGCCGCCCAAGGGCGACAGGGCGGCGCCGCTCAAGGCGATGCTCGTCGATTCGTGGTACGACCCCTATCTCGGCGTCATCGTGCTCGTGCGCGTCATGGACGGCGTGCTCAGGAAGGGCATGACCGTGAAGATGATGGGCACGGACGCGGATTACGAGGTCGACCGGGTCGGCGTCTTCCGCCCGAAGATGCAGCCCCTCGACGAGCTCGGCCCCGGCGAGGTCGGCTTCATCACGGCCGCCATCAAGGAGGTGGCCGACACCCGCGTCGGCGACACCATCACCGAGACGAAGCGGCCCACGACCGAGATGCTGCCGGGCTTCAAGCCGGCGCAACCGGTGGTGTTCTGCGGCCTGTTCCCCGTCGACGCCGCCGATTTCGAGGACCTGCGCGCGGCCATGGGGCGGCTTCGCCTCAACGACGCGAGCTTCTCCTACGAGATGGAAAGCTCGGCGGCGCTCGGCTTCGGCTTCCGCTGCGGCTTCCTCGGGCTGCTCCACCTCGAGATCATCCAGGAGCGGCTCGAGCGCGAGTTCAATCTCGACCTGATCTCGACCGCACCGTCGGTGGTCTACAAGCTCAACCTGCGCGACGGCGAGACGGTCGAGCTCCACAATCCGGCCGACATGCCGGACGTGATGAAGATCGAGTCGATCGAGGAGCCCTGGATCCGCGCCACCATCCTGACGCCGGACGATCATCTCGGCGCGGTGCTCAAGCTGTGCCAGGACCGCCGCGGCATCCAGATCGACCTGAACTACGTCGGCAAGCGCGCCATGGTCGTCTACGACCTGCCGCTGAACGAGGTGGTGTTCGACTTCTACGACCGGCTGAAGTCGATCTCGCGCGGCTACGCCTCGTTCGACTACCAGATCACCGACTATCGCGAGGGCGACCTCGTCAAGATGTCGATCCTCGTCAACGCCGAGCCGGTGGACGCGCTCTCCATGCTGGTCCACCGCACCCGCGCCGAGGCGCGCGGGCGCGTGATGTGCGAGAAGCTGAAGGATCTCATCCCGCAGCATCTCTTCCAGATCCCGATCCAGGCCGCGATCGGCGGCAAGATCATCGCCCGCGAGACCATCCGCGCGTTGAGGAAGGACGTCACCGCCAAGTGCTACGGCGGCGACGTCTCGCGCAAGCGCAAGCTCCTCGACAAGCAGAAGGAGGGCAAGAAGAAGATGCGCCAGTTCGGCCGCGTCGAGATCCCGCAGGAGGCGTTCATCGCCGCGCTGAAGATGGATTCGTGAGGTCTTCACGAGCGCTCGCGGTCGTCTCGCGCAGCCGTCAGAGAACCAGAACGCCCGTGTGCTTGGCCTTGTCTTCCGGCTCGACGTGGATGGTGATGGTCGCCTCGCCCACCTCGGCCCGGAGCGCCGCCTCGATGCGGTCGCAGATGGCGTGGGCCTCGAGCACGGAGAGCTCGCCGGGCACGACGAGGTGGAAGTCGATGAAGGTGACGCGGCCCGCCTGACGGGTGCGCAGGTCGTGCGCCTCCAGCGCGCCGTCGGCGTTGCGCGAGATGATCTCGCGGATCGCCTCCAGCGCCTCCGGCGCGACCGCCTCGTCCATCAGCCCGCCGACGGAGGATTTCACCAGCTGCCACCCGGACCAGAGGATGTTCACGGCCACCAGCAAGGCCAGGATCGGGTCGAGCAGCACGTAGCCGGTCGCCGCGGCGAGGATCACGCCGGCGAGGACGCCGACCGAGGAGACCACGTCGGTGAGGAGATGCCGCCCGTCGGCGGAGAGCGCCGGCGAGCGCCGGGCGCGGCCCTGACGGATCAGCACCGCCGCCCAGGCGCCGTTGATCACGCTCGCCAGCGCGTTGATCGCGATGCCTTCCGCCGTGAAGGCCGGATCGTGCGGCTCGACGATGGCGAGATAGGCCGCCCGCGCGATGGAGAGCGCCGCGACGATGATCAGCACGCCCTCGATCACGGCGGAGAAGTATTCCGCCTTGTGGTGGCCGTAGGGGTGGTTCCGGTCGGCCGGCATGGCGGACAGCCGGACGGCGACGAGCGCCGCCACCGCGGCGGCGACGTTGACGATGCTCTCCAGCGCGTCGGAATAGAGCGCGACCGAACCCGTCAGCCAGAAGGCCGCGAACTTCAGCGCCAGGACGGTCAGGCCGACGACGATGCTTCCGACCGCCAGCCGCATCACGGTCGTCACGTGCCCCAAGTCCCCTCGTCCGCCTCGCGATGCGGGAGGCCTAGCAGCCTCCGCCGAGGATCGCCAGCACGAAGCCGTCGTATCCCTTGGATCCCACCGTCTGCACGGCGGTGGCCGTGAGCCGCCGCTCGGCGGCGAGCGCGTCGAACAGGGCGCGCGTGCCCGCGATGTCGGCGTCGGCCGTGTGCGCGTCGAGGACCCGCCCGTCGCGGATCACGTTGTCGATGACGATCGCCGTCCCGGGTCGCCCGAGCCGCACGGCCCAGGCCAGATAGTCGGGGTTGGAGCGCTTGTCGGCGTCCGCGAAGACGAGGTCGAACGGTCCCGCGCCCTCGGCCTCGAGCGCCGGCAGGGTGTCGAGCGCCTTGCCCATCCGGATCTCCACGCGCTCGGCGAGCCCGGCGCGGGCGAGGTTCGCGCGCGCGACCTCCGCATGCTTCGGGTCCGCCTCCAGCGTGACGACGCGCCCGCCCTCGGCGAGGCCGCGGGCGAGGCAGATGGTGGAGTAGCCGCCGAGCGTCCCGATCTCCAGCACGCGCCGCGCCGACACCATGCGCGCGACGATCTCCAGCATCCGCCCGTGCGCCGGCGAGACGTCGATGGTCGGCAGCCCCGCCTCGCGGTTCGCGGCAAGCGCCATGGCGAGCGCGGGGTCGACGATGCCGAGCCGCTCCTCGACATAGGCGTCGACGTCCTGCCAGGTGGCTTCGCCTGCGGTTTCGGACATGATCGGGCCTCCTCCGGCCGGGCGCGGGATTGGCGGAGGTGTCACCCGTCGCGACCGGGAAAGCAAGCGTGGCCAAGCGCGACCGGCCGTGGTTCGTTACACAACGGCCACGCTTGCGGGTCGCCACGGCACCAGATAGTTTACATGTAATCCGTCGCGGGAGACGGAGCCATCTGCCGTGAACGGCAGCAGGGAGACACATCGCTCATGATCAAGACCATGCTCAAGGCGGGCGCGCTGTCGGTCGCGCTGGCCACGGCTCTCGGCGTGGCGGGCGGCCCGGCCCTCGCCCAGGAGGTCGTCTACAACCGCGGCAACGACACCGACCCGTCGTCGCTCGACCAGCACAAGACCTCGACGGTCGCGGAAGCGCACATCCTGCGCGACCTGTACGAGGGACTGGTCGTGTACGACAACGAGGCCGAGGTGGTCCCCGGCGCCGCGGAGAGCTGGGAGGTGACGGAGGACGGCACGGTCTACACGTTCAAGCTGCGCGAGGACGCGCGCTGGTCGAACGGCGACCCCGTCACCGCGCAGGACTTCGTCTTCGCGTTGCGCCGCATCCAGGACCCGGCCACCGCCGCGGGCTACGCCAACATCCTCTACCCGATCGCGAACGCCGAGGCGATCAACACGGGCGACATGCCCAAGGAGGAGCTCGGCGCCCGGGCGATCGACGACAAGACGCTCGAGATCACGCTCGAGCAGGCGACGCCCTACTTCGTCGAGCTGCTCACGCACCAGACCGGCCTGCCGCTGCACCAGGCCTCGGTCGAGGAGCACGGGGACGCCTTCACCCGGCCCGAGAACATCGTCACCAACGGCGCCTACACGCTCGAATCCTTCGTCCCCAACGACCGGATCGTGCTGCGCAAGAACGAGAACTTCCACGACGCCGAGAACGTCCAGATCGACGTGGTCAACTACATCCCCTTCGAGGAGCGCGCCACCTGCGTGCGCCGCTTCGAGGCGGGCGAGGTGCAGTCCTGCTCCGACCTGCCCTCCGAGCAGATCGACGAGCTGCGCGCGCGCCTGGGCGACCAGGTCCGCGTCGCGCCCTATCTCGGCACCTACTACCTGCCGGTGAAGACCACCAAGGACGTGCTCGGCGATCCGCGCGTGCGCGAGGCGATGTCGCTCGCCATCGACCGCGTCTTCCTCGCCGAGGAGATCTGGCAGGGCACGATGGTGCCGGCCTACTCGCTGGTGCCGCCCGGCACCAACAACTACGTCGAGACCCCGCCGCAGCTCTCCTACGCCGAGGACGACATCCTCGACCGCGAGGACCGCGCCAAGGAGCTCCTCGCAGAGGCCGGCATCGAGGAGGGCGAGCTCACGGTGGACCTGCGCTACAACACCTCGGAGAACAACCGCAACACCATGACGGCGGTCTCCGAGATGCTGCGCAACATCGGCATCGAGACGACCATCACCGAGATGGAAGGCGCCACCTACTTCAACTACCTGCGCGAGGACGGCGAGTTCGACGTCGCCCGCGCCGGCTGGATCGGCGACTACAACGATCCGCAGAACTTCCTCTTCCTCTACGAGTCGGACAACCTCGGCTTCAACTATCCGCGCTGGTCGAACGAGGAGTACGACGCGCTGATGGAGCGGGCCGAGCAGGAGACCGATCTGCAGGCCCGCGCCGAGATCCTGGCCGAGGCCGAGCGGCTGTTCCTCGAGAACGTGCCGGCGATCCCGATCCTGTTCTACACGTCCAAGGCGCTCGTCTCCCCGAATCTCGAGGGCTGGGAGGACAACATCATGAACGTCCACGGAACGCGCTTCCTCTCGCTCCAGCAGTGAGACGCGCCTCCTCCATGACGACCGGCCCGCGCGCGGCGCTCTCGCGCGCGGGCCTCACCGCGGCAGGACGCCGCGGGAGCGTGCGCGGCGGGGAACCCGTCTGCGTCCCGTGCGTCGGCGCAGAATTGCCGTAATCAGGACACCGCCATGATCGGCTTCGTGCTCCGGCGCCTCGCCGGCGCCATCCCCACGATCTTCATCATCGTCACGGTCGCCTTCTTCATGATCCGCGCCGCGCCGGGCGGTCCGTTCGACCTCGAGCGGCCGATCGACCCGTTGATCATGCAGAACATCAACGCGGCCTTCAACTTGGACAAGCCGCTCTGGCAGCAATACGTGCTCTATCTGGGCAACGTGCTCCAGGGCGATTTCGGGCCGAGCTTCACCCGTCGCGACTTCTCGGTCGCCGACCTGTTCCGGCTGGGACTGCCCGTCTCGGTGCAGCTCGGGGCGCTGGCGCTGCTGCTGGCGCTCCTCGTCGGCGCGACGCTCGGCGTGATCGCGGCGCTGCGCCAGAACAAGGGTGCGGACTACGCGGTGGTGGGCATCGCCACCTTCGGCATCACCATCCCGAACTTCGTCGTGGCGCCGGTGCTCTCGCTGCTCTTCGGCGTCTGGATGGGCTGGCTGCCCGCTGGCGGCTGGGGCACGCCGGCGCACATGGTGCTGCCCGTCGTCACCCTGGCTCTGCCGCAGATCGCCATCATCGCCCGCCTCACCCGCGGCGCGACGATCGAGGCGCTTCGCTCGAACCACGTGCGCACGGCCCGCGCCTACGGCCTGCCGACGCGGGTCGTCGTGATCACCCACACGCTGCGCGCCGCGATCCTGCCCGTCGTGTCCTATCTCGGCCCCGCCGCGGCGGCTCTGCTGACGGGCTCGGTCGTGGTCGAGACCATCTTCGGCATACCCGGGATCGGCCGCTACTTCGTCCAGGGCGCGCTCGCGCGCGACTACACGCTGGTGATGGGCACCGTCATCGTCATCGCGCTCTTCGTCGTGATCTTCAACCTGCTCGTCGACATCGCCTATGCGGTGCTCGACCCGCGCGTGCGCTACGAGAGCTGAGGGAGAGCGTCATGCAGATGCGCCTCGACCCCGCCGCCTCCTCCGACGATCTGGAACGCCAGCTCGAGGACAGCGGCCCGCCGCGCTCGCTCTGGGGCGACGCCTGGATCCGCCTGCGCAAGAACCGCGCCGCCGTGGCGAGCGCGATCGTGCTCCTGTTCTTCGCCTTCGTGGCGATCTTCGGCCCGGCCCTGGCGCCCAACCCCTACGACGAGGTCTACCCGCAATACGTCCGCGTCCCGGCGAGCCTGGAGCCCTATCCGCGAGCCGAGAACATCGTCCCCGAGTTCGAGAGCGCCCTGCGCCGCGCCCGGGTCACCATCGGCGAGGTCACGGTGGAGGGCGAGACCGTCTCCGCCCCGATCACCAGCGAGCGCGGCATCGACCCGCGCTTCACCCGCTACGTCGACCGCTCGGACCTGTTCGCCAACGCGCGTCTCGTCGACGTCTCCGCCGACGAGACGCAGGCGGTGATGGTGGCGGACGTGAACCGGCTGTACTTCTTCTTCGGCACCGACGCCAACGGCCGCGACCTGTTCTCGCGCACCATGATCGGCGTGCGCATCTCGCTGTCCATCGGGCTGCTCGCCTCGCTCACCGCGCTCGCCATCGGCGTGCTCTACGGGGCGACGGCGGGCTTCCTCGGCGGGCGGATCGACGCGGTGATGATGCGCTTCGTCGACATCCTCTACTCGCTGCCGTTCATCTTCTTCGTCATCCTGCTGGTGGTGTTCTTCGGGCGGAACTTCATCCTGATGTTCCTCGCGGTGGGCGCCATCGAATGGCTCGACATGGCCCGCATCGTGCGCGGGCAGACGCTCTCGCTGAAGCGCCAGGAATTCGTCCAGGCGGCGGAGGCGCTCGGCGTGAAGAACACCGGCATCCTGCGCCGGCACATCGTGCCGAACACGCTGGGACCCGTCGTCGTCTATCTCACGCTGCTCGTGCCGAAGGTGATCCTGCTCGAGAGCTTCCTCTCCTTCCTGGGGCTCGGCGTGCAGGAGCCGCTCACCTCGCTGGGCGTCTTGATCTCGGAGGGCGCCGCCAACATGCAGAGCGCCACCTGGATGCTCGTCTTCCCCGCGCTGACGCTGATCGCGATCCTGTTCGCGCTCAACTTCCTGGGCGACGGCCTGCGCGACGCGCTCGATCCGAGGGACCGCTGACATGAACGTCGCGAGCAAGGACCCGGTCCTCACGGTGCGCGGCCTCACGGTCGCGTTCGAGACCAACGACGGGCTGATCGAGGCCGTGCGCGGCGTCGATTTCGACGTCGCCCGCGGCGAGACGGTGGCGATCGTCGGCGAATCGGGCTCTGGCAAGAGCCAGTCGATGATGGCGGCCATGGGCCTCCTCGCCTCGAACGGCCGCGCCGCGGGCTCGGCGCTCTATCGCGGGCGGGACCTCCTCGCCATGCGCGAGCGCGAGCTGAACGAGGTGCGCGGCGACAAGATCACCATGATCTTCCAGGAGCCGATGACCTCGCTCGATCCGCTCTACCGGATCGGGCGCCAGCTGGCCGAGCCGATGATCCACCATCGCGGGCTCTCGAAGAAGGAGGCCCGCGAGAAGGCGATCGCGCTCCTCGACCGCGTCGGCATCCCCGACCCGCGGCGGCGGATCGATTCCTACCCGCACGAGCTCTCCGGCGGCCAGCGCCAGCGCGTGATGATCGCGATGGCGCTCTCCAACGATCCGGACCTCCTCATCGCCGACGAGCCGACGACGGCGCTCGACGTCACCGTCCAGGCGCAGATCCTGACGCTGCTCGCCGACCTCCAGCGCGAGCGCGGCATGGCGATCGTGTTCATCACCCACGATCTCGGCATCGTGCGGCGCTTCGCCGACCGGGTCTACGTCATGCGCCGCGGCGAGGTGGTGGAAAGCGGGGGCGCGCAGGTGGTGTTCGCGAACCCGCAGCACCCCTACACGAGGATGCTGATCGAGGCCGAGCCCACCGGCGAGAAGCTCCCCCCGAACCCCGACGCGCCGGTGGCGCTCTCGGGCGACCGGGTGCGGGTGCAGTTCGAGATCGGCGGCGGCTTCCTGAAGGGCCCGCCGCACGTGCTGAAGGCGGTCGACGACGTCTCGGTGCGCCTCCAGGAGGGCCAGACGATCGGGATCGTCGGCGAATCCGGCTCGGGCAAGTCGACGCTCGGGCGCGCGCTGCTTCGGCTCCTGCCGAGCGAGGGCCGCGTCGTCTTCATGGGCCGGGACGTCTCGGCGGCGACGAAGGCCGACATGCGGCCCCTGCGAAAGCAGCTCCAGCTCGTCTTCCAGGACCCGTTCGGCTCGCTCTCGCCGCGCATGACGGTGGGCCAGATCATCACGGAAGGCCTCCTCGTCCACGAGCCCGGCCTCCCGGGCAAGGAGCGCGACCGGCGCGCCGTCGAGGCCCTGCGCGAGGTCGGCCTCGACCCGGCCATGCGCAACCGCTACCCGCACGAATTCTCCGGCGGCCAGCGCCAGCGCATCGCCATCGCCCGCGCGGTGATCCTGAAGCCCCGCGTGATCGTCCTCGACGAGCCGACCTCGGCGCTCGACCGCTCGGTGCAGAAGCAGATCGTCGAGCTCCTGCGCGACATCCAGGAGCGCTACGGCCTCGCCTACCTCTTCATCAGCCACGACCTCGCCGTGGTGCGCGCCATGTCGGACTACGTCGTGGTGATGAAGTCCGGACAGGTGGTGGAGGAAGGCCCGACCGAGCTGATCTTCGAGCGCCCCCGCAGCGACTACACGCGAAGCCTGATGGACGCGGCGTTCTCGACGGCGAATTTTCACGAAGCCGCACGGCGGGTCGCGCAGGGGGGATGAACGCGGTTCTACGTGGAGCATCACCCCTGTCATCCCCGGCCGGAGGTCGCGAAGCGACCGGAGGGGAAGGGGACGGAAGCGCAAGGACTCTCGCCGCGAAGCGGCGCATTCGGCGGCGACCAGCGGTCGCGTACTGTGTCTTCTGCAAAAATCCGATGCTAAGATCGGCGGTCATGGCACGCTGGTGATGTCTGAAGTCACCGACCCCTGGAGGGTGCATGCCATGACCGGAGAGAAGGGTAAGTCCGTCACGTTGGATGTCCAGGCGCTGCTGTCGCGGGACGAGGATTATCTGCCGCGGATGGTTCAAGCGATCGTGGAGGCGACGCTGGAGGCGGAGATGACGGCGGTGCTGAACGCGGAGAAGAGCGAGCGGACGGAGGGGCGCCGGGGCTACCGTGCGGGCTACTACACGCGCTCGCTGGTGACGCGGGTCGGGACGCTGGAGCTGCGGGTGCCGCAGGATCGGCACGGGCTGTTCTCGACGCAGCTGTTCGAGCGCTACCAGCGCTCGGAGAAGGCGCTGGTGGGCGCGCTGGCGCAGATGTACGTGCAGGGGGTCTCGACGCGCAAGGTCAAGGCGATCACCGAGGAGCTGTGCGGACACTCCTTCTCGGCCTCGGCGATCAGCGCGATCAACAAGCGTATGGACGCGGAGCTGGAGGCGTTCGCGCGCCGGCCGCTGACGGAGGCCTATCCCTACCTGATCCTGGACGCGCGCTACGAGAAGGTCCGCGAGATCGGGATCCAGAGCCGGGCCGTGCTGGTCGCGATCGGGATCGACGGGGAGGGGCGGCGCAACGTGCTGGGCGTCGAGCTCGCCAACCGGGAGAGCCGCTCGAGCTGGCGGGACTTCCTGCTCGGGCTGAAGGCGCGGGGGCTGTCGGGCGTGGAGTTCGTGGTCTCGGACGATCACGAGGGGCTCAAGCGCGCGGTGACGGAGACGCTCACCGACGCGGCCTGGCAACGCTGCTACGTGCACTTCCTGCGTAACGCTCTCGACCACGTGCCGCGCAAGCACGACGACGACTGCCTGCAGGAGCTGCGCTGGTTCTACGACCGGCGCGACCTCGCCGAGGTCCGCCAGGATCTCGCCCGCTGGCTGAACAAGTGGCAGGACAAGTACCCGAAGCTGACGCAGTGGGTCGAGGACAACGTCGAGGAGACGCTGACCTTCTACCGGCTGCCGCGCCAGCACCATAAGCATCTGAAGTCCACGAACATGCTCGAGCGCTTCAACCAGGAGATCAAGCGCCGCACGACGGTGGTGCGCATCTTCCCCGACGACGCGGCCTGCCTGCGCCTCGTCCGCGCGCTGGCGGTCGAGATCCACGAAAACTGGCTGGAGGGCACGCGCTACCTCAACATGAGCCACCTGGCCGAGCACAAGAAGGAACAGATGCGGCAGCTGGACCGCGCAGAAGCCGCCTAACGGCGGCTGGGGCGGGGCGAGCGCCCTGCTATTGAGGAGCCAGCGCTCGCCCCGCCCCCGAACCCCACCGGCGCGCCAAACCGCCACGCTTTTGCAGAAAACACTGGACGTAACTCGACCAGCCGCCTGGTCGGCGGCATGCGGCGCGCCTGCGGCGCGCTTTTCGCGCTGGGTCCCCTGCGCGCCTGACGGCGCTCCGGCCGGGGATGACAGGAGTGGTACGCGTCACCCCGCGAGCCGAGACCCCACGTCCGGAAATCCGAACGTCGGCGGCGAACCGGCGTCCGGAAACCTGGACGCCCCTATGGTAAAGCGAACCTGAACCCCAGCGAAATCAACCCCTTAGCCATCTGGCACGCCCCCTGCAGACGCCATCCGTGAATTCACGGAGGAGCTCTGCTCGTGGACCTCTCGACCGTCCTTCTCGTCAGCCTCGCCGGCTCGATCGCCGCGCCCTTCGTCGTGGCGCGGACCGGGGCCGCCGGCGGCTGGATCGCCGCGGCGCTGCCCGCCGCGCTCTTCGCCTACTTCTTCGCGCAGATCGGCGCGGTCGGCGTGGCGCCGATCGTCGATGTCGTCTCGTGGGTGCCCTCGCTCGGCATCGACCTGACCTTCCGGCTGGACGGCTTCTCGCTGCTCTTCGCGCTGCTCATCACCGGCATCGGGACGTTCGTGACGCTCTACGCGTCGTCCTACATGAGCGGAAAGCCGCCCTTCGCGCGGGCGCAGTTCCTCTTCTACATCCTGATGTTCATGACGGCGATGCTGGCCACGGTCTCCGCGGACAACCTCGTCTCGCTGTTCGTGTTCTGGGAGATGACGAGCCTGCTCTCGTTCCTCCTCGTCGGCTTCCAGAGCGAGGACGAGAAGGCGCGCAAGGCCGCGCTCCAGTCGCTCCTGGTCACCGCGGGCGGCGGGCTGGCGCTGCTGGCCGGCATCATCCTGATCGGCGTCGAGGCCGGCACCTTCTCGCTCGCGGCCATCACCGCGAACCCGGCGCCGGTGCTCGAGAGCCCGCTCCTGCCGGCGATCGTGGCCTGCGTGCTGATCGGCGCCTTCACCAAGTCGGCGCAGTTCCCCTTCCACTTCTGGCTGCCCAACGCCATGAAGGCGCCCACCCCGGCCTCGGCCTACCTGCACTCGGCCACCATGGTGAAGCTCGGCGTCTACCTGCTGGCGCGGCTCGACCCGGTCTTCGCCGGCGCGCCCTGGGTCGGCGCGACGCTCGTCGCCTTCGGCGGGCTGACCATGCTCATCGCCGCGGTGCAGGCGCTGCGCGCCATCGAGCTCAAGGCCGTGCTCGCCTACTCGACGGTGGCCTCGCTCGGCACGCTCGTCATGCTGATCGGGCTCGACGGGCCGGTCTCGTCGGTGGCGGTGGTCGGCTTCATCCTGGCGCACGCGCTCTACAAGGCGACGCTGTTCTTCTGCGCGGGCATCGTCATCCACGCGACCCACGAAACGCGGCTGCGCGCGCTCGGCGGCCTCGCGAAGCTCCTGCCGCTGACCGCGGCGGCGACGGTCCTCGCCTCGTTCTCGATGGCGGGCCTGCCGCCCTTCATCGGCTTCATCTCGAAGGAGTACCTGTTCGAGGCCAAGCTCGAATCCTCGCTGGACACGATCGCCGTGATCATCGGCGTCCTCGTCAACGCGGTGATGGTGGCGGTGGCCGGCGTGCTCGCGCTCAAGCCCTTCTTCGGGCGGGCGAAGAAGCCGTTCGAGGTCGAGCACGGCGAGCAGCCGGGGATGATCGTCGGCCCGATCCTGCTCGCGGTCACGGGCGTCGCCTTCGGCCTCGTGCCCTCGCTCGTCGCCTACGCGCTGATCACGCCGGCCGCGATCGCCATCGCGGGGGCGCCGTTCGAGGTGTCGTTCAAGCTCTGGCACGGCTTCACGCCGATGCTGGCGCTCTCGGGCCTCGTCGTCGCGCTCGGCGTCACGCTGGCCTGGTTCTGGGACCCGATCCACGTCGCGCTGCGCCGCCGGCGCGCGTTCGACGAGGTCTTCCTCGATCGCGGCTACGACCTCGTGCTCGACCGCACGATGGCGCTGGCCCGCTGGTCGACGAAGGTGCTCCAGAACGGGGACCTGCGGATCTACGCGGCCGTCGTGTCGGCCTCGGTCACGGGCCTCCTCGCCTACGGGCTCCTCGTCGGCGAGGGACCGCTGCTGCCGGCGGTCGCGGGCGAGCCGGTGCGGCCCTATCTCCTCGTCGTCTGCGCGCTGATCGTCGCGGGCTGCGTCGTCGCGGCCGCCGTGCCCTCGCTCGTCTCGGCGATCGTGGCGGTGGGCCTGTCGGGCTACGGGCTGGCGCTGGTCTTCCTGCTCAACGGCGGACCGGACCTGGCGCTGACCCAGTTCTCGGTCGAGACGCTGTTCGTCGTCATCGTGATGGCGGTGCTGCTCAAGCTGCCGATCGTGGCGAGGTCCTCGCGCACCCGGGGCGAGCGCTGGCTCGACGGGGCCGTGTCGGCCGCCTTCGCGGCCTGCGTGCTCGTCGCGACGCTGTGGATCGCGGCCAAGCCCTTCAACCCGGAGCTGACCGAGTACTTCGCCGTCACCTCGGTGCCGGAGGGCTTCGGCCGCAACGTCGTCAACGTCATCCTCGTCGATTTCCGCGCCCTCGACACGTTCGGCGAGATCGCGGTCGTCGCCTTCGCGGCGCTCGGCGCCTGGGCGCTGCTGCGCACGGGCGCGTCGGCGAAGCGCCCCCGCAAGGAGGTCTGATCCATGCGCTCCCTCATCCTCACCGCGGTGGCGCGGATCTTCTTCGCCATCATGCTCGCCGGCTCGGTCTGGGTGCTGCTGCGCGGCCACAACGAGCCCGGCGGCGGCTTCATCGGCGGCCTCGTCGGCGCGGCCGGCTTCGCGACGCTGATGCTCGCCGCCGGCGTCGAGACGGCGCGGCGCACGCTCGTGCTGCACCCCGTCGTGGTGATGGGGCTCGGCCTCGCCCTCGCCTTCGTCTCCGGCGTGCCGGGCATCGTCACGGACGCGTCCTTCCTCACCCACCAGTGGGGCTCGCTCGCGGGCGTCAAGCTCGGCACCACGATCGTCTTCGACCTCGGCGTCTACATGGTCGTCGTCGGCGGGGTCCTCTCCTTCATGTTCCGGCTCTACGAGGAGGACCCGGCATGACGCTGGTCTACGCGCTCACCATCGCGGCCTATGTCGGCTGCGGCCTCTACATGATGCTCTCGCGCCACGCGGTGCGCATGATCCTGGGGCTCACGCTGCTGACCAACGGCGCGATCTTCCTGATCTTCTTCTCGGGCCGCATCGGCGCGACCACGCCGCCGGTGATCCCCCAGGGCGCGGACGCGCTCGCGGCCGACGCCGCGAACTCCCTGCCGCAGGCGCTGGTGCTCACCGCCATCGTCATCGGCTTCGCGCTCACCGCCTTCGCGATCGCGCTGGCGCTCAAGGCCTATCGCAGCCTCGGCACGCTCGACGTGCGCGAGATGCAGGACGCCGAGCGCCTCGGCGCCCCGGACCTTCCTCTTTCCACGCCGGTGAAGAACCATGGCTGACGCCGCCACCCTCCTCGTCCTCTGGCCGGTCCTGATCCCGATCGCGACCGCCGCGATCACGGCCGCGCTGTGGCGCAGCCCGGCGGCGCAGCGCTGGATCGGGATGGCGAGCCTCACGCTGCTGCTCGTCGCCTCGCTCGCGCTCACCGCCGCGGTGATGGGCGAGGGCGTGATCGCCAAGCAGTTCGGCGACTGGGCCGCGCCCTTCGGCATCACCTTCGTGGCCGATCCGCTGTCTGCGGCGATGATCGCGATCTCGGGCGTGCTCGCCTTCGCGGTGGGGATCTTCGCGCTCTCCGACATCCGCCCGCGGCACGAGCGCAACGGCTTCCACCCGCTCTTCCACGGGCTGATCGCGGGCGTGAACGGCGCCTTCCTCACCGGCGACATCTTCAACCTGTACGTCTGGTTCGAGGTGATGCTGATCACCACGCTCGGCCTGCTGGTGGTCCAGCGCGGGCGGGCGCAGATCGACGGCGCGCTGAAATACGCCGCCATGAACCTGTTCGGCACGATCCTCTTCCTGATCGCGGTGGCGCTGCTCTACGGCGCGACCGGCACGCTGAACATGGCCGATCTCGCGCGCATCCTGCCGCAGATGGAGATGTCGCCCGGGCTGACCGCCTCGGCGCTCTTGTTCCTCGCCGCCTTCGGCATCAAGGCGGGCGTCTTCCCGCTCTTCTTCTGGCTGCCGGCGAGCTACCACACCGCGCCGATCGCGATCTCGGCCCTGTTCGCGGGGCTGCTCACCAAGGTCGGCGTCTACGCGGCCTTCCGCGTCTTCACGCTCATGTTCGAGATGGAGGGCGGGGGCCTGCGCGAGATCGTCGCCGTCGTCGCGGCGCTGACGATGATCACCGGCGTGTTCGGCGCGGCGATCCAGTGGAACGTGCGCCGGATCCTGTCCTTCCACATCATCAGCCAGATCGGCTACATGCTGATGGGGCTCGCCATCGCGACGCCCGTCGCCATCGCCGGCGCGGTCTTCTACATCGTCCACCACATCATCGTGAAGGCGAACCTGTTCCTGCTCGCGGGCGCGATCCGCAAGGCGGCGGGGACCGACGACCTGCGCAAGGCGGGGGGCCTGCTCAAGTCCCACCCCTGGCTCGCGGTGCTGTTCCTGATCCCGGCGCTTTCGCTCGCCGGCCTGCCGCCGCTCTCGGGCTTCTGGGCGAAGTTCCTCGTCATCGACGCGAGCTTGCGCGAGGAGGTCTGGTGGCTCGCCGCCGTGGCGCTCCTCGTCGGCGCGCTGACGCTGTTCTCGATGTCGAAGATCTGGATGGAGGCCTTCTGGAAGAAGCCCGTCCTCGTGCGCGCCGCGCCGCGCACGGTGCCGGTCGCCTTCGTCGTGCCGATCGTCCTGCTCGGCGCGGTGACGCTGACGATCGGCCTCTTCGCCGATCCCTTCGTCGAGTACGCCCGCAGCGCCAGCGCCATCCTCGTCGACCCCGCCGACTACATCGCCGCCGTCTTCCCCGGAGAGGCGCCGGTGCAGGCCGCCGAGACGAGTCTGCCGGGGACCATCCCGCCCGTCGAAGGAGCCGTCGAATGAGCTTCCTCCTCTCCCCCTCCCGGATCGTCGCCTTCGCGCAGCTGCTCGTGACCTTCCTGGTCGAGCTCGTGAAGTCGGCGACTCGCGTCGCCGGCGCGGTGCTGTCGCCGAAGATGGCGGTCCAGCCCGCCGTGGTCGCGGTGCCGATCGCGCTCAAGACCGATCTCGGCATCGCGACGCTGGCGAACCTGGTGACGCTCACGCCGGGCACCACCTCGCTGCACGTCTCGGAGAGCCGGGACACGCTCTACGTCCACGTCCTCGACAGCCCCTCCGCCGACGCCGTCGTCGCGGACATCAAGGGCACGTTCGAGCGGCTGATCAGGAGGATCGAGGGATGATCGAGACACTCGACGCCGCCGTCACCACCGTCGCGCTCGCGCTCACGGTGGTGCTCGCGCTCGCCATCGCGGGCGCCGCCTTCCGCATGATCGTCGGGCCCGGCTACGCCGACCGCTTCGTCGCGCTCGACATGCTCACCGGCATCGCGGTCGCGGCCTGCGCGCTCACCGCCGTCGTCACCGGGCGGCGGGAATTCCTGGACGTGGGGCTGGGCCTCGCGCTCATCGCCTTCGTCGCGACCATCGCCTTCGCGGCCTTCCTCGAGAAGAAGGAAAGGGAGACGTCATGACCGCCCTCCTCGCTCTCGCCCTCAAGCTCGTCGGCACGGGCTTCCTCGTCGTCGCGACCATCGGCGTCCTGCGCTTCGAGGACCCGTTCCAGCGCATGCACGCCGCGACCAAGGCCGGCACGCTCGGCGCCGGCCTCGTCCTTCTCGGCGTGATGCTGACCAAGGGCTCGATGGACGCGACCATCGTGGCCTTCCTGACGCTGATCTTCCTGATCGGCACGATGCCTGTGGCGGGCCACCTGCTCGGCCGCGCCGCCTACGTCTCCGGCGCGCCCCTGCGCTCGCGGGAGGACGCGCTCGCCGGCGTGCTGCCGCGCGCGACGCAGCCGCTCGAGGAGCGCACGCTGCTGGGCTTCGTCGCCCCCTCCCCCGTCGCCGCGGCCGAGACCGCGGTCCCGGCCCCGCCGCCGGAGCGGCTGCGCGACGCCGTCGCCGCGCTCGAGGAGGAGCCCTACGATTCGGGCTTCGACGGCGTGCGCTTCGCCGTGATCGCGCCGCATGCCGGCCTCGTCACCCGCCGCGCCCTGAAGCTCGCCGGCCCTCGCCGAGCCCCGCTCACCGCGGTGGCCGTGATCGACCGCGACTGCGTCGAGAGCGCCCGCGTCCCGGACGCCCGCGACGTCATCCGCACGAAGCTCGCCTCCGCCATCGAGGAGATGCGCCGGGAGACCGACGGCAGCCCCCATCCGCTGGCGCTGGCCTACGAGGAGGGCGATCCGCTCGCGCTGATCCCGGCGCTCTCCGCCGAGGGGCGGGAGCTGCTCGTGCTGCCCGCCGACGGCTGGTGCCATCACGGCGCGGGCGTGACGCTGCCCGTGTTCGAGGAGCGCCTCGCCGACAAGCTGTTCATGGTGGCCCGCAAGCACGAGGGCCCGACCCTGTTCGTCGGCTGCGAGGAGGACGCGGCGCGCAAGCGGATCGCGGTCGTGCACGACGGCTCGCGGCGCGCCCAGCGCCTCGCCGCCTGGGCGTTGAACACGCGGCTGTGGCCGGTCGAGACCGTCACCGTCGTCGGCCCGGCGAGCCGCGAGCAGATCGACGCCCTCGCCGCCGTGGCGGCGGACGCCCGCGCCGCGGTCACGCACGTCCACCGGCCGAAGGCGACCAAGGGCGCCATGCTCCCCGCGCGCTACGCCGACGCGGCCGCGGTGGTGATGCCGGACCTGCCCAAGCGGGCCTGCGCCTACGGCGGCTTCTGGCAGGACGCGCTCATCCCCGGCTGGCGCGGCGACGTGCTGGTCTGACGAGGCCGCGACAGCGACGCGGCGGGCTGGTAGAACGGCGCCATGCGCATCGCCTCCTCCCGCCGCTGGCCGCTGACGCTGCTCCTGCCGCTCGGCGTGTCGATCACCATGTTCGTCGTGGCGGTCGGCACGACGCAGGTCGGCCTCGCCATCCTCGAGAGCCGGGAGATCCGCGCGCTCGAGGCCAAGGCGACGATCTTCCTGAACGCGCTCGCCGGCGTCGTCGCCCCGCGCCTCGACGAGGGCGAGGACGCCCTCGCAGCCCTCCTCGACGATCCGCTCGCCATTCGCGAGACGCTGGTCGAGGAGAGCCTCGTCGCCCGCTGGCGCGGCCCGGACGGCGTCCTGCGCTCCGTCTCCCACGGCGAGCCCGGCGGGGAGGACATGGCCCGCGCCCTCGCCGCCATCGCCGAGGCGCCGCCGGGCGCGACGCTCTTCACCCGCGCCGAGCCCGGCGTGCGCGCCATCGTGGCGCGGGCCTTCGCGGTGGAGGACGCCCGGCTCGAGCTCGTCGCCGCCCTCGACGCCAGCGACATCGCGGCCGAGCTCTCGCGCGACGAGGCCTGGGCCATCGTCATCGACATCGGGCTCGCGACGCTGGCCGCGCTCCTCACCTTCGCCCTCACCCGGCGCGCGGTGGCGCCCCTCGACGCGCTCGCCCGCGAGGTCGCCGGGGCCGGCGCGGCGAACGGCGCCGCGAAGCCCGCGAGCGCCGAGGTCGCGCGCCTGCGCGACGCCATCTCGAAGCGCCTCGCGGCGGAGGAGGCCCGCAACCAGGCGCTCGCCGATCTCGGCGAGAAGGAGCGCGACGCGCTGCTGGCCAAGCTCGCGGCCGGCCTCGCCCACGAGGTGCGCAACCCCCTCGCGGGCCTCCTCAACGGCGTCTCGACGCTGCGCCGCTTCGGCGACAAGCCGGAGGTGCGCGCCGACACGCTCGACCTGATCGAGCGCGGCCTGCGCTCCATCGAGCGCGTCGCCGACGCCATGCTCTCGACCTATCGCCCGGCGCCGGGGCGCATGCGCTTCTCCCGCGAGGACCTGCTCGACATCCAGCTCCTCGTCGCGCCCGAGGCGCGCCGGCGGCACATCGCGCTCGACTGGGACGTCGAGGCCATGCGCCCGATCGCGGCGGACGCGGACGCGCTCAGGCAGGTCCTCCTCAACCTCCTGCTCAACGCCTGCAAGGCCTCCCCCGAGAACGGCCGGGTCGGCCTCTCCGTCGCGCAGGAGCCGGGCACGACCGGCTTCACCGTCGCCGATTCCGGCGGCGGCATGCCCGCCGACGTCCTCGCCTTCGTCGCGGACGGCCGCACGACGACGCCGGTGACCCGGGGCGAAGGCCGCGGCAAGGGTCGCGGGAAGGGGCTGGGGCTGTGGATGGTCACGCGCCTCCTCGACGATCTCGGCGGGCAGATCCGGGTCGAGAGCCGCACCGGCGAGGGTACGCGGGTGATCGTGCGCCTGCCGGTCGGCCCGGCGGACGAGAGCGCGACGGGTACGGAGACGGCGGCATGAGACACCCCGTGTCCACCTCTGTTTTTCTACGCGGCGCATTTTTGCGCGGCGAGATGGCGTGCGGGTTCGTATTCGGCTCGATCTCGCCAGGCATGCCAGAGGATGCGGATCCAGGCGCGTGCCAGGATACGGACGGCGTGGGGGTGACTGCATCCGCGCTGCCTGGCCCGCATGTAGACGTCGGCGGCCCAGGGGGAGGCATGGCGGGAGTTGTCGGCGAAGCAGGTGAGGGCGGCGCGCAGACGGTGATTGCAGGCCCATCGGAAGACGACGCCCCTGCTTTTTCCGGAGGCGTGGGTGACGGGGCAGACGCCGGCCTCCGCGGCGAGCTGGTCTGCGGTCTGGAAGCGCGCGCGGTCGTCGCCGATCTCGGCGAGGATCTGGGCGGCGTTGATGCGGCCGGCGCGCGGGAAGGACATGACGATGCGGCCGTCGGGCAGCTCGGCGACGTCGTGCTCGATGCGGGCGGTGAGGTCGCGGATCGCGGCGACGATGCGCTCGAGGGCGACGACGAGGGCGCGCACGATCTCGCCCTTGGCCTCGCTCTCGTCCCGGCCGGCGAGGCCGATCGGCGCGGCGCGCAGGCGGGCGAGGAGCTCGGCGGCGCTGCGGCGGCCGCTGTAGCGGGCCTGGGCCATGAAGGCGGCCATGCGCTTCTCGCCGAGTCGTGCGGCGCTCTCGGGCGTGGGGTAGCGGGCGAGGAAGGCGAGGGCGACGGGGCTGTCGACGTCGGCGAAGATCGCGGCGGCGCCCGGCCAGAAGCTTTCGAGCAGGCTGCGCAGCTGGTTTGCGAGGCCGACGCGCGTGGCGACGAGGTCGTCGCGCCCGCGCACGAGGGCGCGCAGCGCCTTGACCGCGTCGGAGGCCTGGCGCAGCGGGGCGAAGCGATGCCCGTCGGTGCGCAGGATATCGGCGAGCATGTAGGCGTCACCCGTATCGGACTTGCCGCCGGCGGCGCGATAGCGCGGACGGCAGGCCTTCACGACGTTCGGGTGGATCGGCACGACCGGATGGCCGGCGGCGACGAGCGTGTCGACGACGAGGCCGGACGGGCGCTCGATCGCCACCGGCATCTCGCCGACGGGCGCGATGCGCGCGAGCGCGGCCACGAGCTTGGCGAGGCCGGCGGCGGTGTGCGGGACGTCGAGGCGTGCGCGGACCGCACCCGTCTCGTCGAGGACGCAGGCCGCATGGCCCGCGCCGCCCCAGTCGAAACCAACAGTGAAAGGCATAGGCGACGTCTCCCGGTTCGGTGTACCCTCACCCGAGCCGGGAGGTCGTGCGGATCGCTCATTGGAAGGCGCTCCGGCTGGCAGGCTCAGGCGCTACACCCCGTGGTCCGTCCGGTCCTCCCGGCACCTGCCGCGCGGCGGGTCTCATACGGGCCCTCGAAGGGCAAGCGACGCCGGCCGTCGCGGCAGGCGCTCGGGCTGGCGAATACTACGCCGCTCCGCGGCTCCGCATCCGCCAGCCCGAAGGTGCACCAATGAGCGAGCGCGGGCTGATCCTCGTCATCGAGGACGACGAGATCCTGGGCCGGTCCCTGGAGCAGCGCCTCGCCCTCGAGGGCTGGCACGTGCGCTGGGCGAAGTCCGCGGCCGAGGCGCTGGCGGCCATCGCCCGGCAGATCCCCGACGCCGCCATCTGCGACATCCGCCTGCCGGACGGCGACGGCGAGAGCCTGATGCGCGACGTCTTCGCCCGCGCCGGCGCGGTGCCGACGATCTTCATGACGGCCTATGGCGGCATCGACCAGGCGGTGCGCCTCGTGCGCATGGGCGCGCGCGACTACGTGACGAAGCCCTTCGAGCTCGACGAGGTGGTGGACAAGCTCGCCGCCGCCGCCGGCCGCGGCGGCGAGGGACCCGCGCCCGCCGCGCCCACGGACCGTTTCGCCTCCTTCGGCCTCTCCCCCGCCACCGCCGCGACGCGGCGCACGCTGGAGCGCGTCGCCGACGTCGACCTGCCGGTGCTCCTCACCGGCGAGACCGGGACCGGCAAGGAGGTCGCCGCGCGCTTCCTGCACGCGACGAGCCGGCGGCGAGAGGAACCGTTCCTCGCCGTGAACTGCGCCGCGCTCGCCCCCGAGCTCGTCGACAGCGCGCTGTTCGGCCACGAGAAGGGCGCCTTCACCGGCGCGCACGAGCGCCGGATCGGCCTCGCCGAGACCGCCGGCGAGGGGACGCTCTTCCTCGACGAGATCGGCGAGCTCGACGCCGCCCTCCAGGCGAAGCTGCTCCGCCTCGTGCAGGAGCGCGAGTTCCTGCGGGTGGGCGGGGTGAAGCCGATCGCCTTCTCGGCGCGGCTGGTGTGCGCCACCCATCGCGACCTCGAGGCCGAGGTGGCGCGCCGCGCCTTCCGCGAGGATCTCTGGTACCGCATCAACGTGGTGAGCGTGCGCGTGCCGGCCTTGCGCGAGCGCCCGGCCGAGATCGCGCCGCTGCTCGAGAGCTTCGTCGCCGAGGCCGGCCCGCGCCTGCGCGGGACGCGGCTCGTGGTCTCGCCGGACGCCATCGCGGCGGCGATGGCCTACGACTGGCCGGGCAACGTGCGCGAACTGAAGAACCGGATGGAGCGCGCCGTCGCGCTGGCCGAAGGCGACACGCTCGGCCCCACCGACATTTTCCCGGACGCGAAGCTCGGCGCGTCGGCGCCGGGCGGCGCGTCGGGGGCGGAGCCGGCGGGGCTCACCCTGGCCGAGGTCCGCGAGGCGGCGGAGAAGGCGCACATCGAATCGGTGCTGCGCGCCACCGACCACGGCATCCAGGAGACCGCGGCGCGGCTCGGCGTCTCGCGCACCACCCTGTGGGAGAAGATGCGCCGGCTCGGGATCTCCCCCGAGCCGCGCTGATCCGAAACCCGGCGCCCGGCGCGGCCGTTGGCCTCGAAACCGAAAGGATCGAGGCCGCCGATGACGACGCCGCGCGACGACCAGACGAACGACGAGACCCGCGACGAGGCCCGCGACGAGACGCCCCGCCCCGATCGGCCGCGGGAGTATTCGGCCGAGCGGGCGCGCCAGGGCGAGATCATCCTCAACACGCCCACGCGCCGGGCCCTGTTCTTCGGCGGCCTGATCGCCTTCGTCCTGATCGCGCTGATCGGCGCGATCCTCGGCGTCGCCGGGTGAGGAGGCGCGCTCGCGGGGAACGCGCCCCCGCGGCGGGTCACTGCCGCAGCATCATGTCGATGCGGGACTGGCAGGTGGTCATGCCGATCTGCAGCCTCTCGCCGTCCGGCGCGCGCTGGATCAGGTGGTGGCAGTCGGAGGTGGATTCGAAGCGCGCGCCCCGGATCGCGCCCGTCGCCTGCACGTCCTGCGCCTGGCCGGCCTGCGTCTCGCCCGCCTGCGCCATCGCCTGGCCGTCCGGCGCGGCGATCGTCGCGCTCTCGGTGATGCGCGTCGCCACGGTCGCGGCGTTGGGGCCGATCGGCCTGACCTCCTCGACCTCGATCTCCCAGGAGACGTCCTGCAGCTGCGGGCCGCCCTGGTCCATCATCGAGGAGAGGCCGAAGCCCTGGAGCGCGAGCAGGTCCTCCTTGTCGAGATTGGCCACGGAGAAGGCGGTGCGCTCGTCGTCGCGATAGACCTCGCTCGACACCATGAAGACCGCGCCGTCGGCGATGGTCTCCTGGGTCCATTGCCGGATCTGCTGCGCGTCGCGGGTCTCGACCGCCTGGCGGACGTCCTCGGAGAGGCCGCTCAGGAAGTCGCGGACCTGGTCCTCGCCGAGCATCTGCATCTGGTCCTGCGCCGCGGCCGGGCCGGCGAGCAGGAGCGCCGCGAGCGGCAGCGCGCTCGCGAGGGAGGTGCGAATGGGCATGGTCGTCCTCTTTCGCTGTCGTGAAGGGGAGAGCGGCGTCGCGCGCCGCGCCCGAACGAATGCGAAGGAGGGTTGCGGGTTCCGCGAGGTCGCGGAACATGCCCCGCGGCTCAGAAGGCCAGATGCAGCAAAGGTTCCTGGTGCGCGCCGAAGCCGACCGTGCGCCCGGTCCGCGAGAAGCCGAGCGAGCGGTAGAGCGCCTCGGCCGTCCCGTTGCCCTCGACGATGCTGACATAGGCCTCGCGCGCGCCGGTCGCCGCGATCTCCTCCAGCATCAGCGCCATGGCGCGCCGCCCGTAGCCGAGGCGCTGGCGGCGGTGGTCGATGAGGAGGCGCGTGACGAAGGGCGCGTCGAGCTCGCGGTCCAGGCCCCACATGCCGAAGCCGACGGGGGCCTCCCCGGCATACACGGCCCGCGGCCGCCATTCGGGCTCGGCATAGGCCTGGGTGATGGAGAAGGCGATGGAGGCGACGCTCGGCTCGAACAGGGGCGGATAGCCGTCGCCCGGCACCCCTTTCAGCATGACGAGCGTCTGGAAGTTCTCGCGGGTCACGTCCCGCAGGCTGACGGGCGCGGGGGCGTCCGCGGGGCTGTTCATGAACCGGTCCTCGGCAATCGGCGACGCGGCGCAGATGCCACGCGGCGAGGGACGCCGCTAGGTCGGGAAAGACACGGTGGGCGCCGGGATCACTCCGCGGGCTCGGGTCGCCCCTCCCCCGCCGGCTCCTCTGAGAGCGCCCAGCCGCGCAGGCGGGCCTGCTCGACGAGGGCCATGTGCGGCGCGGTGAGCGCCGCGAGCCCGACGAACAGCACCTGCATCACCCGCGCGTCCAGCGCGACGTCGGCGAGGAAGAGCCAGGCCGCGCCGGCGAGCGCCAGCGTGCCGAGCATCGGCGCGGCCGCGATGGCCGCGAGCGCCGCGGCAGACGTGGTCCGCGCGGCGCGGGCGGTGCGCAGGATGTGGCGGGCCGAATGCATCAGGCAGAAATAGGCGGCGAAGGCGAGGAGCGGCGGCGCCAGGATCGCGACGGTCGCCGTCGCGCCGAGCTCGAGCGCGGTGCGCCCGCGGTCGCGATGCGTCTCCCACACGACGCCCAAGGCCACCAGGAGCACGAAGGGCCAGGCGCCCGCCGCGAGGGCGTCGGCGACGACGCGTGCGGGCTCCGCGCCGACCAGCAGGCCGAAGAGCCGCGCCACCTCCGCCTCGTGGAGAAGCGTCGGCAGCACGATCGGCGCGCCGCCCATGGCGATGCGGGTGAAGGGAGCCGCGCGGCCCTCGGGGTCGCCGGAGAAATGGGCCAGCGAGGCGAGGAGGAAGCCCGCGAGGAAGAGCGTCGGCGCGAGCGCCCAGGCGGCGACGACGAGAGCCGCGGCGGCCCAGTAGACCAGCCCGAACAGGCTCCAGCCCCGCCAGCCCGAGAGGCCGAGCAGCCGGCGAGCGTAGAGCGTGTCGAAGGCGCCGTGCGGCACGCCGAGCACCAGAACGAGCGCGGCGACGAGCACGATCTCCGTCGTCGGCGGCAGCGCCGGCAGGCTCGCCGCCGAGAAGCCGAGCGCCAGCGCGAGCGCGGAATAGGCGAGGCCCTGGGCGGCGATGGCGCGCTCGGCCTTCATCACGCGGCCTCCCCGAAGGCGCTCTCGGCGAGATCCGGCGCGGGGCGCGGCTCGAGACCGGCGAGGGCGCGCAGGAAGGGCATGGGCGGCAGCGCGGCGGCCATGGCGGCGGCGTCGAGGAGGGAGGGCTCGTCGCTCATGAAGCGCACGAGGCGCAGCGGCGGCGTGCGGCGGAACAGCGCCGCGAACAGGTCCGGCCCCCGCGCCGGATCGGCGGCGAGCACCTCGACGAAGAGCCGGTCCATGAAGGCGAGGAGACGCCTGTCCGGCGCGGCCGGGATCGGCGCGCCGCCCGCGAGCACGGTGGCGGCGCAGGAATCGGCCCAGGCCTGGATGCGGCGGAAGGCGTAGCCCGAGGAGGGCCGCGCGCCGCCGGCCATCAGCCCGGCGCGGACGTAGCCGGGCCCCTCGGGCGCCGGCGGCGGCGGACCGACGAGGCTCATCGGCAGAACCCCGTGCTCCTCGCGCAGGGTCGCGCCGCCGCGCCCGCCGCTCGCCTCGGCGATGGCGCGCTCGAGATCGCCGAAGAGCGCGGGCGGCGGCAGCGGGTCCGCCGCGAAGGCAGTGGCCTCGACGAGCGCCCGGTCGGGCGCGAGCGGCAGGACGTAGGTGAAGGCGACGCGGTCCGGCCGCGGGCGCGAGAAGCGCATCAGCTCGACGGTGGAGGTGTCGAAGACAGGCGCCTCCACCCGGATCTCCCGGCCGTGGAAGCTCTGCCAGAGCCGCGCGCCGCCCGGCGCGGGGCGACGGTCGGGGCGCGTGTCGACGACGGCCCGGGCGGTCAGCGCGCCCTCCGCCGTCTCGACGCGCCAAAGCCCGTCCGGCCGGCGCGCCACCGCGCCGACCTCCGCGCCGAGCGCGAGCTCGGATCGCGGCGCGGCCGCGATGGCCTCCTGCGCGGCGGCGTAGAAATCGGCGCCGCGGATCATCTGGTAGGGCGCGCCCGGCGTCTGCGCGACGCTCCCGCGCCCGTCGGCGGTGGCGACGCGCACCCGCGGCCAGGCGTGGGCGACGATGCCGTCGTGGCGGTGCGGGCGCGTGCGCCAGAAGCACCAGGTGCGGTCGTCGCGATAGGACCCGCGCGCCTCCAGGACGCAGACGCGCGGGGCGGAGGAACCCGCCTCGGCGAGGCGCTGCGCCAGGCTCAGGCCGGCGCAGCCCCCGCCGAGAACGATCAGGTCGGCGTCGGGGCGCGAGAAAGAGACCATGAGCGGATCGCTCCCGGCGTCACTCGGCCGGCTCGTGCGCACGGTGCGGGCGCTCGATCCGATCCGGATAAATCTCTCCCTGGACCGCGAGCGAGGGACCGTAGCCCTCCTCGATGGAGCGGTGGCGCGCGGCGCGCGAGAGCATGATGCCGAAGACGAGCTTCGAGGTGATGTCCGCCGTCGTGAACAGGACCTGGCGCACGACCACGGCCTCGTCCGACACCCACACCGCGGGAACGAGATAGGCGAGCGGATAGAGCGTCCAGGCGCACAGGAGCAGCAGCCAGATGCGGTTCATCTCGGTGGCGACCTGCGGCGAGAGCCGGTCCGGCGGATTGTGCGTGACGGAGTACACCAGATAGAGGATGTAGAGGTAGAACAGCGTCGAGACGCCGCCCCAGATCCAGAAGGGCGCGACCGCCTGCGTGTCGGAGAAGCCCGCGACGGCCGGCTCGTAATACTGGCCGACATAGCCGGTCCAGATCATCAGCAGGCCGGCGGTGGTGAACTTGCCCCAATTGTCCCAGAATGCGCGGCCGGTGAAGCCGAGCACGACGAGGAGCTGGGTGAGCAGCATCGGCACGTCGATCGACCAGTTGGCGTAGCGATAGCCGTTGGAGAAGATCATCCCCTCGTTCCGGGTCCAGAGACCCGCCGTGGCGTCGTAGTCGAAGCTGCGGTTCCACAAGAGCCAGAGCTGGAATATCTCCAGCGCGGCCGAGACCATGACGACCGCCGAGATGACGTTCGAGAGCCGATAGCGGGGCGCCACGTCCTTCATCGTCAGGGCGAAATAGACGAGACCCGCCAGGAACGCCGCGACCGTGAGCGCGAAGATGTGGCGGATGACGTCGAAATGCCAGTAACCGTATTCGAGGTAATTTTCGAAGTTGGGCATGGGACCTCCAGGTGGACCTCCGGGTCGGCTCGTGCTCGCCTTCGGCGCGCGCTCTCACGGCCGCGGACGCGAGGCCCACGGCGCGCAGCGGCCGCGCTCGGATTTCCGGGCCTCAACGAACGAGGATCGGCGTCGGTTGCGCCCGGGCGGGGAGATCGCAGGAAAGAAGGCCGCGACCCGCGGTCGCGCCGCGGCGGGCTCCTCGCTCTCGACATTCGTCGCGCGCGAGCTATCGTCGCCCTCCTTTCGACGCCCGTTCGCGCGGGCGCGTGCGGAGAACACGAATGGCGAGGCTCAGCGTCAACCTCAACAAGATCGCCCTCCTGCGGAACTCGCGGAAGACGGGCGTGCCCGATCCCGTGAGCTTCGTGCCGCTGGCCAGGCGCGCCGGCGCGGAGGGGATCACGCTGCATCCGCGCCCGGACGAGCGGCACGTGCGCCGCGCCGACGTGCCCGCGATCGCCGCCGCCATGGAGGGCCTGCGCCCGGCCTTCGAGCTCAATCTCGAAGGATATCCGGACGAGCGCTTCCTCGCCATCGTGCGCGAGATCCGCCCCGAGCAGGTGACCTTCGTGCCGGACGCCCCCGACGTCTTCACCTCCGACAAGGGCTTCGACCTCGACGCCGCCCAGCGCGACCTCGTGGCCCACGCGCTCGAGGGGCTGAAGGGTGTCGAGACGCGGGTGATCCTGTTCGTCGACCCCGATCCGGAGGTCGTGCCGCGCGTCGCCGAGGCGGGCGCGCACGGCATCGAGATCTATACCGGCTCCTACGCCGAGGCCTGGAAGGCGCGCGCCCACGCGCCCCTCCTCGACGCCGCCGCCAAGGCGGCGCTCGCGGCGCGCGAGCGCGGGCTCGTCGTCAATGCCGGGCACGACCTCAACCTCGAGAACATCCCCCCGCTCGTCGCCGCCATCCCGCACCTCGCGGAGGCCTCGATCGGCCACGAGCTCACCGCCGACGCGCTGGTGATGGGCTTCGAGGGAGCGGTCGCGGCCTACGCGGCGGCCCTGCGCGGCGAGGCGTGAGAGGCGCTTGCGAGGGCGTCGCCGAAATGTCACAAGCGCGGCGACGCGACCCCGAGGACCCCGCCGATGACAGCCGCCCCGCTCACCCCCGACGAGGTCCTCGCCGAGTTCCGCGACGCGGGCGCGCTGCTCGAGGGGCATTTCGTCCTCTCCTCGGGCCTCCACTCGCCGGTCTTCCTGCAGAAGATGCGCATCTTCCAGGAGCCGCCGCGCACCGAGAAGCTCTGCCGCGCGCTGGCGCAGGCGATCGCGGCGCGCTTCGGCGCGGTCGACGTCGTGGTCTCGCCCGCCGTCGGCGGGATCGTGCCGGGCTACGAGACGGCGCGCCATCTCGGCGCCAGGGCGATCTTCGTCGAGCGCGAGAACGGCGTCTTCGCGCTGCGCCGCGGCTTCGAGATCGCGCCCGGCGCGCGGGTGGTGATGGTGGAGGACATCGTCACGACGGGGCTCTCCTCGCGCGAGTGCCTCGCGGCTCTGGCCGAGCATCCGGGCGAGATCCTCGGCGCGGCCTGCCTGATCGACCGCTCCGGCGGGCGCGCCGATCTCGGCGTGCCGCTGGTCGCGCTGGCGACGCTCGACATTCCCGCCTATCCGGCGGATGCTCTGCCGCCGGAGCTGGCGGCGCAACCGGCGGTGAAGCCGGGCAGCCGTGGGCTGAAATCGTGACGTCGAGCTCGGCGCGCGCCTTGACATAAGTTGGAGAGACGCGTCTTATTCGTGCACGAACGTGTACAAACTTCGCCCTTATGGGCGGGCACGTGACATTATACGGGATTGCCGTCGCGTGAACCGCCGAAGCGGGCCCGGCGCAGCGACCTCGATCGGAGTGATTGCCATCATGAGAGACCAGGAACGTATTGCGATATTCATCGATGGTGCGAACCTCTACGCCACGACGAAGACGCTGGGTTTCGACATCGACTACAAGCGGCTCCTGAAGGAGTTCCAGTCGCGCGGATATTTGCTCCGGGCGTTCTACTACACGGCGCTGGTCGAGGACCAAGAGTATTCGTCCATCCGGCCGCTGATCGACTGGCTCGACTACAACGGCTACCGCGTCGTCACGAAGCCGACTAAGGAATTCGTCGACTCCACCGGCCGCCGCAAGGTCAAGGGCAACATGGACATCGAGCTGTGCATCGACGCGCTCGAGCTCGCGGCCCACGTGGACCACATCGTGCTGTTCTCCGGCGACGGCGATTTTCGCTCGCTGGTCGAGGCGCTGCAGCGCCGCGGCGTGCGGGTCTCGGTGGTCTCCACCATCTCGACCCAGCCGCCCATGGTCGCCGACGAGCTGCGCCGGCAGGCGGACGAGTTCATCGACATCGCGAGCCTTCTGCCCAAGATCGGCCGCGACCCGGCCGACCGGCCGCCGCGCGACTATTCCGATCGCCCCTCCCGCTTTCAGCAGGGCGGCCCCGGCGGCAATCCCGGCCTGGAGCGCCGCTACGGCATCCGCCAGGGCCAGGGCGGCTTCGGCGGCCCGCAGAACGCGCCGGACGAGGACGAGGATTTCGAGGACTGAGACGGCGGCGGAGAGAGTCGCACGGGACGGGCGCAGGGGGCTCGCGAGGGGCGTCGCCGGAAGGCGGCGCCCCTTTCTCGTGTCCGCACTCCCGCCTCGGCCGGCCGGACCGCCTCAAACGTGGTGGAGGATCTTCGACAGGAAGAGCTGCGCGCGATCGCTGCGCGGCGAACCGAAGAACTCCTCCGTCGGCGCGTCCTCGACGATCTCGCCGTCGTCCATGAAGACGACGCGGTTCGCCACCTTGCGGGCGAAGCCCATCTCGTGGGTGACGACCATCATCGTCATGCCCTCCTGGGCGAGCTCCACCATCACCTCGAGCACCTCGTTGATCATCTCGGGGTCGAGGGCCGACGTCGGCTCGTCGAAGAGCATGGCGATCGGGTCCATGGCGAGCGCGCGGGCGATGGCGACGCGCTGCTGCTGCCCGCCGGAGAGCTGGCCGGGAAACTTGCGCGCCTGGTCGGCGAGCCCGACCCGCGCAAGCAGCGCCTCGGCCTTCGCCTCCGCCTCCTCGCGGCTGCGGCCGAGCACCTTCTCCTGCGCGAGGCAGATGTTCCGCGTCACGCTCATGTGCGGGTAGAGCTCGAAGTTCTGGAAGACCATGCCGATGCGCGCGCGCAGCTTCGGCAGGTCCGTGCGCCGGTCGCCTACCGAGATCCCGTCGACGACGACGTCGCCGCCCTGGAAGGGCTCGAGGCCGTTCACGCACTTGATCAGCGTCGACTTGCCCGATCCGGAAGGGCCGCAGACGACCACCACCTGGCCGTGATCGACCCGCGTCGTGCAGGACTTGAGGACGTGGAAGTCGCCGAACCACTTGTCCAGCTCGCGGATCTCGATCATGTCGCGTATTTCCTCTGGAGCCGCCGGACGTAGAGCGAGCCGGAGAAGCAGATCACGAAGTAGACGGCCGCGGCGAACAGGTACATCTCGATGAGCCGTCCCTCGTTGCGCGCGACGATCGTTGTCGCCGTCATGAAGTCGCGCAGCGAGACGACGAAGACGAGGCTCGTGTCCTGGAACAGGATGATCGCCTGCGTGAGCAGGACCGGCGTCATATTGCGGAAGGCCTGGGGCAGCACGACGTAGCGCATCGTCTGCGCGTAGGTGAGCCCGGTGGCGTAGCTCGCCCAGACCTGGCCGCGCGACACCGACTGGATGCCGGCGCGCACGATCTCGGAATAGTAGGCCGCCTCGAACAGCGTGAAGGCGATCAACGCCGAGTAGAAGCCGCCCACCGGCCTGCCGATGATCAGGGGCACCAGGAAGAAGAACCAGAAGATCACCAGGATCAGCGGCATCGAGCGGAAGAAGTTGACGTAGCCCGCCGAGACGAGGCGCAGCGCGCGAAAGCCCGAGAGCCGCATTAGCGCCAGGATCACCGCGAGCACGATGCCGCCGAGCGCGGCGAGCACCGTGAGCAGCAGCGAGAGGCCGAGCCCCTGCGCCAGGAAGGGCAGGGAGGAGACGATGACGTCGACGTCGAAGGCCATGGCTCAGCGTCCTCCGGCGATGAAGCCGGGCATGTGCGCGCGGCGCTCGACGAGGCTCATCCCCGCCGTGACGGTGAGCGTGATGACGACGTAGATGACCGTCGCCGCCGTGAAGGCCTCGAAGCCCTGGAAGGTGTACTCGGTGATCTGGCGGCTCTGGGCGGTGAGCTCGAGCACGCCGATCGTGAGCGCGAGGGAGGAGTTCTTGAAGATCGTCAGGAACTCGGAGGTGAGCGGCGGCACGATCAGCCGGTAGCCGACGGGCAGCAGGACGTAGCGGTACACCTGCGCGGTGGTGAGCCCGCTGGCGTAGCCGGCCATCGCCTGGCCGCGGGGGATCGACTCGATCCCGGAGCGCACCTGCTCGGCGACCCGCGAGGCGGTGTAGAAGCCCAAGCCCACGACGGCGGTGGTGTATTCCGGCAGCGGCAGGTCGCGCTTGACCCAGCGACCCCAGTCCTCCGGCAGGAGCTCTGGCAGGACGAAGTACCACAGGAAGAGCTGGACCAGGAGCGGCACGTTGCGGAACAGCTCGACATAGGCGGTGCCGATGCCGCGGGCGACACGGTTCGGCAGGGTGCGCATCACGCCGACGACCGAGCCGAGGGAGAAGGCGATGACCCAGGCCGCGACGGAGACGGCCATGGTCCAGCCGACGCCGGAGATCAGCCAGTCGAGATAGGGCTCCTCGAACAGGATGCCCCAGTTCCAATTGTAGTTCATGGACAGGCCCGATGGCGGGCGAGCCCGGCGCGCGCGGCGCCGGGCTCGGGGATGCGCGGGAGCGCCGCGGGACGCGGCACGCGGGAGGCCGTCACTCGGGCAGCGCGTTCAGCGTCCAGGCCGCCTGCAAGAGCGGCGTCGGCGGCTCCGAGACCGCTTCGCTGGTCGGGAAGGGCATGAACCACTTGGCGTAGATGTCGTTGATCTCGCCCGAGCGGAACAGGTCCGCGAGCACGCGGGTGCCGAGCAGCTGGAAGGCGCTGTCGTCGCGGCGCACCATGATCGCGTAGGGATCGTAGGAGAGGAAGTCGCCGACGACCGCGTAGTTCTCGGGGTCCCGGGCGCGGGTGATCAGGCCGTAGAGCAGGATGTGGTCCGTCGAGTAGGCGTCGACGCGGTCGGTCTCGAGCGCGAGGAAGCCTTCGGCGTGATCCTTCACGTTGAGGACCTCGACGTCGAGCATCTGGCCCTCGATCATCTCCTTGATCACGCGCTCGTTGGTGGTGCCCTGCGCCAGCGCGATCCGCTTGCCCTCGAGGTCCGCCAGCGTCTCCACCCCGGCGTCCGTCTTCACGAGGAGCTTGGTGCCGGTGATGAAGGTGACGGGCAGGTAGGCGACCTGCTCCTGGCGGCTGAGCTTGTTGGTGGTCGAGCCGCACTCGATGTCGATCGTGCCATTGGCGAGGAGCGGGATGCGCGTCTGCGGCGTCACGGGAACGAAGCGCACGTTCAGGTCCGGCTTGCCGAGCTCCTCCTTCACGGCGTCGGCGATGCGCAGGCACAGGTCGACGGAGTAGCCCTGCGGCGGGCCGCCGGCGGAATCGATCCACGAGAACGGGATCGAGGTCTCGCGATGGCCGATGACGATCTCGTTCGCCTCGTCGATCTTGGCGAGCGTGCCGTAGAGGTCCTGGGCCTGGGCCTGCGCCGTCGCGGCGAGCCCGAAGGCCGCCGCGAGGGCGCCGGCGCCCGCGGCGACGCGGGCGAACTGTCGGAAAACGCGTCTCATGTCTTGTTCCCCTCTGTTTGTCGCTGACATGAAGCGGGTCACGCCGCTTTTTCCTGCGGCGCGTCGAAGGCGCCGACGTAGCCGAACAGGCCCGCCGCGCCTCCGGTGTGCAGGAAGACGACCGTCTCGCCCCTGGCGAAGAAGCCCTTGCGGACGAGGTCGATCAGGCCCGCCGCGCCCTTGCCGGAATAGACCGGGTCGAGCAGCACGCCCTCGAGCCGCGCGAACATCTCCACCGCCTCGACCATGCCGGGCGTGGGCACGCCGTAGCCGCCGCCGACGTAGTCGGTGTTGGCGACGACGTCCTCGCGCGCGACGAGGCCCGGCAGGCCGAGCTTCTCGGCCGTGGCGCAGGCGAGCCGGAAGACGGTCTCCTCCTGCTTGTCCCGCGGCGCGCGCACGCCGATGCCGAGCAGCGGCACCTTGGCGTTGACGCCCTTCAGCCCGACGACCAGCCCCGCCTGCGTGCCGGCGCTGCCGGTGGCGTGGACGAGGTGGTCGATCACGAGCCCCATCGCGTCGGCCTGGGCCATCAGCTCCTGCGCCGCGTCGACGTAGCCGAGCGCGCCGGTCGGGTTCGAGCCGCCGCCGGGGATCGCGTAGGGCCGGCGCCCCTCGGCCGCGAGCCGCGCCGCGACGACCTGGAGCTCGGCGTTCATGTCGAGGCCGCCGGGGCGGCGCTCGATGGTCGCCCCGTGCAGCCGGTCGAGCAGGACGTTGCCGTTCTCGTTGTAATCCGCCGTGCGGAAGCCGGTGCGGTCCTCGAGCAGGATGTGGCAGTCAAGACCGAGCCGCGCCGCGGAGGCCGCCGTCTGGCGCGCGTGGTTCGACTGCGTCGCGCCCTGGGTGACGACGATGTCGGCGCCCCGGTCGCGCGCCTCGGCCATCAGGAACTCGAGCTTGCGGGTCTTGTTGCCGCCGGTCGCGAGACCGGTGCAGTCGTCGCGCTTGATCCAGATGTCGGGGCCGCCGAGCGCCGCCGAGAGCCGCTCCATCGGCTCGAGCGGGGTCGGGAGATGGGCGAGCCGGATCCGGGGGAAGCGTGCGAGATGCATGGTGAAGCAAAACCTTTCCGAAGCGGAACAATGCGCCTTGATCGTCGGGGCGATCAAATGCGAAATCGGGCGGGAAAGATGCGCGATCGGCAAGTTGGGCGGGGCTCATGCGGCTCGAATGGCTGGAGGACATCCTGGCGGTCGCGGAGACCGGCTCGTTCCAGGCGGCGGCCGAGCGGCGCCGCCTGACGCAGCCCGCCTTCTCGCGCCGCCTGCGCGCCATCGAGGAGAGCCTCGGGGTCGCGCTGTTCGACCGCTCCTCGAAGCCGGCGCGCGTCCTGCCGCATGCGCTGGAGGAGGTCGAGCGCATGCGCGACCTCGCCGCCGGCCTGCGCGAGCTCTCGGCGCGCTTGCGCGAGCGCGACCGCACCCGCCGCAACCGGCTCGTCATCGCCTGCCAGCACGCCATCACCACCTCGACCGCGCCGGCGCTGATCGAGCGGCTCTCCGGCCTCGATCTCGACATCCGCCTGCGCTCGGCCAATCGCGACGAGTGCCTGGCCCATCTGATGACGCGCCATGCGGACGTCGCCCTGTTCTACGACGTCGAGGGCGGCGCGCCGATCGCGGGGGCGGATTTCCTGACGCTCGCCGATATCGGCGTCGAGACGCTGACCCCCGTCTTCGCAGCCGGCACGGTGGACGCGCTGAACGAGGCTTACGGGCGCGGCGAGCTGCCGGTCGTCGGCTATCCGAAGGACGTCTTCCTCGGAGCCGTGCAGCGCCGGCTGATCCTGCCGCGGCTCGGGCATGCCGGGGCGTTGCGCACCCGCCTGGAGACGGCGCTCACGCTCGCGGCTCTGCAATGCGCCCGCTCCGGCATCGGCGTCGCCTGGGTGCCGCGCTCGCTGGCCATGGACGATCTCGCGCGCGGCGCCCTCGTCGATCTCGGCGGCTCGCTGCCGGTCGTGGAGATGCGCCTGGTCGCGGCCCGCGCCCGCGGCGCCGCCCCGCCCGCGGTCGCCGCCGCGTGGCCGGAAATCGTCGGCTCGCAGGATGCCGCTGCGGCGTCGCTCGTGCGCTCCGCAGCGCCAGGATCCGTCAGCCCTTCTCCTTGAGGAGCCGCGACTTCTCGCGCTGCCAGTCGCGCTTCTTCTCCGTCTCGCGCTTGTCGTGGAGCTTCTTGCCCCGGCCGAGCCCGAGCTCGACCTTGGCGCGGCCGCGATCGTTGAAGTAGATCCGCAGCGGGATGACCGTGTAGCCCTCGCGCTGGGTGGCGCCGAGCAGCTTGTCGATCTCGCGGCGGTGGAGCAGCAGCTTGCGCGGCCGGCGCGGCTCGTGATTGAAGCGGTTCGCCTGCAGGTATTCGGGTATGTAGGCGTTGTAGAGGACGAGCTCCTCGCCCGCCGGGCCGGCGTAGCTCTCCCCGATCGTCGCCTTGCCCGAGCGCAGGGACTTCACCTCCGTGCCGGTGAGCGCGATGCCGGCCTCGTAGGTGTCCGTGATCTCGTAATTGAACCGCGCCTTGCGATTGTCGGCGACGACGCGGTGCGAATGCGCGTTCTTCTGCTTGGCCATCAGGCTCTCAGGAATTGATCAGCCCGGCCGCCCGCATCGCCGCGCGCACCTGCTGCTTGCACGGCTCGGAGGCCGTCACCAGCGGCAGGCGCACGGCGTCGGACATGCGGCCGAGCACCGACAGGGCGAACTTCGCCGGCGTCGGGTTGGTTTCGACGAACAGGGCGTGGTGCAGGGGCATCAGGCGGTCGTGCAGCTTCAAGGCGGTGGCGGCGTCGCCCGACAGGCTGGCGGCCTGGAAGTCGGCGCACAGGCGCGGCGCCACGTTCGCCGTCACCGAGATGCAGCCGTGCCCGCCATGCGCATTGAAACCCAGCGCCGTCGAATCTTCGCCAGAAAGCTGTAGGAAATCTGGCCCCATGGCGGCGCGTTGCTGGCTCACCCGCACCATGTTCGCGGTCGCGTCCTTGACGCCCGCGATGTTGGGGAGCTCGTAGAGACGCGCCATCGTCTCGACGGACATGTCGATCACCGAGCGGCCGGGGATGTTGTAGATGAGAATCGGGATTCCCACCGCTGCGTCGATCGCCTTGAAATGCTGGTAGAGGCCCTCTTGCGTCGGCTTGTTGTAATAGGGCGTGACCACGAGCAGCGCGTCGGCGCCGGCGCGCTCGGCGTGGCGCGCGAAGTCGAGCGCCTCGGCGGTGGAGTTCGAGCCCGCCCCGGCGATCACGGGCACGCGGCCCTTCGCCTCGGCGACCGTGATCTCGACGACGCGCTTGTGCTCGTCGTGGGAGAGCGTCGGGCTCTCGCCGGTGGTGCCCACGGGGACGAGGCCGGTCGAGCCGTTCTCGATCAGCCAGTCGACATGCGCGCGCAGGGCGGCCTCGTCCACGGCGTCGCCTTCGAACGGCGTGACCATGGCGGGAATGGAGCCGCGCAAGCGGGAGAGGACGGCATGAGCGGGCATGAACAGGCTCCGAAGCGGTCGGGTGTCGGCGCGCGCGGCGATGGAGCGCGTGAGGCGCCGTTCATAGCGCGAGCGTCGGCCGCGCGCAAACGCATGACGGGCGTCGCGACGTGCCTCGCGGCGCTTCTCGTCTGCGCATCCCCGGCCGGCGCGGCGGCGCCGCTGCCGCCGCCTCATCCCGAGCGGATCGAGACCGCCGAGGCGACGCCTGCGCCGGCCCCGGCGGATGCGGACGGCGCCCAGACGGAGGAGACGACCGCGGCCGCGCCGGAGCCCGCTCCCGAGCCGGACGCCCGGGACGCGGCGCGGCGTCTCGCGCTCACCGAGATGCTGAACGCCTACGACGACGGCCGCCTGACGGAGGGCGACACCCTCGCCGCCGCGTGGGAGACGCTCGTCGACGGCGATCCCGCGGCCCGGGTCGCCGGGGAATGGCTCGCGATCCGCGCCGGCGCCGTGCGGGACTTCTCCCGCCTGGCGGCCTTCCTCGGCGACAATTCGGGCTGGCCCGAGACCCGCGTCGCCCGCCGCCGGGCGGAAGAGGCGTTGTTCAACGAGGACGTCTCGCCCGCCACCGTGATCGGCTTCTTCGCCCGCGCGCGGCCGACGACCGGCGAGGGCGCCATCGCGCTCGCCCGCGCCTTCCGCGCCGACGGCGCCGAGAGCGACGCGCGGGCGCTCGCCCGCGAGACCTGGCGGGACATGCGCCTCTCGCTCGCCGAGGAGGCCGCCCTCGAGCGCGAGTTCGACGGCGTGCTCGAGCCGGTCGATCATCGGGTGCGCTTCGAGCGCATGCTCTTCCGCGAGGATTGGCGCGGCGCCGAGCGCATGCTCGCGGCCTTCCCGACGCAACATCGAAGCGATCTGGCGAGCCTGATCGAGACGCGCCGCGCCGTCGTCGCGCGCGCCCGCGACGCGGAGAAGAAGCTCGACGCGCTGCCCGCCCGGCTGCAGGCGGAGCCGTCGGTCCTGTTCTCGCGCCTCAAGCTGCTGCGCCACGAGCAGCGCTACGACGAGGCCGCGCGGCTCCTCTCCGGCGCGCCGAAGGAGATCGACCTCGTCATCGACGGCGACGCCTGGTGGAACGAGCGCCGGATCGTCGCGCGCTCGACGCTGGAGGCGGGCGACGTCGCGCGCGCCTACGCCATCGCCGCGAACCACGCCGCGCAATCGCCGGCCGAGATCATCGAGGCGGAATGGACCGCCGGCTGGATCGCGCTGCGCTTCCTCGAGGCGCCAGGCGTCGCCGCCGGGCACTTCGCGCGCGCGGCCGAGGAGGCGACGCTGCCGATCTCGGTCTCGCGCGTCGCCTATTGGCGCGGGCGCGCGGCCGAGGCGCAGGGCGAGGAGGAGACGGCGCGCGAGCACTACGGCACGGCGGCCGCGCACCCGATCGCCTACTATGGCCAGCTGGCGCTGGAGGCGCTGGGCGAGACCACGCTTCCCATCCGCGCGCCCGACGTCGACATGGAGGCCGCGCGCACGGCCCTCGCGGAGCTGCCGGCGGCGCGCGCCCTCGCGCTCCTGCACGAGGCGGGGCTCGGGGAGCGGGCGATCCCGCTCTACGCGGCGCTCGGCGCGAGCCTTGAGGACGCGGGCCTCATCGCGGCGCTCGGCGAGGCGGCCGTGGAGCGCGAGGACCCGCGCGGGCTCCTCGCGCTCGGCAAGGCGGCCGTCTATCGCGGCCTGCCGCTCGATCTCTACGCCTACCCGACGCTCGGCATCCCGCCCTTCGAGCCGGCGACGGAGGCGGTCGACCCCGCCCTCGTCTACGCCATCGCCCGCCAGGAGAGCGCCTTCCACCCGCGCGCGGTGAGCCATGCCGGCGCGCGGGGCCTGATGCAGCTGATGCCCGCGACCGCGCGGGCCACCGCGCGCCGCTTCGGCCTCGCCTACGCGCCGGAGCGGCTCCTCTCCGACCCCGCCTACAACGCGACCTTGGGCTCGGCCCATCTGGCCGAGCTGATCGAGGATTGGGGCGGCTCCTACGTCCTCACCTTCGCCGCCTACAATGCCGGCGGCGGCGCGGTGCAGCGCTGGCTCGACCGCTTCGGCGACCCCCGCGGCGGCGCCGTCGACCCGATCGACTGGGTGGAGATGATCTCCTTCCCCGAGACGCGCAACTACGTGCAGCGCGTGATGGAGAACTTCCAGGTCTACCGCCGGCTGCTCCACGAGGATCGGCCGCTGGGCGTGCGGGAGGATCTCGCGCGGGGAGCTCGGAGGTAGAAACCGAGCGGGGCGTCGCGCAACCCGACGACGACCGCTCCGCACGGGCGAGCGTCGCCCGCCTGCGCCCGGCTTGGCAAACCCGCCCTCCCCCGCCTATATCCAGCCTTCAGCGATACGCGAGATCACCCACCATCGCCGCCCTCCACGCGGGCGCCGCGGCGCGAGCACGGATACCCCCATGGCCGGACACAGCCAGTTCAAGAACATCATGCACCGCAAGGGGCGCGTCGACGCGCAGCGCTCCAAGCTCTTCTCCAAGCTCGCCCGTGAGATCACGGTCGCGGCCAAGATGGGCATGCCCGACCCGGCGATGAACCCGCGCCTGCGCGCGGCGGTGCTCGCCGCCAAGGCGCAGTCCATGCCCAAGGACAACATCGAGCGCGCGATCAAGAAGTCTCAGGGCGGCGACGCGGAGAACTACGAGGAGATCCGCTACGAGGGCTACGGCCCCGGCGGCGCCGCGATCATCATCGAGGCGATGACCGACAACCGCAATCGCACCGCCTCCGACATCCGCTCGACCTTCACCAAGGCCGGCGGCAACCTCGCCGAGACCGGCGCCGTCGCCTTCATGTTCGACCGCGTCGGGGTCGTCGAGTACGGGCCGGACGTCGCGGACGCGGACGCGATGCTGGAGGCCGCCATCGAGGCGGGCGCCGACGACGTCGTCTCCTCCGAGAGCGGCCACGAGGTCTATTGCGCCGACACGGCGCTCGGCGAGGTCACGAAGGCGCTCGAGGAGCGCTTCGGGGAGGCCAGCAAGTCGGCGCTGATCTGGAAGCCGCAGAACGCCGTCGTCGTCGACGACGAGGCGGGCGAGAAGCTGATGAAGCTGATGGAGACGCTCGAGGACCACGACGACGTCCAGAACGTCTACGCCAATTTCGAGCTCTCCGAGGCGCTGATGGAGCGGCTCAGCGCGGCCTGAGGCCCGCGCCCGCAGCGGAATCAATCCTCGCGTCGGCGGAAGCGCTCGCCCGCTTCTTCCGGCGGCGGCTCGCGCGTGTCGCCCTCGCGGCCTTCCGGCATGGCCTGGCCGGGCCCGCCGAGGCCGCCGGCGCGGCCCGTCGCCGTCGCGCCGGAGCCCGGCGTGTCGAGCGGGCCGCCGGGGGTCACCTTCGGCATGGGCTGGTTGCCGGTGCCCGCCGTCGAGGTCTCGTCGCCGGTGGTCTCGTCGTGCACCTGCTTCGCCCCTCCGAGGTCGAATCCCGGGCGGTCGACCGCGTCCGCGCCCGGCTCGCGGGACGCGGCCGCGGGGTCGGGCCGCTCGGTCGGGACCTTCGGGGAGAGCTTGTCGTCGCGTTCGTCGGCCATGGCGTCCTCCCTGGTTCTCGTCGGATCCTCGCGGCGCCCCGCCCAGCCGGCGGCGGCGCGCTTCACCGCGGCGTCGGCGGAGCCCGGCGGCGCGGCCTCCTCGGGACGTGCGCCGAAGCGCATTTCGTCGCCGTCCGCGCGGGACGGGCGCTCGAGCGCCTCCTTCATCTCCTTCGGATCGGGACTATCCTTCGGATCCGGCCTGGTCATCGCTCGCCCTCCGCCTTGTCGGGCTGGCCCTGCTTGCCGCCGCGGCCGGCCGGATCGGTGGCGTCCTCGCCGTTCGCGGCGGGATCGGCGCGGTTCTGCGGGGTCAGGCGCGGGCGCTCGGCGTCGTCGACGTCCTTCGTCACGTCCTCCGCGATGGCGTCGGCGGCGGCGCGGCGCGCCTGCTCTCTCGTGCGGTCGTCGGGCATGGAAGCCTCCTTCGCTGTCGGGGAGGCGAACGCGGCGCGACGGCGCGGGTTCGGCCCGCGAGTTCCTGGCGGGCTGACGGCGCGGCGTTTTCCATGTATTTACCATAGACGTCGAGCATGCCGGGGCCATGACCAAGCGAATCGCACTCACCCGCGCGCTGCGCGCGCTCCCGATCCTCGCCCTCGCCGCCGCGGCGAGCGCGACCCTGCCCGCGCCGGACGCCGCGGCGCATACCGATTTCCGCTCCTGCCTCGCCGAGTTGCGCAGCGCCGCCGCCCGCGAGGGCGTGTCCGGCGCGACCTTCGACCGCGCCACGGCGGGCGTCGAGCCGGACATGAGCCTGCTCGAGCTCCTGAACTTCCAGCCCGAGTTCCGCACCGCGATCTGGGACTACATCGCCGGGCTCGTCGACGAGGAGCGCGTCGCCGACGGACGGCGCGCCATGGCGCGCTATCCGAACGCGCTCGCCGTCGCCCAGCAGCGCTGGGGCGTCGACCCGCACGTGATCGCCGCGATCTGGGGCGTCGAGTCGAACTACGGCCGCAACATGGGCAAGCGGCCGCTGATCCAGTCGCTCACCACCCTCTCCTGTCACGGCCGCCGGCAGAGCTTCTTCCGCGGCGAGCTGATGGCCACGCTGAAGATCCTGGAGCGCGGCGAGATCCCGCAGGAGCAGCTCGTCGGCTCCTGGGCCGGCGCCTTCGGGCAGACGCAGTTCATCCCCTCGACCTACCAGCGCATCGCGGTCGACTTCGACGGCGACGGCCGGCGCGACATCGTCGGCTCGACGGTGGACGCGCTCGGCTCGACCGCGAACTACCTCGCGCGCTCGAACTGGCGCGCCGGCGAGCCCTGGGGCTACGAGGTGCGCCTGCCGGCGGGCTTCCCGGAGAGCCGCACCGGGCGCACCAAGCGTCGCGCGCTGTCCGACTTCGCGTCGTGGGGCGTGCGCAAGGTCGACGGCTCGCCGCTGACGGGGCCCGGCCAGGCGGCGCTGCTCGCGCCGGCGGGCGTGAACGGGCCGGCCTGGATCGTCTTCCGAAACTTCGACGCGATCTATTCCTACAACCAGGCGGAGAGCTACGCGCTCGCCATCGCGCTGCTCTCGGATCGCCTCGCCGGCCGCCCCGGCATCCAGACGCCGTGGCCGACGAACGACCCGCCGCTCTCGCGCGAGGAGCGCCGGGAGGTGCAGCGGCGCCTCCTCGCCATGGGCTACGACATCGGCGACGTCGACGGCATCATCGGCTCGAAGACCCGTGCGGCGATCAAGGAGGTCCAGAGCCGGATCGGCCAGGAGCCGACGGGGCGCGCGGGGCTCCTGTTCCTGAACGCGCTGCGCGGGGGCTGAGGGGCGGCTCGCGCATGCCCCGCCCCACCGCCTACGCCATGTGCGGCCTCGCCTTTTCCGGCAAGTCGACCGTCGCGCGCCGGCTCGCCGCGGCGCTCGACCTCGCCCTCATCTCGCTCGACGCGATCAACGACGAGCGCGGCTTCGATGGGGGCGGCGTGATCGACGATTCGGAATGGGAGCGCACGAGCCACCTCGCCATGGATCGGCTCGCGCGCGCCCTCGCCGCCGGACGCTCCGCCCTCGTCGACGATACGTTCGCCATGCGCTTTCTGCGTGACCGCGCCCGGCGCGTCGCCGAGGCGCACGACGCACGCTTCGTGCTCATCCATGTCGAGACGCCGATCGAGACGATCCAGGCCCGGCGCCGACGCAACGACGAGACCCGCGCGCGCATGGCGATCACGGACGCGGTCTTCGACGATCACGTGGCGCGCTTCGAGCCGCCGGGGCCGGACGAGCCGGTGCTGCGGATCGCGAGCGAGGCCGATCTCGCGGCGCTGATCGCCGCCGAGCGCGCCGCGCGCTGATCAGAGCTCGTCGTCGTCCTCCGGCGGGGGCGCCATCGGCTCCGCCGCCTCCGAGATGCCGTCCGCCACGGGCGCGTCCTCCGCCGGGGCGCGCTCGCGCACGTCGACGATCTGGGCGCCGGGGAAGCGCGAGAGGATGCTCTGGACGAGGGGGTGGTTCGCCGCGTCGCGCTTGCGTTCGCGGGCGGCCTCGGCCGCGACCTCGGCGAGCGGCGGGGCGCCCTCCTCGCGGGAGAGCGCGACCATCCAGCGCTTGCCCGTGAGCTCGGCGAGCTTGCGGGAGATCTCGTTGGGCAGGTCGCGCCGGCCGCTGTCGGCGAGAGCGAACTCGAGCCGGCCGTCCTCGTAGTGGACGAGGCGCACGTCGCATTCGAGGGCGCGCTTGAGGCCGATGTCGCGACGCTCGCCGACGAAGGCGACGAGGTCCTCGAACCGCGCGAGCCGGATTGCGGGGGCTGCCTGCGCCGCCGCGGCCGGGCGCGGGGCGGGCGCGGCGCTCGGCTCGGGCCGTGGCTGCGAGGGGACGGCGGAGAGGAGCGCCTTCGCCGCGGGCAGCGGCGCGCGCCCGCCGCCGCCGCCGATGGCGGCCTCGCGCGCCGGCGGCGGCGCGTCGCGCATGGCGCTCGGTCCCGCGCCGCTCGCGCTGCCGCCCGAGGAGGGCGCCGGCGCGCCGCCGCCGGCGGCGATCGCGCCCGAGCCGTCCTTCAGCATGCGCAGGGCCTCGTCCGGCGTCGGCAGATCGGCGGCGTAGGCGAGGCGCACGAGCGCCATCTCGGCCGCCGGCATGGGCCGGGGCGCCTGCGAGACTTCCGGGATCGCCTTGAGCAGGATCTGCCAGGCCCGCGACAGCACGCGCACCGACAGCCGCCCCGCGAAATCCGCGGCGCGGGTGCGCTCCTCCTGCGAGAGCGTCGGGTCCTGGTCGGCCTGGGGGACGAGCTTCATGCGCGTCGTCAGGTGCGTGAACCCGGCGAGCTCCTGGAGCACCATGGCCGGATCGGCGCCGTTGTCGTACTGGTCGCGCAGCTGCGCGAAGGCGGAGGCGACGTCGCCCTTCATCACCGCCTCGAACAGGTCGATGATCTTGGCGCGGTCGGCGAGGCCCAGCATGTCCCGCACCGTCTCGGCCGTGACCACCCCCGCCCCGTGCGCGATGGCCTGGTCGAGCAGCGAGAGCGAATCGCGCACCGAGCCCTCCGCCGCGCGCGCGATGGCGGTGAGCGCCTCGGGCTGCGCCTCCACGCCCTCGAGCCCGCAGATCTTGCCGAGATGCGCGACCAGGGTGTCGCCCGGCACGCGCTTGAGGTCGAAGCGCTGGCAGCGCGAGAGGATGGTGACGGGGACCTTGTGGATCTCGGTCGTGGCGAAGACGAACTTCGCGTGCGGCGGCGGCTCCTCCAGCGTCTTCAGGAACGCGTTGAAGGCCGCGTTCGAGAGCATGTGCACCTCGTCGACGATGTAGACCTTGTAGCGGGCCGACACCGGCGAATAGCGCACCGCGTCCGAGATCTGGCGGATGTTCTCGACGCCGTTGTTGGAGGCCGCGTCGATCTCCAGCACGTCGATGTGCCGGCCCTCGACGATCGCCTCGCAATGGCGGCCCATCGCCTTCAGGTCGATGGTCGGGCCGCCCCCGCCGTCCTCGGGCTCGTAGTTGAGGCCACGCGCCAAAATGCGCGCCGTCGTCGTCTTGCCGACGCCGCGCACGCCGGTGAGCATCCAGGCCTGGGGGATGCGCCCGGTGGCGAAGGCGTTCGAGAGCGTGCGCACCATCGCTTCCTGGCCGATCAGGTCGTCGAAGGAGCGCGGACGGTACTTGCGGGCGAGGACGCGGTAGGGCGCGGGCGCGGCGGACGCGTTCACCGTCGGCGCGGGCTCGAGGCCGGGAAAGGCCGGCTCGTCGGCCGCGGGGGGAAGCGTCTCGGTCTGCGTGTCGTCGGTCATCGTCTCGTCGTCTTCGCGGCGCTGGCGGAGATGGCGCGAGACGCGTGCGAGCCGCGCGGAGAGAAAGAGGTGGGAGGCTGGTCGAGAACCCGTTCGGTCTCGTTAGGGCTGCTTCCTTCCGGACCTGACCCGGTTGGCGAGCGAGACGTCCCTCGCCAACCTCCCGGTTCCGTATATGGACCGGCGGGACGGGGGATGCAAGCCGGGTGACGGGGGATTTCGGCTTCCGAGATCCTGCCTCAATCGGGATCGCTCAGCCAATCCTCGCGGGCGTGGCGGATGCGGACGATCAGCACGCCGTCGGCGTCCAGGACATAGATGACGACGTGCGCGCTGTAGGGGTGGACGCGAACGGGAGGCTCGATCTCCAGGCGCTCGCGCGCGGCTCTCGGATTTTCGCAGAGGAAGCGAAAGATCGCTTCGAGCCCGCGGACATAGGCGTCGGCGTGGTCGTATCCGAACAAGCTCGCGCTGTGGCGATGAATGCGGACGACGTCATCCTCCGCCGCACGCGACAGACGCCAAGCCATCGGCGCTCAGTCTCCAGGCGTGGATGGATCGCGGGCGGCCGCGATCAGCTCCTCGATGGAGCGGTCGCCGACGCCGCTCTCCAACCCCTCCCGGACGAGCTCCTGCATCGCCGCGATCTTGGCCTGCCGCTCCTGATCGCGCCGGATGAGGTCACGGACATAGTCGCTCGCGTTCGCGTAGCGACCGCCGCGCGCCTGCGCTTCGACCCAGTCCTTCATCGGATCGGGCAGGGATACGTTCATGGTCGCCATCGGGTCCTCCGAGCCAGGATGACAGCGCCTTTGGCAAAGCCTGTCAAGAACCGCGGGCCGGCTCCTCACACCCGCCAATACCGCGCCGCGTAGTCGATCACGAAGCGGTCCGGGTCGGCCCCCACCGCCGCCATGGCGCGCAGGATCACGGCGTCGGAGGGCAGGAGCGACAGGGGCACGGCGCGGGCGAGCGCCTCGACGGGGGCCTTGTCGTCGAAGCGGGCGCGGAACAGGTCCTCGTCGGCGAGCGGGGCGATCGAGTTCGTCACGCCCCCGCGGATGACGACGCCGCCGGTGGCCGAGAACAGGATGCCCATGTCGCCGCAGAAGCGCGCGAGGTGCTTGAGGAAATGCTGCACGGTCGCCGCGCAATGCGGGCAGGCGCCGTGGGCGCGGGCGACGAGCTCGGGCGGGTCGTCCTCCACCGCCGCCGGGTCGCGGCCGAAATCGGGGGCGAGCGCCCGGTGGAGCCGCAGCATGCCGGGCCCGGACAGGATCGTCTCCGGCGTGAGCCGGCCGAAATGCCGCTCGATCCGCGCGAAGACGGGCACGTCCTCCTCGTCCAGCGGCCCGAAGCCGATATGCCCCGCCTCGCCCGGCAGCGGCGCCGCGCGCCCGCCGACGACGACGAGCGCCGCCATGCCGAGCCCCGTGCCCGGACCGAGCACGAGCTTCGGCCCCCCGCCCGGCGGCACCGGCCGGCCGATGGGCCGCACGTCGGAGGGCTCGAGCACGGCGAGCGCCAGGGCGGCCGCCTCGAAATCGTTGAGGAGAAGCCCCTGCGCGAGGTCGAAATGCCGGGCGAGGTCGGCCCCGTCGAAGGTCCATTGCGCGTTGGTCAGCCGCGCCTCGCGCCCGAGCACCGGCCCCGCGGCGCACAGGATCACGCTCTTCGCCCGCACGGGGCTCGCGGAGAGCGCCTGCTCGATGGCGTCGTAGGCCGTCGGCGTCTCCTTCGTGCGCAGCCGGCATACGGGCGCGAGCGCCGCCCCCGGCTCCTCGGCGAGCGAGAAGCGGGCGTTGGTGCCGCCGACATCGGCGACGAGGAGGGGATGCGGGACGGGTCTCATGTCCTCTCAACGCGCGAGGCGGGGAAGCGGGTGCGCCCCCCCGGGAGAGGAATAGGCGAGAGGGCGGGGCGGGGGCAACACGGGAGGGGAGAGCGATTCGCTCAACGCCTCAAGCTCGCCAGGATGAGTGGGACGTACAGCACGACCAGAATCATCGGCAGGTACAGCGGGCTCGTTCCGTCGAGGAGGAGGCCGGTCAGCGGCAGGCCGACGATGGTGGTGAGCCCCCAGGTGAGCGCCAGGACGGCGCTGCCGGTCAGCAGCGGGGCGCCGGTGTAGCGGTCCCCCAGCTCCTTTAGCGCCATCGTGTACGTCGCGAACGCCACGCCGCCCCAGACGAACGCGAGTACGGTCAGCAGCGTCGCCGATTCGATCCGTGCCATCGGCACCGAGAGCAGCACCGTCGCGATGGAGAACACGAGAACGACCCGGCGATTGGGGAACCTGTCGGCGAGCGCCCCGATCAGCGGCTGGAAGCAGGCTCCGCCGATGATGATCGCGCCCAGCACGCGGCTGGCCTCGGCGACCTCGAGCCCGCGCGCGCTGCCGAAGATCGGCTTCATCGACATGGCGACGTTGTCGAAGAAGGCGATGCTGGCGAAGCACAGGACGAGGTAGGGCGCCATCAGCGCGAAGCGCAGCATGTCGCGTGCGCCGCCGTCCGACCCGGGCTCGGGCGCGAAAGTGAGGCCGGAGATCGTCGAGCGGAAGGCCAGTAGCGGCAGCGCTGCGGCGACGAGCAGGCCCAGGCTCGTCGCCTGGATCACCAGCGCGTCGCCTGCGGCGAGCGACAGGAGGATCGGCCCGACGCCGTAGCCGGCGATCAGCGCGGTCGTATAGACGCCAAGGATCCGCCCCCGCGCCGCATCGGGCGCCAGCCTGTTGATCCAGGCTTCGCCGACGACGAAGAGCCCATTGATGAAGATGCCGAGCGAGATGCAAAGCGGCATCAGCAGGAACGGGAGCATCGCATCGTCGGCGACGGCGTACCAGGCGTAGAGGGCGGCGAGGGTCGCGAACGAGGCGGTGATCGAGCAGAGCGACAGGACGTACGGCCCCGTCACCAGGGCGATGCGGGGCGTCAGCAGGCTGCCGACGACGAGTCCGATCGGAATCATCGCCGCGTTGAGCCCGACGAACGAGGTGGAGAACCCCCTCGCCTTCAGGAGCACCGTGAGATACGGATAGTTTATCCCCAGCGTCACAGTGAAGACGCTCACGGCTCCGATCACAGCCAAAGCGGGCCCGATTTTGGCGGGCGTTGTCGCCAGTGCCTTGCTCTTCATGGGCGCGCCTCTCCAGCGTTTCGCCTCGTTCGCCGCCTGGAGAAACCGGGAATGCGCGTCTCGAGGAATTTCGCGCAACGTGCCGCCGATCGATGCGCAGGTCAAGCCTCGCTCGCATTCTATCTGTTTTACAATTTGAGATAGGGCCTTCATCACGCGTCGGCCTCAAGCGTCCCCCGCGACCGCCCGCCCCCTTCACAAGTCCCCGCCCCTGCCGTAAGCCGGTCCGCATGACACGCTCCGGCCTCGTCAAGATCTGCGGCCTGAAGACGCCCGAGACGCTGGATGCGGCGCTCGCGGCGGGCGCCGACATGGTCGGGCTCGTGCATTTCCCCAGGAGCCCGCGGCACGTCGAGGTGGACGCCGCCGCCGACCTGGCGGAGCGGGCCCGCGGTCGGGCGGAGATCGTCGCGCTCGTCGTCGATCCGGACGACGAGCTCCTCGCCGCGCTCGCCGAGCGCGTGCGCCCGGACCTGATCCAGCTTCACGGCAAGGAGCCGCCGGAGCGCGTCGCCGCCATCCGGGAGCGCTTCGGGACGCCCGTGATGAAGGCGGTCGGCATCGCCGAGGAGGCGGATCTCGCCCGCGTGCCGCCCTACGCCGCCGTCTGCGACCGGCTCCTGTTCGACGCCAAGCCGCCGAAGACCACGGACGCGCTGCCCGGCGGCAACGGCCTCTCCTTCGACTGGCGCCTCGTCGCGGCCCTTGACCCGGGACGCCCGGCCATGCTGTCAGGTGGGCTCACCCCGGGGAATGTCGGGGCGGCGATCGCGGCGACCCGCATGCGCGCCGTCGACGTCTCCTCCGGGGTGGAATCCGCGCCGGGGGTCAAGGACCCGATCGCCATCGCGGCCTTCACGGCCGCCGCCCGCGCCGCCTGGCGCACGCTCGACGAGGCAGACACGCCGTGACCGCTCCGCAGAAGCCCAATTCCTTCCGCAACGGACCCGACGAGACCGGGCATTTCGGCATGTTCGGCGGCCGCTTCGTCGCCGAGACGCTGATGCCGAACATCCTCGAGCTCGAGGCGGCCTACGAAGCGGCCAAGGCCGACCCGGAGTTCGAGCGCGAGCTGCGGTCCTACGCCAAGCACTATGTCGGCCGGCCGAGCCCGCTCTACTACGCCGAGCGGCTGACCGAGCACGTCCGCGAGACCGCGGGCGCGGACAAGGGCGCCAAGATCTACCTCAAGCGCGACGAGCTCAACCACACCGGCGCGCACAAGGTGAACAACGTGCTCGGCCAGATCCTGCTCGCCCGGCGCATGGGCAAGAAGCGGATCATCGCCGAGACCGGCGCCGGCCAGCACGGCGTCGCGACCGCGACGCTGTGCGCGCGCTTCGGCCTCGAATGCATCGTCTACATGGGCGCCGTCGACGTCGAGCGGCAGCGCCCCAACGTCTTCCGCATGGAGATGCTCGGCGCCACCGTCGTGCCCTGCCATTCCGGCTCGAAGACGCTCAAGGACGCGATGAACGAGGCGCTGCGCGACTGGGTGACCAACGTCGAGACGACGTTCTACTGCATCGGCACCGTGGCCGGCCCCCACCCCTACCCCGCCATGGTGCGCGACTTCCAGTGCGTCATCGGCGACGAGGTGCGCTGGCAGATGCAGGAGGCGGAAGGCCGCCTGCCGGATTCCCTCATCGCCGCCATCGGCGGCGGGTCGAACGCCATCGGCCTGTTCCACCCGTTCCTCGACGACGAGGGCGTCGAGATCTACGGCGTCGAGGCGGCCGGGCGCGGCATCGAGACCGGCGAGCACGCGGCCTCGATCACCGGCGGCAAGCCCGGCGTCCTGCACGGCAACCGCACCTACCTCCTCATGGACGGCGACGGCCAGATCACCGAGGCGCATTCGATCTCGGCGGGCCTCGACTATCCCGGCATCGGCCCGGAGCATTCCTGGCTCGCCGATGTCGGCCGCGTGACCTACATGTCCGCCACCGACCAGGAGGCGCTCGCCGCCTTCCAGCTGATCTCGAAGCTCGAGGGCATCATCCCCGCGCTCGAGCCCTCCCACGCCATCGCCCGGGCGGTGGAGATCGCCGCCGACAAGCCGCGCGACCACCTGATGGTGATCAACTTGTGCGGCCGCGGCGACAAGGACATCTTCACGGTCGCCGAGCACCTGCGGGGCGGGTTGTGAGCGCAGCCTTTCGCAACTTCGTCTTCTGCGCGATCCTCCGTCGTCGGGTGACGAAGGGGGGATGACGATGGCGAACGGGTCCGAGCAGACGTTGCGGGAACTCACCGGCGCGATGGATCAGCTGGGTCGGCACGTGTCGACTGTCATCGGGCAGGTGGATCGCCTCGCGGGCGTGGCCGGGGACGTCGTCGGCGAGGTCCGAGTGGGCTTTCGAGCCATGGACGCCCGGATCGACGGGCTGGAGATTCGCATCCACGACCGCTCCGAAGAGCTGCGCCGGGAGATGAACGAGCGCTTCGCCGCCGTGGGACGCCGCTTCGACGAGGTCGAGCACCGGATGGACCGGCTCGAGACGCAGATGCGGACCCTCCACACCGTCATGAGCCGCGTCGAGCAGAACGTCCTCGACGCCACCCGCTCCGCGCTCCACGCGCACGCCCGCATCGACGGCGTCGAGCGCCGCATCGCCCCCTCGCCCGACAACCCACCGGACCCGTCATGACCGCCCGCATCGAAGCCCGTTTCGCCCGCTGCCGTTCGGAAGGCCGCGCCGCCCTCGTCACCTACGTCATGGCCGGAGACCCGGACCCGGAGACCTCGCTCGAGATCCTGAGGGCGCTGCCGAAGGCCGGCGCCGACATCCTCGAGTTCGGCCTGCCCTTCACCGACCCGATGGCCGACGGCCCGGCGATCCAGGCGGCGGGCCTGCGCGCGCTCCGCAAGGGCCAGACCACGGCGGGAACGCTGGAGCTGGTGCGCCGCTTTCGCGCCGAGGACGCGGACACGCCCGTGATCCTGATGGGCTATTTCAACCCGATCTACCAGTACGGCGTCGACCGCTTCCTCGCCGAGGCAAAGGACGCCGGCGTCGACGGGCTCATCGTCGTCGACCTGCCCCCGGAGGAGGACGCGGAGCTGTGCCTGCCGACGCTCCAGGCCGGCCTCGCCTTCATCCGCCTCGCCACCCCCACCACCGACGACAGGCGCCTGCCGGCGGTGCTCGCGAACACGGCGGGGTTCGTCTACTACGTCTCGATCACCGGGATCACCGGCGCGGCGACGCCGGATTTCGGCAAGGTCGAGACGGCGGTGGCCCGCATCAAGGGCCATACGAACCTGCCGGTCGTCGTCGGCTTCGGCGTCAAGTCCGGCGCCCACGCCGCCGCCATCGCCAAGGGCGCGGACGGGGTCGTCGTCGGCTCGGCGCTGGTCTCGGCGCTCGAGGGCACGCTCGCCGACGGCGCGGCGACGCCCGAGACGGTGCAGACCGTGGCGCGGCTGGTGTCGGAGCTCGCCGAGGGCGTGCGCTCCGTGGCGAAGAGCGCGGCCTGAGGACCGCGCTCACCCGAGCGTCGCGCAGGCCCCCTCCAGCCAGTCGCGCGTCGCCGCATCGACGAGCGGGCCGATCGTCTCCAGCACCCGCGCGTGATAGGCGTCGACGAAGGCGCGCTCCTCCGGCGTCAGCAGGGCGAGGTCGATCAGCTCCCGCGCGTAGGGCGCGAGCGTCAGCGTCTCGAAGCCGTACATCGTGCGCTCGGCCCCGACGACCTCGCGCGCCTCGACCAGGATCAGGTTCTCGATGCGGATGCCGTAGGCGTTCGTCTTGTAGTAGCCCGGCTCGTTGGAGAGGATCATCCCCGGCTCGAGCGGCGTCGTCCCGGTCTTGGCGATGCGCTGCGGCCCCTCGTGCACGGAGAGGAAGCTGCCGACCCCGTGGCCGGTGCCGTGGTCGAAATCGAGCCCCGCCTCCCAGAGCGGCGCGCGGGCGAAGCCGTCGATCTGCGCGCCGGACGCGCCCTTGGGGAACACGGCGCGGGTGATGGCGAGATGCCCCTTGAGCACCCGGGTATAGCGATCCCGCATCTCGTCCGACGGAGCGCCGACGGGCAGCGTGCGGGTGATGTCGGTCGTGCCGTCCTCGTATTGCGCGCCGGAATCGATCAGGAAGAGCTCGCCCGCAGCGAGCGCCCGGTTCGAGGCGCGGCTCACCCGGTAGTGCACGATGGCGCCGTTCGGCCCCGCCCCGGCGATGGTCGGAAAGGAGACGTCGCGCAGCGCGCCGGTGTCGATCCGCTCGGCCTCGAGCCGCTCGACCACGTCGATCTCGGTGAGCCCGCCGGGCGCCGTGCGGGCGAACCAGGCGAGGAAGCGGGCGAAGGCGGCGGCGTCGCGGACATGCGCGGCGCGGGCGCCGTCGATCTCGGCGGCGTTCTTGCGCGCCTTCATCAGCGCGACCGGGTCGGCGCCGACATCCGCCACGCCGCCGGCCTGGGCGACGACGTCGCAGAGCGCCTGCGCCGCCGTGGCGCGGTCGAGCCGGATCTTGCCGCCCCGCGCGGCGAGGTCGGCGAGCGCCTGCGGCAGGGCCGCGGGATCGCGGAAGGCGGCGAGATCGCCCACCGCGTCGCCGGCCTCGTTCGTCACCTTGGCCGGATCGAGGAAGAGCGTGGCGCGCCCCTCGCGCGGCACCAGCGCGTAGCCGAGGGGGAGCGGCGTGTGGGCGACGTCCCCGCCGCGCAGGTTGAAGGCCCAGGCGAGCGCGTGCGGATCGGAGATCACGAGCGCTTCGAGCTTCTCCTTCGCCATGGCCTCGCGGATGCGCCCGAGCTTCGCCTCGCGGCTCTCGCCGGCGAGCGCCTCCGGATGCGGGCGCACCGGCGCCTTCGGCGGGGCGGGACGGTCCGTCCAGATCGCGTCGATCGGGTTCGATCCCGCGGGAACCAGCCGCCCGCCCGCGGCCTCGGCCGCCTTGGCGAGACGCGCGACCGCATCCGCCGTGTGCAGCCACGGATCGTAGGCGAGGACGGCGCCTTCGGGCAGGTTCGCCGCCACCCAGTCCGAGGGGCTGGTCTCGCCGGAATTGAGCACGGCGATCGCGCCGGTGTCGGTCTGCGCCGGGGCCTGGAGCGTGTAGCGGCCGTCGACGAAGAGCGCGGCGCGGTCGGCGAGAACCACCGCCATGCCGGCCGAGCCGGTGAAGCCGGTGAGCCAGGCGAGGCGCTCGGCCGAGGGCGGGACGTATTCCGACTGGTGCTCGTCGGAGCGGGGGACCACGAAGCCGTGCGCGCCGCGGGCGGCGAGCTCGGCGCGCAGGGCCGCGACCCGGCCGGCCACGCGGCTCGGATCGGCGACGTCGTCGAAATCTTGGAAGCGGCTCATGCGAGAAGGCGTACGCGCAAGTGCGCCGGCGCGCAACGGGGCCTGCGCGCGGCCGCGGCGGATCGGCTCCAAACCATGCAGGAAACGGGCAGCTCCGCCCAAGAATAGGGCAGCCCTTGCACCCGATGCATGGCGGCCTTGAGACTTTCGTCGTAGCTAGGACAGGCCTGCTGACCTATATTGCGCTGCAACAACGGACATCGGTCGCACGCCGAACGCGGCGTCGACCCTGAGCAGGAGCCCCGTCCCATGGCCCACGCCATCAACTATCCCCACGTCGCCCGCGACGTCGTCCCCGCCACCGGCGAGACCCGTCCGAGCCTGTTCGCCCGCATCCTGCGCCGCATGCAGGAGGCGCAGATGGCCCGCGCGCGGCGCGAGCTGGCGCTCTACGCGCCGCATCTCGAGGCGCAGATGGAGATGGGCGAGTATCGCAAGCTCGGCCTCTCGAACGACGAGCGCCTGCCCTTCGTGCGCTGATCAGGCGCGCGGCCGCGCCGCCGCCCCGCCGCGCTTCAAGGTGAGCGCCGCCCAGCCCTCGAGGTCGCGGCGCTTCGTCAGCGCGAAGCCCTGAGCCCGGTAGGCCGAGAGCACGCCGGGCACGTCCTGCGCCAGCAGGCCCGACAGGACCAGCGTCCCGCTCGGCGCCACCACCCGCGCGAGCGTGGGCGCGAGCCTGCGCAGCGGCTTCGCCAGGATGTTGGCGAAGACGAGATCGAAGGTCCGCGCCCGGTCCGCCTGCGGCGCGCGCACGCCCGGCCCCACATAGAGGTCGAGCCACGGCGCGACGCCGTTGAGGCGCGCGTTCTCGCGCGCCACCGCGATGGCCACCGGGTCGATGTCCCCCGCCACCACGCGCCGCTTCACCGCCTTCGCCGCCGCGAAGGCGAGGATGCCCGTGCCCGTGCCGACGTCGAGGACGCGGGCCGGGCGGCGGCGCTTGAGCTCGTCGACGAGCGCGAGCAGGCAGCCGCGCGTCGTGCCGTGGTGCCCGGTGCCGAAGGCGAGCGCCGCCTCGATCTCGATGGGGACGTCGTTCGGCTGCACCGCCGCGCGGTCGTGCGACCCGTGCACCAGGAAGCGCCCCGCCCGCACGGGCTTGAGCCCCTCCAGCGAGGCCGCCACCCAGTCCTTCTGGTCGATCGCCTCGAACACGGCCGCGTCGGCGTGCTCGCCGAGAACCGGCCGGATCATGTTCCGCACGGCCGCCTCGTCCGGCGGCGAGGCGAAATAGGCCTCGAGCAGCCAGGTCTTGCCGTCCTGCGCCTCGAAGGCGGCGACGGCGGTCTCGGCGGGGTCGAACATCTCCCCGATCACGTCCGTGGTGGCGCGCGCCGCGCGCTCGCTGGTGGCGAGCCGCATGACGTGGGTGGGGCGGTTGGGGTGCAGGCCTTCGAGCATGGCGCGCGGTGTAGCACCGGCGCGCGCAGGGGGGAAGCGGGACGAGGGTGGGGAGCGCTGTCATCCGCGCGCAAACGCGCTCCGGCCGGGGACGACACCGTGGCGCGTTCCGCCGTCTAATCCGGCCGGCATGCCTGATGGCACGACGGCTCCGGAGGGATACGGCGCCCGACTCTCCAGAGGGATAGGACGGTCGAAAGGCGAGAAGAGGAGAGCGACGACACGTTCGCCCGTCGTCTTCCCGCAGGGAAGGCGGGCCGGGCGCCGCCCGGCCCGGAGGGGCGGTCGCCGCCGCCCTCGTGCCTCAATGCACGCTCACCGCATCGAGATCGTTCGCCTTGGCGTTCATCACGGCCGCCTCGCGGGAGGCGGTGAGCAGGATCGGCGCGCCGGAGGCGGAGAGCAGCGCGTAGAGCTCGAGGCCGGGCTGCAGCTCGGGCGCCTGGGGGAAGAGCTTCTTCACCTCGTCCGACGACATCGCGCGGACATAGGCCACCTCGCCCTCGCCCATCGCGGCGAGCGCTTCGGAAGCGGGGTTCTCGAAATCCTGGAATTGTGTGGTCGTCATGGTCTCGCGCCCTCCTCTCGAGCGGTGCGGAAATCAGCCGGATGTCAGCCTTTGGACGCCTTCAGCGCGATGTCGATCTTGCGGATCACCCGCTCCGGCTCGGGGCGGACGAGGTCGATCGACAGAAGACCGTTCGTCAGGTCGGCGCCGACCACCTCCATGCCGTCGGCGAGGAGGAAGGAGCGCTGGAACTGCCGGGCGGCGATGCCGCGGTGAAGGTAGTGGCGCGTCTTGTCGTCGGTCTGCTTGCCGCGGATGACGAGCTGGCTCTCCTCGAGGGTGACCTCGAGCTGGTCCCGGGTGAACCCCGCGACCGCCAGCGTGATCCGCAGCTTCTCCGGCTCGTCCGCCGTGCGGGGCAGCCGCTCGATGTTGTAGGGCGGATACCCGTCCCCCGCCGCCTTGGCGACGCGATCGAGCGCCTGCTCGATCTCGTCGAAGCCGAGCAGGAACGGATGAGCGAACGGCGACTGACGCGACATGGTCGAAGCCCTTTTGAGAGGCACTTCTGGATGGGGGCCCGCCGAGGCGCGGCCCTTAGGGGAGGAAGATGGGGGGGATGGGGGTGGGGGTCAAGGGATTGGGGTGGTGTGTCGGGTGTGGACGGAACTGCAGCTTTTTGGACGAGTGCGGCTTGCTATCTCCTGCTAGAGCTGCTATTCAGCGCTCGAGACAGCCTTCGGTCGCAGCGCATCTCGTGCGCGCAATGCTGTCTGATGGCCGGCGCGTAGCGGAGGAGCAATGCCGACCGTGCTCCGAATCCATGGTATGAGGGTGATAATCTACACGGACGATCACTCGCCAGCCCATGTCCACGCTTTCGAGCAAGGCGGCGTCGCGGTCGTCGTATTGAATTGCCCAGACGGACCTCCCGAGGTGAGGGAACGTTCGCGAATGCCAAAGCGTCGAGCGGATCGGATCGCTGGTGAACTCGCGCCCTGGGTGCGCCAGCTTTGCAGAGAGTGGGAGACTCTCCATGGCGAGGCCTGACGCCGAGTACGAGGACGACGAATTCGACGAGGCCGCGAGGCGCACGGAGGAACTCCGCGCTGCCGGTTATGCCGTGTCGGCGCACTACGATCACGTGCGAGAGCAGATCGTGGTGTCGCTGAGCGACGGGACGGTCATGCGCATCGATCCGACCCGCACCCGCGCGCTGAACGGCGCCGCGGCGGAGGACCTCGCCGAGATCGAGATCATGGGCGCCGGAGTGATCCTCTACTGGCCGCGGCTGGACGAGGGCGTGTCGCTGTCGGTGATGCGGGAGCGGTTTCCGCCGGAGGGTGGGGTGAGGCGGCATGAAACCGGGCAATGACGATTTCCCTAGGCCGAGCGGCGCTCATTCCTGCGCAGTGGGGGCACTAGGCTCTGGCCCCATAAACGGCAAAGCGGATTTGATCGCTCGAGCGTAGGATGATTCAACCTTCCTGATCGAGGGAGGATTCGATGCGCCGCCATGAGCTGACCGACGAGGAATGGGCGATCATCCAGCCGCTTCTGCCGAACAAGGTGCGCGGCGTGCCCCGGGTGGACGACAGGCGGGTGATCAACGGGATCGTCTGGCGCTTCCGGACGGGTGCGCCCTGGCGCGACGTGCCCGAGCGCTACGGCCCGCGCACGACGCTCTACAACCGCTTCGTCCGATGGCGGAAAGCAGGCGTCTGGGACCGAATTCTGGACGCCGTCTCAGAGGCTTACGACGGCGACATCGTGATGATCGACAGCTCCTGCGTCCGCGTCCACCAGCACGGGGCCGCGGGAAAAAGGGGGATTCGGAGGCCGCCGGAGATGGTCGCATGGGACGTTCCCGCGGCGGCCTGACGACCAAGATCCACGCCCTCGTCGATGCGGAAGGGCGGCCGGTTCGCCTCCTGCTCACCGCAGGGCAGGCAAACGACGCACCGGCCTGCGAGCAGCTCCTTCCGCTCGTCGCGAAAGACGCCATCCTGATCGCCGACCGCGCCTACGACACGAACGCGATCCGCGCGACGGTGACCGAACGCGGCGCCTGGGCGAACATCCCGCCCCGCGCGATCCGAAAGGGCAGCTTCCCGTTCAGCTCCTGGCTCTACCGCCAGCGAAACCTCGTTGAGCGCTTCTTCAATCGCATCAAGCACTTCCGCGGCCTCGCCACGCGCTACGACCGCTCGCCCGACAACTTCCTCGCCGCGCTCAAGCTCGCCGCGATCCGGATTTGGCTTGCCGCGAAATGAGTCCGCATCCTAGATGCCTTCCGTCATCGCCAGAACAAAGCATACCAGGATATCGCTGCTAGCGATTTTTATCGTTGACAGCGATGTGCGAATCGGCGCATAGGAGAATCGTCGTCGTTTCGGCTTAAAGGAGAACCCCGATTTGAGCTGGGGCCGGTTTTGGCCCTGTGGGAGTGCTTCGGCTCTCCCGAAAAAACCCCGCCTCCGACGCCGGGCCCCGCGCCCGCGGTCGGGCCGCGGGCGCGGTCGGTGTCCAGGTTAAAACCGTCGTTTCTGCTTGCTCTGGAGCTAGTCGGGGCCCGTTGGATCGGGTTGCTTCAGAGGAGACACACCAATGTGTGAAAGTCGAAACGACAAGCGACGGGCGCGGAACAGTAAGAGGAAACCTTGGTACCTGCGACGTGTTGTGTGGAAAGTCGTGGTATCGATAGCCCGCTTCATCGCGACGCTCTGGGTCCTCTACTCCGGTTAATCCGGGAGCTGTGATGCGAACCTGGGTATCAGCGAGGTTGCCGCAATGAACGTAAAAATGATTAACGAGAGCCTGCGCCTAGTCAGGTTGTACTGGGGAAAGTCGCAGTCTGAATTGGCTGCGGAACTCAATATCTCCCAGAGCTATCTCTCTGAAATCGAGCGGGGGCACAAAGATGTCACGCTGGAACTACTTTCCAAGTACAGTGACGCTTTACAGGTCAAAATGTCTGATCTCATGTTCTTCGCGGAAGAAGTTGAGAATCAGCCGCCACCAAGCAAGGGCCGCATCTTCATCGCAGGAAAGGCTGTGGAGCTTCTGAAGAGGATGATTCCAGATGAAATCGAGGGATCAAGAGAGATATCCGATTGAATCCTCACCATTCTTCAAATGCCCGCGACAGTCTGATCTTGCCCGGACCCTTGGACTTTCGAAAAAAGATCTTCATAATTTGGTGCGCTGGCGCGAATATAATTATCGTGATTGGGTTGACGATGTAAATGGAAAACGCCGCCGCATCGCAGTTCCTGTCGGTGATTTGCGCCGCGTGCATGAGCGCATACAGAAGCTCCTGGGTCGCGTTATCTTGCCGGAGTATGTCTTCTCGCCGAGGAAGGGCAAGAAGCAGCCGGACAATGCTGCTTTCCATGCGGACGCAAAAGCGTTTTTTCAGTTAGATATTAAGCAGTTCTATCCTTCTACAACAAGGGAGCACGTTTTCCGATTTTGCAAATATCGATTGGGTATGAGCGATGACGTGAGCGGGCAGTTCGCCAAGTTGACGACTTTTGAGGGGCGACTTCCCTTTGGGTCGCCTCTGAGCCCAATCCTCTGCGTTTTAGTTCACATGGACATGTTCGACGAGATCGCCTCATTGTGCACCACAAAGACATGCAAGCTATCGGTGTGGGTTGACGACCTCACTATTTCGGGAGCTAGCATCGACGGTGAACTAATCGCTGGCGTCAAGGCTGCGATAAGGAGAAAAGGCTTCCGTTATCACAAGGTGAAGAAGTCGCGGAGCGAGTACGGCGTCGAGATCACCGGCATCTTCATGAGAAACGGGGATTGCGTCCCGAAGGCAGCATTTCACAGAAAGCTGGCATTGAGGAGGGCCGAATACGACGCAGAGACGTGCCCCGCGAAAAAGATGTCGATACTTCATTCGCTGATCGGGATGAACCGACACGCGCATTTGATTTCCACCCAGGAGTCACCGGTCGCGATTCGGGCCGCTAAGCGGCTTCAGTGGCTAGACGGCGAGCGGCGCAGGCTTGAAGCATTGCTCAGCCGACTGCAGCCCGAAAGAGAAGAGCCGCTCTTCATCCCGGCTTCTCAAGACGTTCCTTGGTAGTCTGGACGACCGCCCTTTCTCCCCCGAAACCGCACCCCCTCCCCCTTCTCCCCCTCCTCCGGCACGAACTCCACCCCGGCCTTCTCCAGCGCGGCCTGCAGCTTGTCGGCCGTGCGCGCCCATGCCGCGAGGGGCCCCGGCTGCAGCTCCAGCCGGGCGATGGTCGGGTGGGAGACGCCGGACTCGCGGGCGAGGTCGCGCTGCTCCCAGCGCAGGAGGGCGCGGGCGGCGCGGAGCTGTTCGCTGGTGATCCGATCTTTCGCCACGCCGCACCCAGAATTTAATAACGGGGTTATTGAACTCTCCCGCGATTGCGAGTATAAGGGTCCTACCACCACCCAAGCAACGGAAGACCCATCATGACCGACGGGGATTGCCCGCTCGCGCGCCTGTGCGCGGAGGCGGAACGGTTGATCGTGCGCCGGAACGCGGCGGAGGAGGCGGAGCTGCGGCTCGACGGGGCGCGGGAAGCGGCCGCGAAGCGGGCGGCGGAGCGGGTGTTCGAGGAGGCGACGCTCTCCCTCGACCACATCGCCGCCCGGGCCAGCGACCACCGCCCGCGCAGCCGCACCGGCGCGCTGTTCTCGATCGCGCTCGCCGCGGCGGAGGCCGAGCTGCTCGCCTTCCCCGATCTCGAGCAGCGCGAGGACCACGCCGCGCGCCTGCGCCGGCGGCTTTACGGCCTGCGGGCTTATCTCGAGGACGGCGTCCTCACTCCCGACGCCGTCTCAAACTTCTACATGTGCGCCGACCGGGACCCGCTGGCGGCGCTGCGCGGGTGAGACCGCGCTCCCCCGCTTGCCGATCGTTCACATCCGAACTACTCCTTTCGTCGAAAGGAGCCCCGTCATGCCCTATCGCGCCCCCGTCTCCGAGATGCTGTTTGCCATGCGCGCCGTCGCCGGCCTCGACGACAAGATCGCGCGCGGGCTCTATCCGGATCTCGGGCCCGATCTCGTGGCGCAGATCCTCGACGCGGCGGCGGAGTTCGCGGGCGAGCGGCTCGATCCGCTCAACCGGCCGGGCGATCTCGCCGGGCTCGGCCGGGACGGCGCGGTCGTGCGCACGCCGCCGGGCTTCGCCGAGGCCTATCGCGACTGGGCGGCCGGGGGCTGGAGCGCGCTCGCGGCCTCGCCGGAGCACGGCGGCCAGGGCCTGCCGACGCTCGTCGCCAGCGCCTGCACCGAGATGTGGAACGCGGCGAACCTCTCCTTCGCGCTCTGCCCGCTCCTCACCATGGGCGCCATCGAGGCGCTGGAGGCGCACGCCGCGCCCGAGCTGAAGGAGCGCTACCTGCCCAGGCTCGTCTCCGGCGAGTGGACGGCGACCATGAACCTCACCGAGCCGCAGGCGGGCTCGGACCTCTCGGCTTTGCGCACCCGCGCCGAGCGCGCGGCCGACGGCTCCTACCGGATCTTCGGCCAGAAGATCTACATCACCTACGGCGAGCACGACTGGACCGACAACATCGTCCATCTGGTTCTCGCCCGCCTGCCCGACGCGCCGCACGGCACGCGCGGCATCTCGCTCTTCCTCGTGCCGAAGATCCTGCCCGACGGGCGGCGCAACGACCTCGCTTGCGCCGGGCTCGAGCACAAGCTCGGCATCCACGCCGCGCCCACCTGCACGATGGCCTACGGCGAGGGCGAGGGCGCGGTGGGCTGGCTCGTCGGCGAGGAGAATCGCGGCCTCGCCTGCATGTTCACAATGATGAACAACGCCCGCCTCGCGGTGGGCGTCCAGGGCGTCGCCCTGGCGGACCGCGCCACCCAGCACGCGCGCGCCTACGCGGCCGAGCGCCGGCAGGGCCGCACGGCGGACTATACCGGGCAGGGCATGGTCGCCATCGCCGGGCACCCGGACGTGCGGCGCATGCTCGCGACCATGCGCGGCCTCACCGATGCCGCGCGCGGCATCTGCTTCCTCACCGCCGCCGCCCTCGACGAGGCGGCCCGCGAGGCGGACCGCGAGGCCCGCAAGGCGGCCTACGAGCGCGCCTCGCTGCTCACGCCGCTGGCCAAGGCCTTCTCCACCGACATCGCGGTGGAGGTCGCCTCGCTCGGCGTTCAGGTGCACGGCGGCATGGGCTTCGTCGAGGAGACCGGCGCGGCGCAGTTCTACCGCGACGCGCGCATCCTGCCGATCTACGAGGGCACGAACGGCATCCAGGCGATCGACCTCGTCCTGCGCAAGCTGCCGCTGTCCGGCGGGGCCACGGTCCGCGCCGAGATCGCCCGCATCCGCAAGGTCGCGACGCGGCTCGTGAAGGAGGCGGACGCGCGCTTCGGTGCGCTCGCCGCACGCCTGCGCGAGGCGACGGCGCGGCTCGACGAGACCACGTCGTGGATGCTCGCCGCGCTCGCGGAGGGGCGGCAGGACGACGCGCTCGCCGGCGCGACGCCCTACCTGCGGCTGTTCTCGCTCGCCCGCGGCGTCGCCTGCCTCGCCGAGGAGGCGCTCGTGGCCCGGGCCGCGCTCGCGGCCGGCGAGACCGACCCGGCGCACGCCGAGCGCATCGCGCTCGCGCGCTACATGGGCGAGGCGCATCTCGGCGAGACGGAGGGCCTCGCCCGCTCCGCCACCGCCGGGATCGACGCGCTGCCCGCCGCCGAAGCGTCCTGAGCGGCGGCACGCCGGGCGCCTCGCCGGCACGGACGGACGGACGGATGCGGCACGCGGAACGGGAGATCGCGCCATGTCGGAGACCATCGCCCTCGTCGCCGGCGCCTCCCGCGGGGTGGGGCTCGGCATCGCGCTCGGGCTGGCGGAGGCCGGCGCGACGGTGATCGTGACGGGCCGCTCCAGCGAGGGCGGGCCGCGCACGGAGGGCCGGCGCGAGACGGTGGAGGGCGCCGCGCGCGCGGTGGAGGCCGCCGGCGGCAGGGGGCACCCTTATGTCTGCGACCACACGAGCGAGCGCGAGGTCGACGGGCTCGTCGCCTGGGCCCTGCGCCGCTTCGGGCGCATCGACGTGGCGATCTCGTCCGTCTGGAGCGGCAACGAGGGCTTCGACGGCGAGACCTTTCCGGACGGATCGCGCTGGGGCACGCCGTTCTGGCGCCGGCCCGCGGGGCTGATGGCGCGCTTCTCGGAGGGCGGCGTGATGCCGGCGCTGCTCCTCGCCCGCGCGGTGGCGCCGCCGATGGTGGCGGCGAAGCGAGGGCTGATCGGCTTCGTCTCGTTCGACACGAGCCGAGGCTATCTCGGCGACGTGTTCTACGACGGCGCGAAGCACGCGCTGAACCGCCTCGCCTTCGCCTGCGCCGAGGAGCTGCGGCCCCACGGCGTGGCGGCGCTGGCGCTCTCGCCGGGGCATGTCGCGACGGAGCGCGTGCACGAGGCCGGCGCGGCGGACGAGGCGACGGAGACGCCCCTCTTCGTCGGCCGCGCCGTGGCGGCGCTCGCCGCGGACCCGGACGTCGCCCGCCATGCGGGCCGGGTCGTCGCGACCGCGGATCTCGCGCGCGCCTACGGCTTCACCGACGTGGACGGGCGCGTGCCCGAGCGCTTCGAGCCGAGCTGACGCGCCGCGCGAAAAGGGGCGCCGGCTCGCGCCGACGCCCCTCGGACCGCCGTGGCGGGCCGCGTCACTGGTCGGTCTGGCCCTGGCCCTGCTGGTTCTGCATGCGCTGGCCGTCGCCCTGGCTCATGCCGCCGGTCGCGCCTGTCGTGTCGCCCGGCTGCATGCCCGGCTGCATGCCCATGCCCTGGTTCATGCCCTGGTTCATGCCCTGTCCCATGCCCTGCTGCATCATGCCCTGCATCAGGCCCGACGGGTTGACCACCATCATCACCATCTCGCCCGACGGCGCGCGGGCGGAGACGAGATAGGCCGCGTCGAGCAGCGTCACCTCCTCGAAACCGGCCTCGTTCAGCGCGTCGCGGACCTGGCCCTGGCTGGCGATACGGCTGCGCAGCTGCTCCTCGGTCATCTCCCCCTGCTGCGCCTGCATCTGCTGCTGGCCCTGCTGCTGACCCTGCGTCTGCGTCGCGTCCTGCTGGGCGAGGGCGGGGAAGGCGGCGGCGCCCGTGAGGGCGAGCGCGGCGATGAGCGTCTTCGTCATTGCGTCTCTCCTGATGCGGTGTTTGCTCGAGAGGTGGCGGCGGACGCATGCCCACCGCGCAACCCCGGCAAGCCGGCCGCGCGGTTTGTGTTCCCCGGTTTCGCGCGGCGCGGGACGGGGTCCTCTCGCCTTGCAATCGTCTCCCATCCGCGGCGCTCCCCTCGGAACGAACGCCCCCGCGCTCCCGTTGGGGGGGCGAAGCGACCGGCGGCGCTCGCCGGTCCCGCGTGCCCGGCACGCACCGAAATTTCGAAAGGAAGGAGTCCGCTCATGCTCAAGCGCACCTCCACGATCGCCATCATCGCCGCCATGGCCGCGGCGCCCGCGATGGCGCAGGACACCACCACGGTCGACCCGGTCTCGCAGGCCGGCACGCTCACGGCCGAGAACGTCGTCTCGCTCGAGGGCTGGGCCTACGACGACCTGTACGCCGGCGGCATGAGCGCCGAGGAGTTCATCGACGAGTACGACGTCTACGGCGCGGCCGGCGAGGACATCGGCGACGTCGAGGACGTGATCGTCGGCGCCGACGGATCCATTCTGGCGGTCGTCGCCGAGATCGGCGGCTTCATCGACATCGGCGACACGCACGTGGCCGTGCCCTGGGGCGAAATCGAGATGAACGCCGCCGAGCAGGCGATCACCATCCCGGTCACCGAGGAGAACGTCGAGAATTACGGCCTGTACGGCGAAGGCTACGCCTTCCGCGAGGACGTGGCCGCGACCGGCTCCGTCGGCGAGGAGGTCGTCGCCGGCCTCGACGACGCCGAGCTCGGCCCGCGCGCCTATCGCGTCTCCGAGGTCATCGGCGACTACGTCCGCATCCGCGACGAGGACGGCGAGACCACCGACGCCGCCGCGGCGGACGACGCCATGATGATGGGCCGTCCGGGCTATCCCGGCCGCGCCGGCTATCGCGACTACGGCTACGTCAACGACGTGATCATCGCCGACGGCCGGGTGCAGGCGGTCGTGGTCAACCCGGACCTCGCCTACGGCCGGGGCTACTACGCCTATCCGTACTACAGCCCGTACAATTACGGCTACGGCCCCTATTACGACCTTCCCTACGGCGAGGACGAGGTCGGCGCGGTCGAGCCGTTCGAGTACGAGCGTATGCGCGGCGAGATGTAACAGCGTTCCCGCGCGACGGTACGAGGGGACCCGGCCCAGGCCGGGTCCCCTTTTTCATGGTGCGCGGGGTGCGCCCTCGCGCGCCTTGACAACACGGCCCTCTCGCCACAGGACAGTGCGGATGACGAAGCCGCCTCTCGAGATCCTCCTGTGCGCCCCCCGCGGCTTCTGCGCGGGGGTGGTGCGCGCCATCGACGCCGTCGAGCAGGCGCTCGCCCAGCGCGGCGCGCCGGTCTACGTCCGCCACGAGATCGTGCACAACAAGTACGTGGTCGAGAGCCTGCGCAAGAAGGGCGCGATCTTCGTGCGTGAGCTGGAGGAGGTGCCGGACGGGGACGCGCCGGTGATCTTCTCCGCCCACGGCGTGCCGAAATCGGTGCCCGAGGAGGCGATGCGCCGGCGCATGCACGCCATCGACGCGACCTGCCCGCTCGTCACCAAGGTGCATCGCGAGGCGCAGGTCCACGCCAAGAAGGGCCGGCACGTGCTGCTCGTCGGCCACGCCGGCCATCCCGAGGTGGTCGGCACGATGGGGCAGCTGCCGCAGGGCTCGATCACGCTGATCGAGACGCTCGACGATGTCGCCGCCTTCGCGCCCGCCGATGCCGAGGCGCTCGCCTTCGTGACGCAGACGACGCTGTCGGTCGACGACACCAGGGAGATCGTCGACGCGCTCAAGGCGCGCTTCCCGGCGATCGTCGGGCCGCACAAGGAGGACATCTGCTACGCGACCACGAACCGCCAGGAGGCGGTGAAGAAGGTCGCGCCGATGGTGGACGCGCTCATCGTCGTCGGCTCGCCCAACTCCTCGAACTCGCAGCGCCTGCGCGAGGTGGCCGAGCGGGCCGGCTGCAAGGTGGCGCGCCTCGCCAACCGCGCCGAGGAGATCGACTGGGAGCTCTTCACCGGCATTCGCCGGCTCGGCATGACCGCCGGCGCCTCCGCGCCGGAGGTGCTCGTCGAGGAGATGATCGACGCCTTCGCCGAGCGCTACGAGGTCACGGTCGAGACCGTGACGACCACGAACGAGGACGTGTTCTTCCCCCTGCCGCGCGGCCTGCGCGGCGAAGCCGCCGAATAGCCGTGGCCGTCTACACCGACGTTCCCGAGGAGGCGCTCGTCGCCTTCGTGGAGGGCTACGACATCGGCGAGGTGCTCTCGTTCAAGGGCATCGCCGAGGGCGTCGAGAACACGAACTACTTCCTGCACACGAGCCGCGGCTCCTACATCCTCACCCTCTACGAGAAGCGGGTGGCGGAGGCGGACCTGCCGTTCTTCCTGGGCCTGATGGAGCATCTCGCCGACCGCGGCATCGTCTGCCCGCAGCCGGTGCGGGACCGGCGCGGGGAGGCGCTCGGCCGGCTCGCCGGGCGCCCCGCGGCGATCGCGACCTTCCTCGAGGGGCTCTCGATCCGCCGGCCGAACCCGAAGCGCTGCGGGGCGCTGGGCGGAGCGCTGGCGCGGCTGCACGAGGCGGGGCGCGACTTCGGCTCGCGCCGCCCGAACGCCCTCTCGCTGCCGGCCTGGCGTCCGCTCTTCGCCCAGGCGGAGGCGCAGGCCGACACCGTCGCACCGGGCCTCGCCGCGCGCAGCCGCGCCGAGCTCGACCATCTGGAGCGGGTCTGGCCGCGGGAGCTGCCCGAGGGCGTGATCCACGCCGATCTCTTCGTCGACAACGTGTTCTTCATCGGCGAGGAGGTCTCGGGGCTGATCGACTTCTACTTCGCCTGCAACGACGTCCTCGCCTACGACCTCGCCATCTGCCTCAACGCCTGGTGCTTCGAGGCGGACGGGTCGTACAACGTCACGAAGAGCCGGGCGCTGATCGCCGGCTACGAGGCGGTGCGGCGGCTCGAGCCCGCCGAGGTCGCCGCGCTGCCGACGCTCTGCCGCGGGGCGGCCCTGCGCTTCCTGCTCACCCGCCTCGTCGACTGGCTGAACGTGCCGCCGGGCGCGCTGGTGCGCCCGAAGGACCCGCTCGAATACGACCGCAAGCTCGCCTTCCACCGCCGCGCCGACACGGCCGCCGATTACGGGCTCGACCGATGACCGCCGAGAGGCCCGCGCCGCGGGTGACGATCTACACCGACGGGGCCTGCAAGGGGAATCCCGGCCCCGGCGGCTGGGGCGCGCTCTTGATCTTCGGCGAGCGCGAGAAGGAGATGCACGGCGGCGAGCGGGTGACGACAAACAACCGGATGGAGCTGATGGCCGCCATCCAGGCCCTCGAGGCGCTCAAGCGCCCGTGCTCCGTCGACCTCTATACCGACAGCCAATACGTGCGAAACGGCATCAGCACCTGGCTCGCCGGCTGGAAGGCCAAGGGCTGGCGCACGGCCTCGAAGCAGCCGGTGAAGAACGAGGACCTCTGGCGCCGCCTCGACGAGGCCCGCAACCGCCACGAGGTGCGCTGGCACTGGGTCAAGGGCCACGCCGACGACCCGCTGAACCATAGGGTCGACGCGCTGGCGAATGCCGGGGTGCCGCGGGGGTGAGGCGTCAGGTCGCCCGCGCGTGAAGAACGCGCCGGGCCCCGTCGGCCAGTCCCGCGACGGGCACCAGCTCGGCGACCTGGCGCATCAGCAGCGCGTCGGCTTCATCGAGAGGTCTGTCGAACACGGCGAAGTGCACGCGGCGAGCCGCCGATGCTCTTTGCGTGTCAGAGAACGCGACGTAGCTCGAAGCGATCGAGACGGGGTGGGGCGCCACCGCGTCGATCAGCAACGTCTCGCCCCGCGGTCCCGTCAGCGCCAGGTCGAAACGGTGCGTCTTCCCGCTCTGTCCGACAACAGGCACTTCGCGCTGAATCTCGACCTCGCGAAAAGCGCTGGCGAGCGCCTCCGTGATCCGTTCCACGAGGCGACGCTCGCTCACCGGACGCCTGTCCAGCGCCATGGTCGCGGCAAAGGCGGCTCCGTTCGCGACGGACAGGATTCCCGACTGCAGCCACTCTGCGGAAGCGATCTCGGCGACGAGAGTCGAGTCGACCACCTGCAGGGAGAAGCGGTCCGCCGCAATGGTAAGCCAGCGCTTGATAGCCGGCTGGTCGCACCCGTGCAGCCATGCTTCGCGATACGCGCCACCGTCGTCGTGAACAAGAAAGCCGTCGCCATGGCCAACGACGTGGATCTCCACGGGGTCGAAGGACGGGTAGAGGCAGTGCGTCGCGATCCGCGCGCCCGAAGTGGTCGGCTCGCAGGAAGCGAGGGGGGCGAGGGCCGACCGGATCTGTTCGCATATCATGGCGTCACCATCACTCGAAGAGCGCCGACTGAGGCGGCACGTCGAAATCGGCCTGCTCGGGAGTTAACCTCAGAGTTGCGGCTTGCGCCAGCCAGCGCAAGGCCTGCGGAAGCCGTCTCATCCGCGCCCCGAGAGGTCGCCGGACCGGCAGGCGCCCGAACCCCGATCGTGCGACGATCTCTCGGTTGTCGCTCCAGCCGTGACTGTGCGACCCGCAGACCGTCGCGGGAAGGCCCAGGTGGGCGGCCGCCAACGGATTCGGCTTGCAGTCACGAGGATCGACGATGTCGACCCGCCAGATCGGCCGGTCACGGAAAATCACCGAGACGCTCGGGCGCGTCCGATCGACGGAAAGGCATCTGAAGCGGAGCGTGGCGCGTCCAAGCCCCGCGCGATCTATCACCGGCCACGTCGCGTCGAGCTCTCCGGGCCGCGTCGAGGGCGTCCAAAGCGGGATCGGATCACCGAGCGTCTTGAGCTCGGCGAGAAACTCGTCGACTTCCTCCAGGTCCTGCACGCTCGGAGCGATCATGTCGCCAAGCTAGAGCAGATTCTCACCACTCGGGTTCATATCCTGCTGCGGTGAAGAAGTTCGCGCATTCCTCTGGCGGGAAGGCTTCGATGGCGTCGGCGACGGCGCTCCAGAGGGCGTCGCGCGTCCGGGCGGCGACCTTCCTGAGCAGGGCCTTCAGCTTGGCGAAGGCGTTCTCGATGGGGTTGAAGTCCGGGCTGTAGGGCGGCAGGAAGCGCAGCTCGGCTCCGGCCGCCTCGATGGCCTCGCGCACGGCGGGGGTCTTGTGGCTGGCGAGGTTGTCCATGATCACCACGTCGCCGGGGCTCAGCGTCGGAACCAGGACCTGCTGGACGTAGGCGAGGAAGCTCGCCGCGTTGATCGCGCCGTCGATCAGCATCGGCGCGTCGATCCCGCCGATCCTGAGCCCGGCCACGAAGGTCGTGGTGCGCCAATGGCCGTGAGGGATGCCGGCGCGCAGGCGCTCGCCTTCGGGGGCGCGGCCCCGCAACCGCGCCATCTTGGTGTTGAGCCAGGTCTCGTCGATGAAGATCAGCCGCTGCGGGTCGAGCTCGGGCTGCTCCTCGAACCAGGCCTCGCGGGCCGCGGCGACGTCGGCGCGGTCCTGCTCGCTGGCGTGGCCGGACTTTTTTTGAACGTCAGGCCGTGGCGGCCGAAGAAGCGGTGCACCGTCGAGGGCGCGAAGCGCTCGCCGTGCTCGCGCTCGAGCCGCTCGGCGATCTCGACGAGGGTGAGATCCGGCGCCTCCTCCACCATCGCGAGGATGACCGGGCCGAGCGCCTCGATCCGCCCGGACCGCGTGTCGCCGCCTTGCGCCCGCGGCGCGACCGAGCCCGTCTCGCGCCGAAGGTTGAACCACTTCACCGCCGCGGACGGCGCGATCCCGAAGCGGTCCGCCGCGGCCCGGCGGCTCATGCCGGCATCGACCGCAGCGAGGACGCGCTGCCTCAGATCCATCGAGAGGGGCTTCGTCATGGCGGCTGGCCTCCTCCGCCAGCCTCTACCGTGAATCACGAACTGGCCTCGAAGGGAATCCCCCGCGCGATTCCATCAGGAAGCGATCTGCTCTAGCACCACGTCGCCGGGGCTCAGCGTCGGAACCAGGACCTGCTGGACGTAGGCGAGGAAGCTCGCCGCGTTGATCGCGCCGTCGATCAGCATCGGCGCGTCGATCCCGCCGATCCTGAGCCCGGCCACGAAGGTCGTGGTGCGCCAATGGCCGTGAGGGATGCCGGCGCGCAGGCGCTCGCCTTCGGGGGCGCGGCCCCGCAACCGCGCCATCTTGGTGTTGAGCCAGGTCTCGTCGATGAAGATCAGCCGCTGCGGGTCGAGCTCGGGCTGCTCCTCGAACCAGGCCTCGCGGGCCGCGGCGACGTCGGCGCGGTCCTGCTCGCTGGCGTGGCCGGACTTTTTTTGAACGTCAGGCCGTGGCGGCCGAAGAAGCGGTGCACCGTCGAGGGCGCGAAGCGCTCGCCGTGCTCGCGCTCGAGCCGCTCGGCGATCTCGACGAGGGTGAGATCCGGCGCCTCCTCCACCATCGCGAGGATGACCGGGCCGAGCGCCTCGATCCGCCCGGACCGCGTGTCGCCGCCTTGCGCCCGCGGCGCGACCGAGCCCGTCTCGCGCCGAAGGTTGAACCACTTCACCGCCGCGGACGGCGCGATCCCGAAGCGGTCCGCCGCGGCCCGGCGGCTCATGCCGGCATCGACCGCAGCGAGGACGCGCTGCCTCAGATCCATCGAGAGGGGCTTCGTCATGGCGGCTGGCCTCCTCCGCCAGCCTCTACCGTGAATCACGAACTGGCCTCGAAGGGAATCCCCCGCGCGATTCCATCAGGAAGCGATCTGCTCTAGCGTCGCAATCTCCATCTGTCACGAGGCGATCTTCGCAACCAAATCACTCCGCAGCGGCCAGCAGCGCCCCCGCCCCCGTCACCCGCACCCGGCTGCGGCCGCCGCCGAGCTTGTCCACCCGGATCTGCACCGGGATGCGCTGGTGCATGGTCTCGACGTGGCTGATGACGCCCACCTTGCGGCCTTGCGCCTGCAGCGTCTCCAGCGCGTCGATGGCGACGTCCAGCGTGGCGGCGTCGAGCGTGCCGAAGCCCTCGTCGATGAACAGCGTGTCGACGAAGGAGCCGCGGCCCTCCAGCGAGCACAGCGCCAGCGCCAGCGCGAGCGAGGTGAGGAAGCGCTCCCCACCGGACAGCGAGCGGGTCGAGCGCCGCTCGTCGCCCAGATCGCGGTCGCGGATCTGCAGCCCGAGATCGCCGCCCTCCCCGCCGGCGCGCTCCAGCCGGTAGCGCGGGGAGAGCGCCTCGAGATGGCGGTTCGCCAGCGCCACCAGATGGTCAAGCGTCACCGACTGCGCGTAGCGGCGGAACTTGGAGCCGTCGGCCGAGCCGATGGCGTCGTTCATCTGCGCCCAGAGCCCGGCGACCGCCGCCGCGGCGGCGATCTCGGCCTCGAGCCGCCCCGCGATCTCGCGGGCGCGGTCGTCCTGCTCGAGCGCGACCCGGCGGGCGACCTCCTCCTCGGCGAGGGCGGCAAGGCTCTCGACCAGGGCCGCACGGTGCTCGGCCAGGGCGGTCGCGTCCTCCTCCGGCGCGCCCGCCGCGAGGGCGTCCGCGAGCGCGGTCTCGCAGTGCTTCAGGGTCGAGGCGGCCTCGCGCACGGCCTCGTCCGCCTGGGCGAGACCCGCGCGCAGAGCCTCGCGCTCCTCCGGCGCGACGGCGAGGAGCGCGAGCGCCTCCTCGCGGGGGAGGCCGCGCGCGGCGAGCGCGGCGGCGAAGGCGGCTTCGGCTTCGGCGAGGCGGGAGGCGGCCTTGGCGCGCGCCGCCTCGGCGCCCTCATCGGCCGCCTGCGCCCCCGCGAGGCGATTGCGGGCGGTCTCGCCCGCCTCGCGCGCCGCGTCGAAGGCCGCACGCGCGGACTTGGCCGCATCGACGTGCCGGCTGCGGTGGACGTCCGTCGCCTCGCCGCCGAGCAAGCCCGCGCGCGCCTCGGCGAGACGCGCCGCCGCCTCGCCTGCTTCCACCGCGTCCGCCGCGGCCTTGGCGGCCGTCGCCGCGGCGGCCTCGGCGCGGGCCTGCGCGGCGGACGCCGCCGGGCGATCGCGGGCGAGGTCTTGCTCCAGAGCCGTGCGCCGCTCGGCCCGCCCGCGATAATCGCGCCCGCGGGTCTCCAGCACGCGGCGCGCCGCCTCGGCGTCGCGGTCGAGATCCTCCGGCGCGATGCCGGCGGCGGCGAGCACGCGGCCCCATTCGCGATCCACCGAGGCCCACCTGTCCTCGAGCTCGGGGACGCGGGCGTCCGCGCGGGCGATCGCCTCGCGCGCCGCACTCGCGTCGCGGTCCAGCGCCGCGCGCTCCCCGCGGCGGCCCTCGATCGCGGCCCCGGCGGCGTCGCGGCGGGCGCGCTCGGCCTCGATGTCCTGGCGGAGCACATCCGCGCTGCGGAGCGTCTCGCGCGCGGCGGCGCGGGCGGTCGCGATCTCGCCGGCGAGCGATGCGAGCGCGGGACCGGCCTCGCGCCACACCTCCGGCGGCGCGGCGAGCCCGAGATCCGGCAGCGCCCGCCAAGCCGCATGCGCCTCGCCGTAGGCCGTCTCCGCCGCGGCGAGCCGCTCGGTCTCGGCGGCGATGGCCACGGCGGCCTCCTTGCCGGTCCGCTCCGCGGCGGCGCCCGAGGCCTTCGCCTCGGCGAGGCGGGCGCGGGCGGCATCCTGCTCGCGGCGAAGCGCGTCGCCTCGGGCGCGGATCTCGGCGACGAAGGCGTCCGGCTCGGAAAGGTGGTCCGGCGCGTGCGGGACGCCGCAGACCGGGCAGGGCTCGCCCGGCACCAGCGCCGCGCGCAGACGCCGGGCCTGCTCCGAGGCCGTCGCCTCCGCGAGCGCCCCGAGCCGCGCCACCTCGTCGGCGCGGGCGTCGAGCCCGTCGATCTCGGCCTGCGCCGCCCGCGCGGCGTCGCGCGCCTGTGCATAGGCCGCCGCCGCCGCCTCCCGGCGGGCGGTCGCCTCGTCGCGGGAGCGGGTCGCGGCTTGCGCCTTCTCGGCGGCGGCGGCGAGCCGGGCGAGGAGGCCGTCGGCGGCCTCGAACCCGTCGGCCCGCGCCTGCGTCGCCGGCGCGCCGAGCGCCTCCAGCGCCGCGAGCCGCTCGGCGATACGCCCGTCGCAGGCGGCGCGGGTCTCGCCGTCGCGCGCATCCGCCTCGTCGAGGGTCGCCCGCGCGGCGGCGAGGCGCTGGAGCGTCGCCTGCGCGGCGTCGCGCTCGGCGCGATGCGCGGCCGCGTCGCGCACGAAGCCGGCCCGGCGGGCGAGCGCGTCCGAGAGCTCGGCGAAACGGGTGGCGAGGGGTTCCAGAGCGGCGTCACGGGCGAGGCCCTCGGCGATCTTCGCCGTCTCCGCCTCCGCGGCGGTGACCCGGGCGGCGAGGTCCTGGGCCGCGGCGGACGTGGCCTCGGCGGCGCGGCGCGCCTCGTCGCGGGCCTGCGCGAGGCGGCTTTCCGCCTCCCGCGCGTCGGCGAGACGCCGGTCGCACGCGTCGGCCTCGGCCCAGGCGGGCTCGAGCGCCGTGACCGCGGCCTCCGCCTCCGTGAGCGCGGCGCGGGAGGACGCCTCCTGCGCCTCCGCTTCGGCCGTCGCCTGCTGCGCCGCCGCGCGGGCCTGCGCCGCCGGCTCGCGCCCGCCCTCCGCCTCGGCGCACGCGGTCTCGGCCTCCCCCACCTTCTCCCACGCCCCGCGCAGCGGCTCGACCCGCTCCAGCGCCGCGAGCCGCGCGCGCTCCGCGCCGAGCGCGTCGGCGGCCGCCTGCGCCAGGGTGAGCGCCTCCCCGGCCGCGTCGCGCTTCACGGTCGCCGCGGCGATCGCCTCGTGGCGGCGCAGGGCCGCCTCGATCGCCTCGCGCGCGGCATTCTCCTCCTGCTTGCGCAGGGCGAGCGCGGCCAGCGCCGCCTGCGCCTCGGCCCGCGCCTCGGGCGCCATCAGGCCGATGCCGTCGCGCTGGCGCTCCAGCGCCTGGAGCGCGTCGCGGGCCTCGCGGTGGCGCTCGTAGGCGCGGCGCGAGAGCGTGGCGTAGATCTCCGTGCCGGTGATCTTCTCGAGCAGCTCCGCTCGCTCCTTGGCGTCGGCGCGCAGGAAGGCGTCGAAATCGCCCTGGGCGAGCAGGACCGTGCGGCGGAACTGGTCGCAGGTGAGGTCGGTGAGGCGCTCCACCTCGGCCTTCACGGTGCGGATGTCCGAGGCCACCGCCTCGACCGTCCCTTCCGGCGCGAGCTTCCACAGCGCCCGCCCGCGCTTCTGCAGCGCGCCGGCCGCACGGCCGCGGGCGCGGTTGAGCTCGCAGCGCACGCGATAGACGGCGCCGTCGCGGGCGGCGAAGTCCACCTCGGCGTAGCCGCGCCCGGCGCCGCGGCGCAGGATCGTGCGCGGGTCGGTGGCGGAGAGCGGGGCGTTGTCGCCGTCGGGAATGGCCTCGTTCGCCCCCTCCGCCTTCACGCGCGGGAACTCGTCGTAGAGCGCGAGGCACAACGCGTCGAGGATGGTCGACTTGCCGGCCCCGGTCTCGCCGGTGATGGCGAAGAGCCCCGCCGCCGCCAGCGGCTCGGTGTCGAAGGCGATCTCGAAAGGCTCGGCCAGGGAGGCGAGGTTCTCGCCGCGGATCGCGAGGATGCGCATGTCAGGCCGCCTCCTCGTCCGCGGCGTCCTCGTCCATGGCGAGGAGGGCCGCGAAGGCCTCCTCGTGCGCGGGCGAGGGCGGCGCGCCGTGCTTTAGCGCGAAGGCCTCGCGAAACACCTCCTCGGGCCTGCGCTCGGCGAGACGCATCGCGACCGGCTCGGCCGCGCCCTCCCCGGTCGCCGCGGGCCGCTCCAGCGTCACCGCGACGAGGCGCAGCGGGAAGCCCTCGGCGATCTCCGCGATCTCCGCCTGGAGCCCCGTCGCGGGCCCCTCGACGGCGACGTTGAGGTAGACGAAGGCGCGCCGCGCGAACGGGGTGGCGGGGTCGAGGTCGAGCGCCGCGAGCGCGGCCTCCACCTCGCCCCGGGACAGCGCGCCGCGCGCGGGGACGCGCAGGACGGGCACGGGGCGCGGCAGCGGCCGGTGCTCGACCTGGACCATCCCGCCCTCGAGCGTGACGAGCGTCGCGCCGTGCTCGTAGCCGCTCTCCGTCTTCGACAGCGGGAAGAGCGCGCCGGAATAGCGGATCGTGTCGCGCCCGACGCGCTGGGGCTTGTGCAGGTGCCCGAGCGCCACGTAGGCGGCCTCCGCGGGGAAGATCTCCGGGGGCACGGCGTGCTCCCCGCCGACCAGGATGCGCCGCTCCGCGCCCTCCGATTCGAGGCCGCCTGCGACGTGCAGGTGCCCGGTGACGACGAGCGGCGTGTCGCCGATGGCCGCCTTCGCCTGCGCGATCATCCCGCGATAGAGCCCGCGCACCCCCGCCACCACGGGCGAGCCCTCGGTCGCGGCGTCGAGCGGCGGCAGGTCGGCGACCCGCGGGAAGGGCACGGCGAGAACCTGCGCGCCGATCGCCCCCGTCGCGTCGCGCACCGGGATCAGGTGCCGGGCGAGGTCGTAGCCGTCGGCGGCGCGGGCGATCGTGCCCGTCACGTGCACGTCGGCCAGGCGATAGAGCCCGCGCGGCGCTTCCAGCCGGCCGGCGGGGTCGTGGTTGCCGGCGACGACGACGATCGCGGCGTGCGGCCGCGCCGCGCGCAAGCGGGCGAGCGTATCGAAATACAGCGTCTGCGCGTCCGCCGAGGGGTTGAGCGTGTCGAACACGTCGCCGGCGACGATCACCGCGTCCACCGCCTCGCGCGCGGCGAGGTCGACGAGCGCGTCGAGCGCGGCGCGGTGCTCTTCCTCGCGCGAGAAGCCGGCGAGCGTCTGCCCGAGATGCCAATCGGCCGTGTGCAGGATCCTGACCATCCGTCCTCCGCGCGCACTCTCACCGGATGGCTGGTGATTCGCCAGGGGCGGATCGCGGCGCCGAGGAAAGGGCTGGGGACGGATGTCTCAGGGCTTCTGGCGCATCACCTCGGGAACGCGGCAATACGGCCGCAGCCAGCGGTGCGTCTCCGGGCAGGTCCATTCGAGGACGGTCATCGTCTCGGAGAAGTCTTTCGACACGTCGTTGCGGAAGATCGGCTCGTGGTGGCTGATCCGATTGCGAAGGTCGGCGATACGCCTCGCCCGGTCCGCGAGATCCGCCCGCGAGCGTTCGGCGGGTAGGTGCGGGAAGGCGAGGCGCAAGTGTTGCGACCAAAGGGCGGGATTGTAGCGCTTTTGCAACAACGCTACCCAAAATCCAAATGACAGGCCGGCGACAATCTGACCGGTCGCGACGGCGACCTGCCTTTTCTGGAGACGCCGACGAACCTGCTCGAGGTCTGCGATCCGCCGCTTGTCCATTGCGTCGAGCAGGGCGAGGAAGCGATCGCTGGACCACCATGCGGCCCCGAATTCCTTAGCCAAAGCAACGCAAATTCGGTTGCGGAGCCCGACCTCGACCGCTTGGATGGGTGTATGGAACGCCTCGCCGAGACGCGCGTTCCAGACATACAAAGCGAGAGCGCGGTGCAGATCATGCCCTGCCGCCGAAAGATAGGTCGCCAGCCGTTCGTGCGACATGGTCGCTCGCAGGGCGTCGGGATCGGGTGAAACCCTTTCTTGATATTCTTCGTGCATAGGTCTATTTCGATCCGGTGAGCCGAGCCTCGTCACTGCGTGCAAACGGGGCCGGACGGATAGAACCCCGCGACAGCCTGACGGCCCTCGCGGGGTTCGTCATTTCTGGCGACGCGTAACGAATCAGCTGCGAGCATATTGCAGGACCACGCCTGCGCAACCTTAACAGAGCTGAACCGAAACGCCGTTATGCCCCCGTCCCCCTTTCCACCCCCCGCCCTCGTCGTCACCGGCGCGACCTCCGGCATCGGCTACGCCATCGCGCGGCTGTTCGTGGAGCGCGGCTGGCGCGTGTTCGGCTCGGCGAGACGCCCGGAGGACGCCGAGCGGCTCGAGCGGGAGCTCGGGCCGGGCTTCCGGGCGCTGCTCTTCGACGTCACCGACGCCGACGCGGTCGCAGAGGCGGCGGAGCGCGTGCGCGGGGCGCTCGACGGGCGGCGGCTCGCGGGGGTGGTCGCCAATGCCGGCATCGGCATCCCGGCGCCGCTCGAGCTGCAATCCGTCGAGGACTGGCGCCACCAGGTCGAGGCCAACCTGATCGGCACGATGATCACGGCCAAGACCTTCCTGCCCCTCGTCGGCACGGACCCGGCGCTCACCGGCCCCAAGGGGCGGATCGTCACCATGTCCTCGCTCGGCGGCAAGCTCGGGCAGCCCTTCGTGACCGCCTACATCGCCTCCAAGTTCGGGATCGAGGGCTTCTCCGAGGCGCTGCGACGCGAGCTCTCGCCCTTCGAGATCCCGGTGATCGTGATGGCGCCCTCCGCGGTGGCGACGCCGGTGTGGGAGAAGGTCGCGCGCCAGGACGTCGGGCGCTTCGACGCGACGCCCTACGGCCCCGCCTTCCGCTCGGCGCTGGGCGGCATGGTGGAGAACGCCCCCAGGCGCGGCCTCTCGGCCGAGGCGGTGGCGCAGGCGACCTTCGAGGCCGTCACCGCGAAGCGCCCGCGGCTGCGCTACGCGCCGGCGGCGAATCCGCTCCTCGAGAGCGTGCTCTTGCCGCTCCTGCCCAAGCGCCTCGTCGACGCGGTGATGCGCCGGCAGATGCGCAAGGCCGGCGAGCGGCGGGGCTGACGCCACCGCGAGAGCCGCAAGCGCGGCCGTTTCACCGTTTCCTTACAAAGACTTAATGTGCGCGTAAGCGCCCCGTCAGCGCGCGCCCGCTAGAACCTCGCGGGACTCCCGGCGTTGGCCCGAGGATTCCCCCACCAGAACGCAGAGGTTTCATGGAAACGAACTCCCCCGACCGCGCGACGCGTCGGCGCGTCGCGTCGCCCCGCACGACGCTCCTCGCCGCCGTCGCCATCGGCGCGCTCGGCGCGACCGGGCTCGGCGCCGGCCACCTCGCGACCGCGACGCCCGTCCAGGCCCAGACCTCGCAGACCCCGTCGGGCGCGCTGACGCTCGAGGCGCCGGACATGCGCGTGCCCTCCTTCGCCGACGTCGTCGAGCGCGTGCGCCCGGCCGTCGTCTCCGTGCGCACCCGCTTCGGCTCCGAGGTCGCCATGACGACCGGGCCGAACATCCCCGGCCTGCCGCCGGGCTTCGAGCCGCCCGAGGGCAGCCCCCTCGAGGAGTTCTTCGAGCGCTTCCGCGGCGGCCGGGGCGAGGGCCCCGCGCCGCGCCGCATGCCGCGCCGGGGCGGCCAGGGCTCGGGCTTCTTCATCTCGGGCGACGGCTATCTCGTCACCAACAACCACGTCGTCGAGAACGCCGAGACGGTCGAGGTCCTGATGGACAACGGCACGTCGCTCGACGCGGAGATCGTCGGCGTCGACCCGAAGACCGACCTCGCGCTGCTCAAGGTCGAGGAGCGGAACGAGCCCTTCGCCTATGTCGAGTTCGCCCCCGCCGCGCCGCGCGTCGGCGACTGGGTGGTCGCCATCGGCAACCCGTTCGGGCTCGGCGGCACCGTCACCGCCGGCATCGTCTCGGCGCGCGGGCGCGACATCGGCGCCGGCCCCTACGACGACTTCCTGCAGATCGACGCGCCGGTGAACCAGGGCAATTCCGGCGGCCCGGCCTTCGACCAGTCCGGCCAGGTGATCGGCGTCAACACCGCCATCTCCTCGCCGACCGGCGGCAACGTCGGCATCGCCTTCGCGATCCCCTCCGAGACGGTCCAGCGCATCGTCGCGCAGCTGCGCGAGACGGGCGAGGTCGAGCGCGGCTTCCTCGGCGTGCAGATCCAGCCGGTGAGCGAGGACATCGCCGCCGGCGTCGGCCTCGACGAGGCCGAGGGCGCCATCGTCGGCCAGGTGACCCCGGACAGCCCCGCGGCCGAGGCCGGCTTCGAGGTCGGCGACATCGTCCTCGCCGTGAACGGCGACACGATCGAGGACGCCCGCGACCTGTCGCGCACCATCGCCTTCATGGATCCGGGCGAGACCGTCGAGGTCACCGTGTTCCGCGACGGCGAGCGCCGGACCGTCGAGGTCACGATCGGCCGCATGCCGAGCGAGCCGGTGGTCACCGCCGCCCGCGAGCCGGAGGCGGAGGACTTCAACGATCTCGGCCTGAAGCTCGCCCCCGTGGAGGGCGACATGGAGGGCGTCGCGGTCGTCGAGATCGACCCCGAGGGGCCGGGCTTCGAGAAGGGCCTCGCCGAGGGCGACGTCATCGCCGAGGTCGGCGGCGAGCCCGTGGCGAATCCGGACGAGGTCGACGCCGCGCTGGCGCAGGCCGAGGAGGAGGGCCGCGAGGCGGTGCTGGTGCGCATCGAGCGCGACGGCGCCTCCCGCTTCATCGCCTTCCGCCTGCCGATCGGCTGACCCGCCGACCCGGCGCGAGACGAACGAGAGCCGGCGCGTCCGAGAGGGCGCGCCGGCTTTTTCGTATCCGCAAGCCCTGTGCAAGCTTGACGTCCTAGACCTCTCCTCGTCGCGAACAGGAGGCGAGGCACCCATGCGGGAGAGAGGCACACCGAGACTGGTCGCGGCGCTCGCGCTGGCGGCGGCGCTCGTCCCCGCGGCGGCGCCCGCGCAGAGCGCCGACCCGGACGCGACCGCGCCCGTCGTGACCGTCCAGCCGGAGGACGTCGCCCTCTACTGCGACGCGATCCGCGACGCCGCGCACGAGGCCCGCACGACCTGGCAGGCGCGCGCGCTGCTCGAGATCGAGGCGCGCATCGAGGCCCGCCTCGCCGACCTGGAGCGCCTGCGCGCCGAGACCGAGGCGGCGCTGGCCCGGCGCGAGGAGCATCTGCGCCAGGCCGAGGAGGGGATCGTCGCGATCTACGCCCGCATGCGCCCCGACGCCGCCGCCGCCCAGCTCGCCGCCCTCGATTCCGAGATGGCCTCGGCCGTCCTCGCCAAGCTCGCGCCGCGCCAGGCCAGCGCCATCCTCAACGAGATGGAGCCCGGCCGCGCCGCCCAGCTCGCCCGCGTCGCCACCGACACCGCCCGCGACGCCGACGATCAGCCCCAGGAGCAATCGCTATGATCCGCGCAGTTCCCACGATCCGCACGGCCCTCGCGCGCAGCCTCGCCCTCCTCGCCGCCACCACGCTCGCCGCCTGCTCCTCGACGCTCGGCGAGATCAACCAGGCGCCGGGCTTCACCCCCGTCGGGGCCGGCCTCACCACGGCGCACGCGGCGCTGCCGGTGTCGCAGCCGGCGGCGCAGGGGCCGGGCGCCTATCATTCGCTGTGGAGCGACCGGCGCGAGAACCTCTTCGCCGACAGCCGCGCCATGACGGTCGGCGACGTGATCACGGTGCGCATCGCCATCGACGACGAGGCGAGCCTCGACAACGAATCCCGTCGCTCCCGCGATTCCGGTGTCGGCTTCGGGCTCGGCTTCGGCTTCGGCATCGACGGCGCGGGAACGAGCGGCGATTTCGGCGCGGACCTCTCCACCAACTCGCAGAGCCGCGGGCGCGGCTCGGTGGGGCGCGCGGAGCGCATCGTGGTCTCCGTCGCGGCCGTGGTCACCAACGTGCTGCCGAACGGCAACCTGCTGATCTCCGGCTCGCAGGAGGTGCGGGTGAACTACGAGATGCGCGTGCTCTCGGTCGCCGGCATCGTGCGCCCGCGCGACATCTCGCCCCGCAACACCATCCGCTACGACCAGATCGCCGAGGCGCGCATCTCCTACGGCGGCGCGGGCCGGGTCACCGAGGTGCAGCAGCCCGGCTGGGGCCAGCAGCTCTACGACCGCGTCACGCCGTTCTGAGGCCGCCCCTTCTCCCCGCACCCCGACGAGCGACCCCGATGAAGGCTCTCCCCGCTCCCGCCCGCGTCGACGGCGACGCCCTGCCCTCCGCCCGCGGCCGGCGTGCGACGGGGAACGCGGACGGCGCCTCCGGCGCCGGCTTCGCCGCGGCGCTCGTGCTGCTCACCGGTCTCGCCGTCGCCACCGGCGCCGGCCTCGGCCTCACGCTCGGCGAGATCCGCCTGCCCGAGCCGGACGACGCCGTCGTCTCCGCCGTCGAGGCGCGCTACGGCGAGGGCGTCTCGCTGGTGCGGATGGAGCCCGTCGTCGCCAACCTGCGCGAGCCCTCCGACACCTGGGTGCGCGTCGACGCGGCGCTGATCCTCGAGGGCGTCGAGCCCGAGGCGGCGGGGACCCTCGCCGCCGAGATCGCCGGCGACACGCTCGCCTGGCTGCGCACCCTGCCGCTGGCGCGGCTCGAGGGCGCGAGCGGCCTCGCCTTCCTGCGCGAGGACCTCGCCGAGCGCGCGCACACCCGCTCGGACGGGCGCGTGCGCGAGGTCGTCATCGAGACCCTGGTGGTGCAATGAGCCGGCGGCGCGCCCTCCTCCTCGGCCTTCCGCTCGGCCTCGCCGGCCTCGCGCTCCTCGCCGGCCCGGCGGCGGCGCAGTCGGGCTTCGACCTCGCGAGCCTGCTGCCGGAGGGCGAGGGCTCGACGACGGGCCGCATCGTCCAGCTCGTCGCGCTGCTCACGGTGCTCTCGATCGCGCCGGGGCTGATGATCATGGTCACGAGCTTCGTGCGCTTCGTCGTCGCCCTCTCCTTCCTGCGCGCCGGCATGGGCCTGCAATCGACGCCGGCGAACCTCGTCCTGATCTCGCTCGCCCTGTTCATGACCTTCTACGTCATGGCGCCGACCTTCGACCGCGCCTGGGCGGAGGGCATCGAGCCGCTGATCGCCGAGGAGATCGGCGAGGAGGAAGCCTTCGAGCGCACGGTGGAGCCGTTCCGGGAGTTCATGCTCGCCCACGTGCGCGAGGAGGACCTCGCCATGTTCCAGGAGCTGGCGCAGGCGAGCTTCGTCTCGGAGGCGGTGGCGCAGGAGGGCGCGATGCAGGGCGCGATGGAGGGCGCGACGGCGCTCGCCGGGGAGGACGAGACGGTCGACCTGCGCACCCTCATCCCCGCCTTCATGATCTCCGAGCTGCGCCGCGGCTTCGAGATCGGCTTCATCATCGCCCTGCCCTTCCTCGTCATCGACATCATGGTGGCGACGATCGTCATGTCGATGGGCATGATGATGATGCCGCCCACCGTCATCTCGCTGCCGTTCAAGATCCTGTTCTTCGTGCTGATCGACGGATGGAACATCCTCATCGGCGGGCTGGTGCGGTCCTACTTCTAGATGATCGCGCCCGGATTCCGTAAATTCGCGCCCCCACGAAGCCTGCTTGCTGCAACGCAGCAGTTGGGTCATTAAGAGTTCCTGAATTAAGCTCCATTTACGAAGTATCCTCGCTGCTCCTCTCCGCAATTTCGATTTGTATAGCGCGCCGTTCACGCGGGTCTCCCATCCTTGCGAGACGCCGGGCCTCGCCGCCCGGAGGGCTCGCACGCCGCCTCGGAGACCGATCATGTCCTTCCTCGCGCGCTTCCGGATCACGACGAAGATCCTGTCCGTCATCGCCGTCCTCGGCCTCGTCGCCGTGATCATCTCCGGCGTCGCCGTCACCTCGCTCGGCTCGCTGTCGCGCGCCACCGACACGATGAACGCCTATTCCGAGCGCGCGCTGCTCGCGGCGCGCATGAACACCTCCATGCTGGCGGTGGGGCGCGAGCAGTTCCGCCTCGTCTCCGACCCGCGGCCGCAGGCGCGCGACGAGGCCAAGGCGGCGCTCGAGCAGGAGCTCGCGACGCTGGAGGAGCGCCTCGCCGCGCTCGAAGCGGTGGCGACCGACGCCGAGCGCACCGCGCTCGCGGCCGTGCGCGCCGACGTCGTCGCCTACGAGCGCGGGCTCGAGATCCTCTTCGCCGCCGCCGCCGCGGTGACGAGCGTCGATGCGAGCGCGGAGGTGGAGGCGTTGCGCCGGGCCGCCGCCGCGAACTCCGTCATCGCCGACGACCTGCGCGACCACGCCCGCGCATTGGCGGAGGGCCTCTCCGACCGCGTCGCCGCGGCGTCCGACGCCGCCACGGCCGAGTATCACGCCTCGACGGCGATCATCCTCGTCGTCGCGGGCATCGGGATCGCGGCCGGCCTCGCGGTCGGCGCCGCGATCGCGCATCTGGGCATCGGCAGGCCGCTGCGCGCCATCGTCGACATCCTCAAGCGCCTCGCCGACGCCGAATACCAGATCGCGGTGCCCGGAACGGAGCGCGGCGACGAGGTCGGCGACGTCGCCCGCGCGGCGCTGACCTTCAAGGAGAACGGCCTCGAGGCCGAGCGCCTGCGCGCCGAGACGGCGGACCAGCAGGCCGCCCGCGAGCGCCGCCAGAAGGCGATCGACGCCGCGATCGCCCGCTTCGAGAAGGCGGCGGACGCCGTCACCGCCACCCTCGACAAGTCCTCCTCCGAGCTCTCCGAGAGCGCCCGGGCCATGTCGGCCACGGCGGAGGAGACGACGAACCAGGCGACCGCCGTCGCCGCGGCCTCCGAGCAGGCGGCCTCCAACGTCGAGAACGTCGCCGCGTCCTCCACCGAGCTCGCCTCGACCGTGCAGGAGGTCGGCCGGCAGGTCTCGGAAACCGCGACGCTCGCCGGCGGCGCTGCCGACCAGGCCGGCGTCACGGTGCAGAAGGTCGGCCGCCTCACCGACGCCGCCCAGCGCATCGGCGACATCGTCGGGCTGATCCAGCAGATCGCCGAGCAGACCAATCTCCTCGCGCTCAACGCCACGATCGAGGCGGCGCGCGCCGGCGAGGCCGGCAAGGGCTTCGCGGTGGTCGCCGCCGAGGTGAAGTCGCTCGCCGCGCAGACCGCCAAGGCGACGGACGAGATCGCCGAGCAGATCCGCGGCATCCAGGACGTCACCGGCGACGCCGCCGCCTCGATCGAGCAGATCGCCGAGGCGATCCGCACGCTCAACAGCTACGCCTCGGGCATCGCCGCGGCCGTCGAGGAGCAGAACGTCGCGACGCAGGAGATCGCCCGCAACGTGGCCGAGGCCTCGGCGGGCACCAACGAGGTCTCCTCCAACATCGTCGGCGTGCGCCAGGCCGCGGCGACGACGGGCTCCGCCGCCGAGCAGATTCTCGGCTCCGCCGAGAGCCTCGACGCCCAGGCGGGCGAGCTGCGCGCGCGGGTGACGGAGTTTCTCCAGGCCGTGCGGGCCGCCTGACGCAGCGATCGCCCGCGACCCGCGCCGGCGCCGTCGTGGAAAGTCCGCGTCGGCGCCGCGCGCATGCATGCAACATCTTCGATCTTGCGTATGGAAATGCCGCTCTGGGTCATGGACTTCGACACGTTTTACGCTCTAGAATCGCACGTGGAGCAATTGGAGATGAAACCGTGCGACACCAGGGCGTGCCTGCGAACCATCTGAAGCGTTTGTGGGCGGAAGGCCGCTGCGCGCTCGGCGTCTTCGCCACCATACCGAGCGTCGAGGTGATCCAGATCCTCGCCGCCACGGGTCTCGACTTCGTGCTGATCGACATGGAGCACGCGCCCATCGGCCCCGCCGAGGCGAGCCGGATGATCGCCGCGACGAACGGCACCGGGCTCACGCCGCTCGTGCGCGTGCCGGCTCTGTCCGCGCAGGCCGCCAAGGCGCCGCTCGATTTCGGCGCGATGGGGATCTGCTTCCCCTTCGTGAGCACGCCCGCGGACGCGGAGACGGCCGTGCGCGCCGTGCGCTATCCGCCGGACGGCGATCGCGGCTGGGGCCCGTTCTACGCCCCGATGCGCTGGGACCTCTCCATGCGGGCCTACCAGGACGCCGCCGACGCCGAGATCCTGACCATGGCGACCCTCGAATCACCCGCGGCCCTGGAGACCCTCGACGCGATCCTCGCCACGCCCGGCCTGGATTGCGCCTGCCTGGGGCTCGGCGATCTCGCCACCGCGCTCGGGCATCGCGGCCGCGTCGACCACCCGCAGGTCCGCGCGGCGGCGGCGCGCATGGAGCGCGCGGCGCGCGACACACCGGTCGCGCTCGGCGGCGCCGCGGCAAGCGCCGAGGAGGCGAACGCCATGATCGCTCGCGGTTACCGGCTCCTCTCGCTCGGCTTCGACTGGGCCCTGCTGCAGCGCGGCATCGAGGGTGCGGTGGCGGGCGTCGCACGTTGAGGCGATTCGGGCCAGGGCGCGGCGTCGCCCGGCATGCCGCTAAGGAATGGCCCGCCGCGACAGCGCATCCAGGCTCCGAAGAAGTCATTGTGCAATGCACAAAGTATTGTGAAGTCCTGCCTTCGCCCTTCTCGGCAATCATTTCACACTTCACTACATGTACAACGAATGTCTAGGCCCGGCAAAGGGTTTGCGCTCTAGCTGCCCGCACTGGCCTGCGCTATCGTTCTTAATATGTGCATGAACAAGACTGGGCACTTACCCAGCTTCTGTACATGGCGTCAGGACCTTCTGGGAGGAAACGGATGAGCAAGTTCACCATCGACCGACGCGGCCTGATCAAGAGCACGGCGGCCATCGGCGCCGGCCTCGCGATGCCGCACGTGTTCACGCGCAACGCCAACGCCTTCACCAACGAGCCGACCGGCTCCACCGTCACCCTCGGCTTCAACGTCCCGCAGAGCGGCCCCTACGCCGACGAGGGCCTCGAGCAGCTGCGCGCCTACCAGCTCGCCGTCGAGCACCTCAACGGCGAGGGCGACGGCGGCATGCTGAACACGTTCTCGTCCAAGGCGCTGTCGGGCAACGGCATCCTCGGCAAGAAGGTGCAGTACGTCACCGGCGACACGCAGACGAAGACCGACGCCGCCCGCGCCTCCGCGCGCTCCATGATCGAGAAGGACGGCGTCGTCATGATCACCGGCGGGTCCTCGTCCGGCCCCGCGGTGGCCGTGCAGGCGCTCTGCCAGGAGGCCGGCGTGATCTTCATGGCGGGCCTCACGCACGCCAACGACACCACCGGCAAGGACCGCAAGGCCAACGGCTTCCGGCACTTCTTCAACTCCTACATGTCCGGCGCCGCGCTCGCGCCGGTGCTGAAGAACGCCTACGGCGCCGACCGCAACGCCTACTACATCACCGCCGACTACAATTGGGGCTACACGACCGAGCAGGCGATCCGCGAGGCCACCGAGGCCGTCGGCTGGAACACGGTCGAGACCGTGCTCACCCCGCTGACCGCGACCGACTTCTCGTCCTACATCGCGCCGGTGCTGAACTCCGACGCCGACGTGCTGGTCCTGGTGCACTACGGCGGCAACATGGTGAATTCGCTCACCAACGCCGTGCAGTTCGGCCTGCGCGAGCGCCAGAAGAACGGCAAGCAGTTCGAGATCGTCGTGCCGCTCTACTCCGAGCTGATGGCCAAGGGCGCCGGCGCCAACATGAAGGGCATCTTCGGCTCCCAGAACTGGGACTGGAAGCTCGAGAACGTGTTCGGCGAGAAGTATTCCGGCACCAACGCCTTCGTGCGCTCCTACGGCGAGAAGTACGGCGTCCCGCCGGGCCAGGCCGCACACACCGGCTACGTGCAGGCTCTTCTCTATGCCGACGCCGTCGAGCGCGCCGGGTCGTTCAACCCCTGCGCCGTCGTCGAGGCGCTGGAGGACTTCGAGTTCGACGGGCTGGGCAACGGCCCGACGCTCTATCGCGGCGCCGACCACCAGTGCTTCAAGGACGTGGTCGTCGTGAAGGGCAAGGAGAACCCGGAGAACGAGTTCGACCTCGTCGAGATCGTCGAGATGACGCCGACGGAGCAGGTCACCTACGACCCCGACCATCCGCAGTTCGCCGGCGGCGAACTCGGCAGCTGCAACGCGGGCGCCTGATCGTCCGACGCGACGTCGATCCGGTCCGGCCGCGCCCCGCGCGCGGCCGGACCCCTGTTCCGGCCCGCCGCCCCGCGGCGGCGCAGCGCGCGACGAAAGCTCCCCATGGACGCGATCATCCTCCAGATCCTCAACGGGCTCGACAAGGGCTCGGCCTACGCGCTCATCGCGCTCGGGCTGACGCTCATCTTCGGCACGCTCGGCGTCGTGAACTTCGCCCACGGGGCGCTGTTCATGCTCGGCGCCTTCTGCGCCGTGACGCTGTCGCGCCTGCTCGCCATCTCCCACGAGACCGTCGATCCGACGCGAACGGACTTCCTTGGCAACCCCCTCAAGGTCCAGACGCCCTATGTCGAGGAGTGGTTCGGACCGGAGATCGGCCAGACGATCATCGAATGGTCGGTGCCGCTCGGCATCCTGTTCGCGATCCCGATCATGATCGCGGCCGGCCTCGCCATGGAGCGCGGGCTGATCCGCTACTTCTACAAGCGCCCGCACGCCGACCAGATCCTGGTCACCTTCGGCCTCGCGATCGTGCTCCAGGAGATCGTCAAGTACTTCTTCGGGGCGAACCCGATCCCCACCCCCGCGCCTCCGGCGCTCGTCGGCTCGCTCGACTTCGGCGTGCTGATCGGCTTCGATGCGGGGCAGATCATCTATCCCTACTGGCGGCTGATCTACTTCATCTTCGCCGCGATCCTGATCGGCGGGGTGTTCGCCTTCCTGCAATTCACCACGTTCGGCATGGTGGTGCGCGCCGGCATGGCCGACCGCGAGACGGTGGGGCTGCTCGGCATCAACATCGACAAGCGCTTCACCATCATGTTCGCCATCGCCGCGGTGGTGGCCGGCCTCGCCGGGGTGATGTACGCGCCGATCAACTCGCCGAACTACCACATGGGCATGGACTTCCTGGTCCTGTCCTTCGTCGTGGTCGTCGTCGGCGGCATGGGCTCGCTCGGCGGCGCGGTGCTCGCGGGGTTCGTGCTCGGCATCCTCGAGAGCTTCGCCTCGATGCCGCAGGTCACGAGCGTGATCCCGGGCATCAACCAGATCGTGATCTACCTCGTCGCGATCATCATCCTTCTCACGCGGCCGCGCGGTCTCCTGGGCCGCAAGGGCGTCATGGAGTAGGCCGCCATGCTCGGACTGAACAAGAAGGACACCTCGCTGTTCCTGATCGTGCTGGGGATGACGCTCTTCGCGCCCTTCATCCTCAACCCGTTCCCGGTCGATTCGGATCTCGCGCAGTTCAACGCCGGCTATCCGGACCTGATGCAGCGCTTCCTGATCTTCGGGATCTTCGCCATCGGCTTCAACATCCTGTTCGGGCTCACCGGCTACCTGTCGTTCGGCCACGCGGCCTTCCTCGGGGTCGGCTCCTATGCCGGCGTGTGGATGATGAAGCTGCTCACGATGAACGTCGTGCCGGCGATCGTCGTCTCGGTGATCGTCGCCGGCCTGTTCTCGCTGTTCGTCGGCTGGATCTCGCTCAGGCGCTCGGGCATCTACTTCTCGATCCTCACCCTCGCCTTCGCGCAGATGTCCTTCGCGCTGGCCTATTCCGTGCTCACCCCCGTCACCGGCGGCGAGACCGGCCTGCAGCTCTCGCTGTCGGATCCCCGCGTGCTCGGCGTCGGCGCCACGCCCGAGGGCTCGATCCCGCTGACGAACTTCTTCGGCCTCGAGATGCGCGACAGCTGGGAGCCGGCGCTCGGCGGGTGGCTGTTCACCTTCAACGCCGGGTACTATCTGTGCGCCGTGCTGATGCTGGTGGCCTTCTACGTGGCGATCCGCATCTTCCGCTCGCCCTTCGGCATGATGCTCAAGGCGGTCAAGTCGAACCAGCAGCGCATGCAGTACACGGGCCTCAACCCGAAGCCCTACACGCTCGCGGCCTTCGTCATCTCGGGCATGTATGCCGGCCTCGCCGGCGGCCTGATGGTGTCGATGGACCCGCTGGCGGGCGCCGAGCGCATGTTCTGGACGGCGTCGGGCGAGGTCGTGCTGATGACCATCCTCGGCGGCGCCGGCACGCTGATCGGCCCGGTGCTCGGCGCCGGCTTCATCAAGTACATGGAGAACATCGTCTCCAAGATCAACGAAGGCATCCTGCACGCCTGGTTCGCCTTCCTGCCGGACGGGCTGGAGGACTTCGTCGTCGCCGTCTTCTATCCCTTCGTCGGCAAGGGCTGGCACCTGACGCTGGGCATCATGTTCATGCTCGTCGTCATCTTCCTGCCGGGCGGCATCGTCGAGGGCGGCCAGCGCATCGGGCGGCTGTTCCGCCGGCGCCCGGCCGAGCCGAAGGGGCGCCCGGTGGGCGCGCCCTCCTCCAGCGCCGCGGAGTGAGCGTCATGGGCATTCTCGAGGTCAAGAACGTCAACAAGTCCTTCGGCGGCCTCAAGGCCCTTCGCGAGGTCAATCTCGACGTCGCGAAGGGCTCGGTCCACGCCATCATCGGGCCGAACGGGGCGGGCAAGTCGACCCTGCTCAACACGCTGATCGCCAAGCTCACGCCGGACACCGGCTCCGTCGTGTTCGACGGCCGGCCGCTGGTGGGCATGACGCCGCACGAGATCAACCAGATCGGCGTCTCGCGCGTGTTCCAGACGCCGGAGATCTTCGGGGAGCTCTCGCTCCTCGAGAACGTGATGATCCCGGCCTTCGCGCGCCGGGACGGCGCCTTCGGGCTGCACGCCTGGAACCAGGTGGTGCGGGAGCGGGACATCCGCGACCGGGCCATGGCGCTCCTCGCCGACCTGAAGCTCGACGGCAAGGCGCATGTCGAGGCCCAGCACCTCTCGCGCGGCGACAAGCGCCGGCTCGAGCTCGCCATGTGCCTCGTCCAGGAGCCCAAGCTCCTCCTGCTCGACGAGCCCACCGCCGGCATGTCCCGCGCCGACACCAACCGCACCATCGACCTCCTCAAGGAGATCTCGACGCGCGGCATCACCATGGTCGTCATCGAGCACGACATGCACGTCGTGTTCTCGCTGGCGGAGAAGATCTCGGTGCTCGCCCAGGGCGCCATCATCGCCGAGGACGTGCCCGAGAAGATCAAGGGCAATCCGAAGGTCCAGGAAGCCTATCTCGGGGGAGCGCATCTATGAGCGACACGACCGCAGCCGCCGCCCGCCCCTCGCCGGCGCCGGAGGCCCGGCCGGGCGCGGCGGAGCCGAAGATCCACCCCGCCAGCGCCAACCTCATCGGCGACGAGGTGTTCGCGGGCGCCGCGCCGAAGCCGCGCAACCTCGCCGAGCACGCCTATTTCTCGGTGTGGGACCTGCACGCCTATTACGGCGAGAGCTACATCGTGCAGGGCGTCTCCTTCCAGGTGCGCGAGGGCGAGATCCTGGCGCTGCTCGGCCGCAACGGCGCCGGCAAGACCTCGACGCTGCGCGCCATCGCCCGCGTCGACGAGCCGGAGGTGCGCCACGGCGAGATCTGGCTCGACCACAAGCCGGTCCACGAGATGAAGTCCTACGGGGCGGCGCAGAACGGCATCGGCCTCGTGCCGGAGGACCGGCGCATCATCCAGGGCCTCACGGTCGAGGAGAATCTTCAGCTCGCCCAGATCGCGCCGCCCAAGGGCTGGTCGATCGAGCGCATCTACGATCTCTTCCCCCGCCTCGGCGAGCGCCGCAAGCAGGAGGGCACGACGCTGTCGGGCGGCGAGCAGCAGATGCTCGCCATCGGCCGCACGCTCGCGCGCGACGTCAAGCTGCTGCTGCTGGACGAGCCCTACGAGGGCCTCGCGCCGGTCATCGTGCAGGAGATCGAGCGCACGCTGGAGGAGATCAAGCGGCTGGGCATGACGACCATCATCGTCGAGCAGAACGCCATCGCCGCCCTCCACCTCGCCGACCGGGCGATCATCCTCGATATGGGCGAGATCGTCTTCGACGGCACGGCGAAGGAGGTGCTCGACAATGTCGAGCTGAGGCAGGAATATCTGGCGATCTGAGGCGCGCCGCGGCGCCCCGCCGACCGGGAGGCGCCGCACATGCCCGACGAGACCTCCGGCGAAGCGCTCGCATACGTCGATCCCACGAAGGAGGCCTTCGCCGCCTTCCGCGAGGCCGACCGGGCAGGGCCGATCCACATGCTCAACCTCGTGCGCTTCCGGGCGCGCGCCGCCTATCCGGACGGCCGCGCCGCCACGGGCGCGGAGGCCTACGCCGCCTACGGCCGGGAGAGCTTCCCGGTCTTCTCCCGGCTCGGCGGGCGCATCGTCTGGCGCGGGCGCTTCGAGCAGACGCTGATCGGCCCCGCCGACGAGCGCTGGGACGCCTGCTTCATCGCGGAGTATCCCTCCGTCGCCGCCTTCGTGGCGATGATCCGCGACCGCGCGTATCGCGAGGCGGTGAAGCACCGCCAGGCGGCCGTGGCCGACTCGCGCCTGATCCGCCTCGCGCCGGCGGAGGCGGGCGCGGGGTTCGGCGGCGCGGGCTGAGGCGCGATCCCCGCAGCAGCCGGCGGAACCTGAACCGCCGCTCGGCCATCGTAGAGGCATGGATCTCTACATGGTTCTCCTGGCGATCTTCGGCGCGATCGTCCTCCTCACCGCCTGGACACCGATGCTCCTCGAGGAGCTGCCCCTGTCCCTGCCGATCGTGTGCATCGCGATCGGGATGGCGCTCGCCTCCTCGCCGCTCCATACGGTGCTGGCCGTCAACCCGCTCGAGAGCCGCGAGGCGACGGAGCGGCTGACCGAATTCGTCGTCATCGTCTCGCTGATGGGCGCGGGCCTGAAGCTCCACCGCCCGCCGGGCTTTCGGCGATGGGGCGCGACCTGGCGGCTGCTCGGGATCTCCATGCCGCTCACCATCGCGGCGATCACGCTGATCGGCTGGGGCTTCCTCGGGCTCGGCCTGCCGGCGGCGCTGCTGCTCGGCGCGGCGTTGGCGCCGACCGATCCCGTCCTCGCCTCGGACGTGCAGGTCGGCCCGCCGCGATCCGGCGCGGACGACGAGACCCGCTTCGCGCTGACCTCCGAGGCCGGGCTCAACGACGGCCTCGCCTTCCCGTTCGTCTATCTCGCCATCGCCATGGCCGGCGTGCAGGCGACGGGCGAGCCCTTCCTCGCCGACTGGCTGCGCCACGACGTCGTCTGGAAGCTCTCCGTCGGGGCGCTCGCGGGCTGGCTCGGCGGGCGCGCCGTCGGCTGGCTGATGTTCCGCCTGCCCGACCGCGCCCGCATCTCCCGAACCGGCGACGGCTTCGTCGCGCTCGGCATCACCGGCCTCGTCTATGGCGGGACGGAGCTCCTCGACGGCTACGGCTTCCTCGCGGTCTTCGTCGCCGGCGTGTCGGTGCGGGCCATGGAGCGCCGCCACGCCTATCACGAGAAGCTGCACGAGTTCGCCGAGCAGATCGAACGCCTCCTGATGATGGCGCTCCTCGTCTTCTTCGGCGCGGCGATCGCGGAAGGCTCGATCTTCGGCGCCCTCGACTGGCGGGTGGTCGTCGCCTCCCTGGCCATCCTGTTCCTGGTCCGGCCGCTCTCAGGCTGGATCGGCCTGATCGGCCACCCCGCGCCGGCGGAGGCGCGGGCCGCGACCGCCTTCTTCGGCATTCGCGGCCTCGGCTCGTTCTACTATCTCGCCTATGCGCTCGGCGAGGCCGAGTTCGAGCGCCCGGGCGCGCTCTGGGTCACCGTCTGCTGCGTCGTGCTGCTCTCGATCGTGCTGCACGGAACGACGGTGACGCCCGTCATGCGCCGGCTCGACGGGCGTCGCGCGCGCAACCCGGCGCGGGCGACGCCGCCACCCGCGACACGCGCCGCATCGCGGGCGCGGCGCGACGAGACCGCGCCGTGAGCGCCGCTCACTCCGCCGCGATGGGGGGGCGCGTCTCCGGCGGGATCGGGCAGGCATAGGGGCTCTCCGCCAGCCGCGCCGCGTGGTCGGCGGCGGCGGCGCGGCGCAGGGCCTCGTCGCGCATCAGCCGGCAGGCGAGGCTCGCCATGGCCTTGGCCGCATGCGCCATGCCCTTGTGCGCAGCGGGCGCCTTGCCCTGCGCCGTCATCTGCCAGGTGTGCAGCGGCGTGCCGATGGCGCAGGTCGCGACGCGCGCCTGCACGGTGGGCGTCGCCCAGCTCACGTCGCCGACGTCGGTCGAGCCCATGCCGCCGAGGAACGGCCGGTCCAGCGGCAGCACGAAGTCGCACAGCGGCAGATCGTAGTCGGGCGCGCGGCCCATGTCGCGGAAGGCGGCCGCGATGTCCCCGCGCGAGAGGGTCTCGCGGATCGCCTCGGCGAAGGCGCGGTCCGCGGCGTCGAAGGGTACGGGGCCGAGGCCCTCGAGCACGCCCTGGAGCGCCTCCTCGAGCGGACGGTTGCCGATCAGGTTCGACACCGCCGAATGCACCTTGGCCTCCACCCGCGTGCCCGTCATCAGGGCCGCCCCGTCGGCGATGGCGCGCACGCGCTCGACCAGCTCGGACAGGCCGCCGAGATCGCGGGCGCGGATCAGCTGGCGCACCGTGGCGCGCGCCGGCACCACGTTGGGCGCCGTGCCGCCGGCGTCGAGATAGGCGTAGTGGATGCGCGCCTCGTCGGGCATGTGCTCGCGCAGATAGTTGACGGCGATGTTCATCAGCTCCACCGCATCGAGCGCGCTGCGGCCGAGCTCCGGCGCGGCGGCGGCATGGGACGCCTTGCCGTGGAAGGTGAAGTCGATGCGCGTGTTGGCGAGCGAGCGCGCCGGGTCGACGCCGGTATGCGAATAGGGATGCCAGCTGATCGCGGCGTCGACGTCGGCGAAGAGCCCGTCGCGGACCATGTAGGTCTTGGCCGCGCCGCCTTCCTCCGCCGGGCAGCCGTAATAGCGCACGCGGCCGGGGATCCCCTCCGCTTCCAGCCAGTCGCGCACGGCGGTGGCGGCGAGGATCGCGGCCGAGCCCAGGAGATTGTGGCCGCAGCCGTGGCCGTGGCCGCCTTCCTCCACCGGCGCGTGCTCGGCGAGGCCGGCCTGCTGGCTGAGCGCGGGGAGCGCGTCGTACTCGCCGAGAATGGCGATCACCGGCCCGCCCGCGCCCCACTCGCCGACGACGGCGGTGGGGATGCCGGCGGCGTTCTCGGTCACCCGGAAGCCCTGGGCGCGCAGCATCGCGGTGTGCTCGGCCACCGCGCGGCGCTCGGTATAGGCGATCTCCGGCGCATCGAAGATCCGATCGGCCAGAGCCTCGAAATCCTCGCGCTTGGCGTCGACGAGATCCCAGGCGGGATCGGCGTTTCTCATGTCCATGCTCGTCTCCTCGGCCGCGCCGCGCAGCGCCGGGGCGTGGGCGCGAGCGCGGGCGGGTCGTCGCACTTGCCAAAGGAGAACTGCGCTGGCAAGGGCCGGCGCCGCCGCGACCGGATGGGCATCGGCCCACGCCGCCGGCACGATGGGGTGCGGCTCAGCCGGCCGCCTTCGGCCCGCCGAGGCCCGCGGGCGGCCGAGCGCGGCTCGCGACGAGGCGCGCCATCTCCGCCGCCTCGGGCGTGCCTTCCCCGCCGAGGCCCGCGAGGACGCCCTCGCGATCGCGATCGGTCTTGTTCTGGCTGACCTTCCAGACGCCGGAGAGCGCGGTGATCTCGATCTCGAAGCCGATCAGCCCCCGCAATTGCCGCTCGACATAGTCCTCGGGCGCATCGGAGACGGCCCACGGCTTCGCGCGCCCGGCCTCGCTCCGGTCGGTGAGCGCGCCGAGGTGCGCGCGCAGCCACGCGGCATCCGTCTGCAGCCGCAGCCGCCCGCGGGCGTGGACCACGGCGTAGTTCCAGGTCGGCACGACCTTGCCGTGCTCCTGCTTCGACGGGTACCACGCGGGCGAGATGTAGCGTTGCGGGCCCTGGAAGACGGCGAGCACGTCGATCGGGTCCGCGCAGCGGGACAGCGGGTTCTTCGCGGCGACGTGGCCGCGCAGCCGGCCCGGCCCGCCCTCCTCGGCGTGCAGCACGAGCGGGACGTGATCGGCGCACAGGCCGTCCTCCTGCATCGTGACCAGCGTCGCGAACGGCCGCTCGCTGATCAGCGCGTGCATGACCTCGACGCGGTCCTCCCGAAACGTGCTCGGCTGAAACATGCGGATCCCCCGAGGCTGCGAGAGCCCGCCGAGGCAGGCGGCCGGCCTCCGTCGTGCGGCGCTTCGTCCAGCACGCGTATACAGCGGACGAGGCCGTCCGGACAAGTACGGAGTGCATGGCTCGCGTCCCGCACGTACCGTCCTCGGACCCGATCCTAGGGCGCCCGATCCGCGCGACGGATGCGATAGCGCAGCACGCCACAATCGTCCGGGGGCGGTTCCTCGCGACGATAGCCCGCCTTCTCCAGCACCCGCGCCGACATGCGGTTCTCCGGATGCACGACGGCGTGGATCGCCGAGAGCTCCGGCCGCCGGGCGAAGACGAGGTTCGTGTACAGCGCGACGACCTCGCTGCCGATGCCCTTGCCCCAATGCGGCGCGCCGAGCCAGTAGCTGATCTCCGCCTGCGTGGCGGGCCGGGCGTCGGGGTCGAAGGCGAGGCGGACCTGCCCGACGGCGACGCCGTCGCGCTCGATCGCCCGCACCTCGTGATGCGCGCCCGCGTTCGAGATCTCGATCAGGTCACGGGCGATCGCCTCCGACAGGGGCGCCGGATAGTCCTCCGGAAGATGCTGCCACACGCGGGGGTCGTCGAGGAGCGCGACGAAGGCGGGAACGTCGTCGAGGCTCCACGGCCGCAGAACGAGGCGTTCTCGCGCGATGGATGCGCGCGGCGGCGTGCGCGGCGCGCCGGGCCGGCCGTCCGGCGCGGGTGCGTCGTCGATGTCGTCCAGGCAGGCCTGGGCGACCCATCCCTGCTGCACGGGATCGTAGGCGAGCGGCACCCCGCGCGCGCGACAGGCGGCGAGCGCTCCGGCGCTCAGCCGGCCCGCCGATCGCGGCCTGCGGAGGTCGAAGACGTCCCCGTCGGTGGGGGACACGAGAGAGGCGGGCCGATTCGTCATCCTCAACTCCATGCGGCTTTCGTCGGGAGCGACGCGGTGACTCGGTCGTCGTGAGGTCTGGCGCGAAGCCGCGCCCGCCGGCTCGCCCGATGGCGTGCGCGGACACCGCACAAGCAGGCGCGGGGACGTCCGGGCCTCGCCGGCATGCGCGAAAGCTTCGTGTCGCGACGGACTTTCCCAAAAACGATGGCTGCACGAAAGTGTATTTGATCGACCACGCGATCTTGCGACAAACCACACAGAATATTCGTAGTTATCGGCCAGGATTATTCATCGAAAGACGACCGGCCGAAGGCGGTCGAAGTTCGTCTTGGCGCGCATGCGCATTGACCCCCGAGATCCTTGCGGCAAGGTCTGGGCAACCCTCGGAGAGAGCCCGCCATGAGCGAGAACGAACGCCGCATCTACAAGCCCAGCCGCCAGCCGGTCCTGTTCCAGCCGATCGCCTTCCGCTCGGTCACCGCGCGCAACCGGATCATGCTCTCGCCGATGTGCCAGTATTCGGCCGAGGACGGCATGCCGAACGAGTGGCATGTCGCCCACCTCACGGCGCGTGCGGCGGGCGGCGTCGGCATCCTGTGCGTCGAGGCGACCCACGTCTCGCCCGAGGGGCGGATCACCCCCAACTGCCTCGGCCTGTGGAACGACGACCAGCGCGACGCGCTCGCACGCATCGCCGCCATGGCGCGGCGCCTCGGCGCCGTGCCGGCGATCCAGATCGGGCATGCGGGGCGCAAGGCCTCCGTCTCGCGGCCCTGGGAGGGCACGAAGCCCATCCCCGTCGGCGCCGGCGGGTGGGAGACGATCGGCCCCTCGGCGCTGCCCCAATCGCCGGACGCGCCGCCGCCGCGCGCCATGGACCTCGGCGAGATCGCGCGCGTGACCGAAGACTTCCGCCTCGCGGCGCGGCGCGCGCGCGACGCGGGGTTCGCCGTGCTCGAGGTCCACGCCGCCCACGGCTACCTGCTGCACGCCTTCCTCTCGCCGCTCTCGAACGCGCGCGAGGACGCCTATGGCGGGCCGCTCGAGAACCGCGCCCGCTTCCTGATGGAGGTGCTCGACGCCGTGCGCTCCGAATGGCCAAACGACCTGCCGCTCTTCGTGCGCATCTCCGCGACGGACTGGGTCGAGGGCGGGCTGACGATCGCGGATTCGGTGGCGCTCGCGCGGCGGCTCGCCGCCCGCGGCGACGTCGACCTGATCGACTGCTCCTCCGGCGGCGTCTCCGCGGCGCAGCGCATCCACCCCTATCCGGGCTATCAGGTCCCCTTCGCCGAGCGCATCCGCCGCGAGACCGGGATCGCGACCGGGGCGGTGGGGCTGATCTCGGCGCCGCAGCAGGCCGAGGAGATCGTGGCCGGCGGGCGCGCCGATCTCGTCGTCCTCGGCCGGGTGATGCTGTTCGACCCGAACTGGCCCCTCCACGCCGCGAACGCCCTGCGCGCGGAGGGCGTGAGCTGGCCGGTCCAGTACGAGCGCGCCAACATCTTCTGACCGGGCGCGGACCGCCGACGCTCATCGCGCCGGGAGCAGGAACACGTCGGCGGTGCGGCTCGCGACGCCGCTCGCCGGGTCCCTCGCGACGATCGCGACGTCGCGCGCGGTCTCCGCCGGAGCGCTGGCGACGAGCCGCAGCGTCCGCCGCGCGCCGGGCTCGAGCGCGACGCGGTTGCCCGCCTCGGCGCCGGCCACCGTCACCTCGGCCCCGGGCAGGCCCTCGATCGCGAGCACGACGGTGCGCGCCGCGAGAGACCGGTTCGCCAGCGTCACCGCATAGCCGTTGCGCACCCGCCCGTCGCTGAGGAGGACGGCCGCGGGATTGCGGTCGTGGACGGAGACGACGGCGAGGTCGGTGCGCGTCGCCAGGGTGCCGACCATCGCGCCGGCGATGGCGAGGATGCCCGCCGCGAGCGCGAGCGTCTTCGGACGCAGGAGGCGCCAGCGCGGAGCGGGCGCCCCGGCGCGCTCGGCCTCGATCGCCTCCCACGGCGCGTAGGCGATCAGGCCGCGCGGGCGCGAGATCCGGGCCATGACGCCGTCGCAGGCGTCGACGCACAGGCCGCAATTGATGCAGGCGAAGTTCGGGCCCTCGCGAATGTCGATGCCGATGGGGCAGACGGCGACGCATTGGGCGCAATCGACGCAATCGCCGGCCGGGTCGCCCTTGGCCCGACGCTCCAGCGCGCGCTTGGCCGGAAGGCGCGGCTCGCCGCGCGCGTCGCGATAGGCGACGCAGAGCGCCTTCGGGTCGAAGATGGCGTTCTGCAGCCGCGGCCAGGGGCACATCCAGGTACAGACCTGCTCGCGAGCGTGACCGGCGAGGACATAGGTGGTCAGCGTCAGCGCCGCGACGGCGCCGTAGGCCGCCGCCGGGGCCGCGCCGGTGGCGAGGCCGACGAGGAGCGTCGGCGCATCGACGAAATAGAGCGCGAAGGCGCCGCCGGTCATGACCGCGACGAGGAGCCAGAGCGCGTGCTTCGCTCCGATCTCGACGACGCGGCGCAGCGTCGTCGGCCCTTCGCGCTTGCGCAGCCGCTCGCGGCGATCGCCCTCGATGCGCCGCTCGATCAGGAGGAAGAGGTCGGTCCACACCGTCTGCGGGCAGAGATAGCCGCACCACAGACGCCCCGCGAGGGCGTTGACGAGGACGAGCCCGAGCGTGGCGGCCACGAGGACGCCCGTCACCAGGACGACGTCGCTCGGCCACAGCTCGAGGCCGAAGAGATAGGCGCGCACATGGGCGAGGTCGAGGAGGACGGCCTGGTCCGGCTGTCCGGGGCCGCGGTCCCAGCGCAGCAGCGGCAGGGCGTAGTAGAGCCCGAGGCAGGCGACGAGCATGCCCCACTTGATCCGGCGATAGCGGCCCGAGACCGCCTGCGGCGTCACCCGCCCGCGCATTCCCTCCGCCTTCGGCTTGCCGAGGCGGGCGGCGCGCGCCGCATGCGAGACGTCGAGAGCGACCATGACGGCCTCCTGAAAAGGGGTATTTTCTATGCCTGTTTTTGGCCGTCCGCCCACGACGCGCCAAGTCCGGGGGAGCCCTTAGGACGCGACGGCGGCGTCGAGCCCGAGCTTCGCGCGCATCGCCGGCCCGCGCCCGGCGAGATCGGCGAGCGTCAGGCGGTCGAGCTCGGCGAAGAAGGCGTCGAGCGCCCGCGCCAGCGCGCCGGTCAGCCGGCAGGCGCCGGCGAGGGCGCAGGAGGCGGGGCCCTCGCCCAGGCACTCGACGAGGGCGACGTCCTCCTCGAGCGCGCGCACCACGCCGCCCATCCGGACGCTCCGGGGGTCGACCGCGAGCCGCAGCCCACCGGCGCGCCCGCGCACGCCGGCGACGAGCCCCATGCCGACCAGCGTCTGCGCGACCTTGCGCAGGTGGTTCTCCGAGACGCGGTGACGCCGCGCCAGCTCCTCGATCGAGACGACGCGGCCCTCGAGGACGGCGAGCGTCATCAGCACGCGCAGGGCGTAGTCGGTGTGCAGGGTGAGCTTCATCGCGACGCGTCCGTGAAAACAAGTATCGACAATACCTGTTTCGACGCGTAGATGCAAAGGTGCATCCGCAATGCCTTTTTTCGGAGGGCGCCGTGACCGATACGCGCATCCGGCTCGTCGAGCCGAAGGCCGAGATCTCGGAGGCGGACGTCACCCGCCTGGTGCACGTCTTCTATGGTCGCGTGCGCGCGGACGCCGTGCTCGGCCCGGTCTTCGAGGCGCGCCTCGCCGGGCGCTGGGACGGACATCTGGCGAGGATGGTGGACTTCTGGTCCTCGGTGGCGCGCGGCACCGGCCGCTACCAGGGCAAGCCGCACCTCGCGCATCGCGGCATGGGCCTCGACGCGGCGATCTTCGCGCGCTGGCTCGCCCTGTTCGAGGAGACGGCGCGCGACGTCTGCGCGCCGGACGCCGCCGCGTTCTTCGTCGACCGCGCGCACCGTATCGCGGACAGCCTGATGATCGGGCTCGGCATCGGTCCGAAGGCGCTGCGCCTGCCGGGCTGACGCGCGCCCCTCAGACCACGGCGCCGGCCTCGAAGAAGAAGGCGTTGGGGCAGAAGTCCGGCGCCTCGTCCCCCGGCGTCTCGAGGTAGGCGCGGCAGGCCTCGGTGCGGCGGCAGAAGACGCAGCGCCGCGCCGCGAGCGCGAAGGCGAGCGGATGCTCGCCCGCGCGGGCGGTATCGTAGCCGACGCGATCGCACATGCGCCGGAAGCTGTCGGCGTTGGCCTCGGTGCGGGCGGTCAGGGTCGCGAGCATGAATCACCTCCGATCGTCGCGCGCATCCTAGCGCCCTGGCGCGGGAGCGAATTGCGCTGGCGCAACGTGCCGGGAGTCGGAGGCGAGGCGCTCGCGCGGTCCGGCGCGGCCGCGGCGCATCGGCTGGGAGCCGGCGCAGCGTCCGCCGGGCGCGCCAGCACGCCCGCGCGAGCGTCTCCTCGTCCAGGCCCGCATAGCCCGGATCGGCCTCGTGCAGGGCGCAAGGCGCCGAGGACGGCTCTGCGACGGGGTCGTCGGAACGCCACCTGCAACGCGCCATCGGTTCGACCCTCCCCCACACTGTACTTGATAATTGTCAATCCACGGATCTCCGGGAATCCCAGCTGCGAAACCCTCTCTCGCCCCGGAAAAACGTCGTCAGACGAAGCTGAGACCTAAGGAGCGTTCCTTAGGTAGGAGCGCGATCGGCCTTCGGAAGGTTCCTTTGCTTGATGGAAGTCAAGTCTGGAGCCGTGCGCCCCGTGACATTCTCCGCGCATCCTGGACCCCAGAGGACTTCCGTCCTGCGCGGAGCTCGCCCATGCACCTGATGCTCGCCTACGACCACTCGCGCAACGCGCGCATCGCCCTCGAGGCGGTGAAGGCGCTGTTCGCCGAGGCCAAGCCCGAGGTCACCCTGATCTCCGTCATCGAGGACGTCGGCTCCTCGACGAGCGCGACGGACGAGCTGTTCGAGGAGCAGTACCGCGAGCAGCGCGCCGGCGCGGAGGCCGCCGCGGCGGAGCTCACCGCCGCCGGGCTCGAGACCCGCGTCCTCATCGCCGAGGGCGACGCGCGCAAGATGATCCTGCGGGCGACGCAGGAGCGCCGGCCCGACCTCCTCGTCATGGCGCGCCACAGCCACAAGCCGGACCGGGGCTTCTTCGCCGCGAAGCTCGACGCCTTCGTGGAGGAGTTCGACCACATGACCTTCGGGTCGGTGAGCGCCTTCCTGGCCCGGCGCGTCCAGTGCCCGCTGATGATCGTTCCCGCCCCCTGACGACACGCCGCGCACGTCCGTGCGCGCTCGCCGCCTTTCCCAAAGGCGAGGTCTTTCCGAGGTCAAGTTTTTCCGAGGTAAAGCTCGATGAAAGTCTCAGACGTCTTCCGGTTCAAGAGCCGGGACATCCGGGCGCTCCACCTCACCTGGATCGCCTTCTTCATCTCCTTCTACGTCTGGTTCAACATGGCGCCGCTGGCCTCCAGCATGCTGCGCTCGGTGGACTGGCTGACGGCGGAGGACCTCAAGCTCTTCGCCATCGCCAACGTGGCGCTGACCATCCCGGCGCGCATCATCGTCGGCATGGCGCTCGACCGCTTCGGCCCGCGCCGCGTGTTCTCAATCCTGATGGTCGTCATGGCGATCCCGGCGCTCGCCTTCGCCTTCGGCGATACGCGCGAGCAGCTCTTCGTCTCGCGGCTCGTCCTCTCCTCGATCGGCGCGAGCTTCGTCGTCGGCATCCACATGGTCGCGCTCTGGTTCAAGCCGCGCGACATCGGCTTCGCCGAGGGCCTCTATGCGGGCTGGGGCAATTTCGGCTCCGCCGCCGCGGCGATGACGCTCCCCACAATCGCGCTGACCCTCTTCGGCGGCGACGACGGCTGGCGCTGGGCGATCGCGATCTCGGGCCTGGTGATGGCCGCCTACGGCGTCTTCTACTGGTTCGCGCTCTCCGACGGCCCGAACCCGGAGAGCCACCGCAAGCCGCGCAAGGCGGCCGCGCTCGAGGTCAGCACCTGGAGCGACCTCGTGCTGCTCGTGCTCTTCACGGTGCCGATGGTCGGCATCCTCGCGATCCTCGTCTGGCGCACCCAGAACCTCGGCTATCTCGACACCATGACCGCGAGCTTCGTCTACGCCGCGATCATCGTCGTGATCCTCTACCAGATCGTCCAGGTTCTGCGTGTCAACGTGCCGATCCTCAGGAAGGGCGTGCCCGCCGACGACCGCTATCCCTTCAAGTCCGTCGCCGCGCTCAACACGACCTACTTCGCCAATTTCGGCGCCGAGCTCGCCGTCGTGTCGATGCTGCCGCTGTTCTTCGAGCAGACCTGGGGGCTCAATGCGGCCGTCGCCGGCGTGATCGCCGCCTCCTTCGCCTTCGTGAACCTGTTCGCCCGGCCGATGGGCGGGCTCGTCTCCGACCGGTTCGGGAACCGCAAGTTCGTGATGCTGTCCTACATGCTCGGCATCGCGGTGGGCTTCGGCCTGATGGGCCTGATGAACTCGAGCTGGCCGCTCGTCATCGCCATCGCGATCACGATCTTCTGCTCCTTCTTCGTGCAGGGCGCGGAGGGCGCGACCTTCGGCATCATTCCCTCGATCAAGCGCCGGGTCACCGGCCAGATCTCGGGCATGGCCGGCGCCTACGGCAATGTCGGCGCGGTCTTCTACCTCTTCGTCTTCACGATGGTCACGCCGAGCCAGTTCTTCCTCATCATCGCGGCCGGCGCCCTGATCTCGTGGGTCGTCTGCCTGATGTGGCTGAAGGAGCCGGAGGGCGGCTTCGGGGACGAGTACGTCATCTCCTCCGTCGACGAGGCGATCGCGCTGGAGGCGCGCCGCCGCCGGGAGGCCGAAGCCGAGCTCGCCCTCGTCTTCGCCGGCTCCCAGAAGGTGGACGTCGTCGAGAAGGGCGAAGGCCTCACCGTGACCGCCCGCTTCGGCAGCCTCGACGATTTGCGCTCGGCGCTCGCCCGGCTCTCCGCTCGCGGGCCCGCCATCACCGCCCCCGCCGAATGACCCCGCGCCGTCGGAGCGCCCCGGCGCTCCGACGGGCACGCCACCCCGATCGAAAGGAACCGGACCCATGTCCGTCGCAGCCACCCCTGTGAAGCCGCAGGACCAGCAATCGGGCCCCGAGACGCGCGGAACCCGGCTTTCGCGCTGGGAGCCGGAGAACGAGGCCTTCTGGGCCTCCGGCGGCTCGCGCCTCGCCTGGCGCACGCTCACAATCACCACCGCGAACCTGATCCTCGCCTTCGTGATCTGGTTCCTGGTCTCGGCGCTGGTCGTGCGCCTCCCCGCGATCGGCTTTCAGCTGACGACGAGCCAGCTGTTCTGGCTCGCGGCCATGCCGGGCCTCGCCGGCGGGACGCTGCGCCTCGTGCACATGTTCCTCGTGCCGATCTACGGCACCCGCGCCGTGGTGGGCTGGTCGACGCTCTCGCTGCTGCTGCCGGCCTTGGGGTGGTTCTTCGCGGTGCAGAACCCGCAGACTCCCTACGTCGTGCTGATGGGTCTCGCCTTCCTGGCCGGCCTCGGCGGCGGGAACTTCTCGTCCTTCATGCCCTCGACCTCCCTGTTCTTCCCCAAGCGCCTGCAGGGCACCGCGCTCGCCATCCAGGCCGGCATCGGGAATTTCGGCGTGTCCGTCGTCCAGTTCGTCACGCCCTGGATCATCACGGTGGCGCTCTTCGGCGGGGCGACCGTCCTCGGCGAGGCGCAGGTGCTCACCAGGAACGGCGTCGAGACGCCGGTCTACCTGCAGAACGCCACCGCGGTGTTCATCCCCTTCATCGCGATCTTCGGCCTCTCCGCGCTCGCCTTCCTCAAGAGCGTGCCGGTCAAGGCGAACATCCGCGAGCAGATGGACATCTTCGGCTCGCGCCACACCTGGTCGATGACGAGCCTCTACATGATGACGTTCGGCGCCTTCGCCGGGCTCGCGGGCACCTTCCCGCTGCTCATCGCCAAGTGCTACGGCGGCCTCGAGAACGCGCCCGACCCGCTCGCCTGGGCCTTCCTCGGCCCGCTCGTCGGCTCGGCTCTGCGCGTCGTCGGCGGCCCGATCTCCGACCGGTTCGGCGGAGCGAAGGTGACGCAGGTTGCCGGGCTCGGCATGGTCGCCTGCGCGGCGACGGTGCCGATGTTCACGACGCCGGACTCGATGGCGCAGTTCCCGTTCTTCGTCGGCGCGATGCTCGGCCTGTTCGCCTTCTCGGGCGTCGGCAACGCCTCGACCTTCAAGCAGATGCCGATGATCTTCCCGCCGCGCCAGGCGGGCGGCGTGATCGGCTTCACGGCGGCGATCGCGGCCTACGGCCCCTTCGTCTTCGGCATGATGTTCGCCGGCGCCTTCGCCGCCTACGGCAACCCGAACGTCGTCTTCTACGGGCTCGCCGTCTTCTTCGCCTTCAACGTCGTCCTGAACTGGTGGATGTACGCCCGCCGGAACGCCGCGACGCCCTGCTGAGGCGCCGCCGGAGGGGGGCGCCCCCCTCCGGACAGGGCCTCGCGCCCGCGCATTCGAGACCCCTTCGAGACGAGGCTCCTTCGAGACGAGACTCCCGCGCCCGCGGCGCGCCGTCCGAGCCTCGCCAGAGACACCCCAGAGGACCATCCCATGAGCCACTTCCTCGACCGGCTGACCTTCTTCACCCGCAAGGACGAAGCCTTCTCGGACGGCCACGGCATCACCACCCGCGAGGACCGCGGCTGGGAGGACGGCTACCGCAAGCGCTGGCAGCACGACAAGGTCGTGCGCTCCACCCACGGCGTGAACTGCACGGGCTCGTGCTCGTGGAAGATCTACGTCAAGGGCGGGATCGTCACCTGGGAGACGCAGCAGACGGACTACCCGCGCACGCGGCCCGAGCTGCCCAACCACGAGCCTCGCGGCTGCGCCCGCGGCGCCTCCTATTCCTGGTATCTCTACTCGGCCAACCGGGTGAAGCACCCGCTGGTGCGCGGCCGGCTCCTGCGCCTGTGGCGCGAGGCGCGCGCGGTGCGCACGCCGGTCGCCGCCTGGGCCTCGATCCAGGAGGATCCGGCCAAGCGCAAGTCCTACACCTCGATCCGCGGTCACGGCGGCTTCGTCCGCGCGACCTGGGACGAGGTCAACGAGATGATCGCGGCGGCGAACGCCTACACGGTCAAGACCTACGGGCCGGACCGCGTCTTCGGCTTCTCGCCGATCCCGGCCATGTCGATGGTCAGCTACGCCGCCGGCGCGCGCTACCTGTCGCTGATGGGCGGCGTCTGCATGTCGTTCTACGACTGGTATTGCGACCTGCCGCCGGCCTCGCCGCAGACCTGGGGCGAGCAGACCGACGTGCCCGAGAGCGCGGACTGGTACAATGCCGGCTTCCTGATCCTGTGGGGCTCGAACGTGCCCCAGACCCGCACGCCCGACGCCCACTTCTACACCGAGGTGCGCTACCGCGGCGCGAAGTCGGTGGTGATCTGCCCCGACTACTCGGAAGCCTCGAAGTTCGCCGACATGTGGGTGTCGGTGAAGCAGGGCACCGACGCGGCGCTCGGCATGGCCATGGGCCACGTCATCCTCAAGGAGTTCCACGTCGACCGGCAGGTCCCGTACTTCGTCGACTACGCCAAGCGCTACACCGACATGCCGATGCTGGTGCGGCTCGTGCGCCAGGCGGACGGCAAGCTCGTGCCCGAGCGCTTCCTGCGCGCCTCGGACCTCGACGGCGGGATGGGCGAGACCAACAATCCCGAGTGGAAGACGCTCGCCCTCGACGAGACCACCGGCGAGCTCGTCGTGCCCAACGGCTCGGTCGGCTTCCGCTGGGGCGAGACGGGCAAGTGGAACCTCGAGGCCAAGCGCGCCGACGGCGCGCCGGTGGACCTGCGCCTCTCGCTCGCCGGCGCCGAGGATACGTTCGAGGAGGTCGCCTTCCCCTATTTCGGCAACATCGCGCACGAGCACTTCGCGAGCGACGCGCACGCGAGCGTGCTCGAGCGCCGCATCCCGGTAAAGACGCTGCAGACGGCAGAGGGCGAGGCGCTCGTCGCCACCGTCTACGACCTGTTCCTGGCGAATTACGGCGTCGACCGCGGCTTCGGCGGCGAGAACGTCGCGAAGACCTTCGACGACGACGCGCCGTATTCCCCCGCCTGGGCGGAGGCCATCACCGGCGTGCCGCGCGACCAGATCGTCACGGTGGCGCGCGAGTTCGCCCGCAACGCCGAGAAGACCAATGGGCGCTCGATGATCATCATCGGGGCTGCGATGAACCATTGGTACCACATGGACATGAACTACCGGTCCGCCATCAACATGCTGGTGATGTGCGGCTGCGTGGGGCAGTCCGGGGGCGGCTGGTCGCATTACGTGGGCCAGGAGAAGCTCAGGCCGCAGAGCGGCTGGGCGCCGCTCGCCTTCGGGCTCGACTGGGGCCGCCCGCCCCGCCAGCAGAACTCGACCTCGGCCTTCTACGCCCACACCGACCAGTGGCGCTACGAGCAGCTCGACGTCGCCGAGATCCTCTCGCCGACCGCGCCCGCCGGCCCGTGGGACGGCGCGATCATCGACTACAACATCCGCGCCGAGCGCATGGGCTGGCTGCCCTCCGCGCCGCAGCTCGAGAAGAACCCGCTCACCGTCGCCAAGAAGGCCGCCGAGGCCGGGCTCGCGCCGAAGGACTACGTCGCCAAGGCGCTCAAGGACGGCGAGCTGCGCCTCTCCTGCGAGGACCCGGACAACCCGAGGAACTGGCCGCGCAACCTGTTCGTCTGGCGCTCGAACCTGCTCGGCTCGTCCGGCAAGGGCCACGAATACTTCCTCAAGCACCTGCTCGGCACCAAGCACGGGCTGCTCGGCAAGGATCTCGGCGCCGAGGGCAAGCGCAAGTCCAAGGAGGTCGTGTGGCGCGACGAGGCGCCGGAGGGCAAGCTCGACCTCCTGGTCACGCTCGACTTCCGCATGTCGACGACCTGCGTCTACTCGGACATCGTGCTCCCCACCGCCTCCTGGTACGAGAAGGACGACCTCAACACCTCCGACATGCACCCCTTCATCCACCCGCTCACCGCGGCGGTGGACCCGGTCTGGGAGAGCCGCACCGACTGGAACATCTACAAGGGCCTGGCGGAGAAGTTCTCCGAGGTCGCGCCGGAGGTGCTCGGCGTCGAGACGGACGTGGTGCTCACCCCCATCCTGCACGACACCCCCGGCGAGATCGCGCAGCCCTTCGACGTCGCCGACTGGAAGACCGGCGCCATCGACCCGATCCCGGGGCGTACCATGCCGCAGGTGACGGTCGTCGAGCGCGACTACCCGAACCTCTACGCCCGCTTCACCGCGCTCGGCCCGCTGATGACGAAGGTCGGCAACGGCGGCAAGGGCATGGCCTGGAACACAGAGCACGAGGTCGAGGCCTTGAAGGCGCTCAACGGCGTGGTCGAGAGCGGGCCGACAAAGGGGCTCGCGAAGATCGAGACCGCCATCGACGCCTGCGAGGTGCTCCTCATGCTCGCGCCGGAGACGAACGGCGAGGTCGCGGTCAAGGCCTGGGAATCGCTCCAGACGTTCACGGGCCGCGAGCACGCGCATCTCGCGCTCCCGAAGGAGGACGAGAAGATCCGCTTCCGCGACGTGGTCGCCCAGCCGCGCAAGATCATCTCCTCGCCGATCTGGTCGGGCCTCGAATCCGAGAAGGTCTGCTACAACGCCGGCTACACGAACGTCCACGAGCTGATCCCGTGGCGGACGCTCACCGGCCGCCAGCAGCTCTACCAGGATCACCTGTGGATGCGCGCCTTCGGCGAGGGCTTCTGCGTCTACCGCCCGCCGATCGACATGAAGACGGTCGCTCCCGTGAAGGGCCGCGGGGCGGACGGCGCGCCGGAGATCGTGCTCAACTTCATCACGCCGCACCAGAAGTGGGGCATCCACTCGACCTATTCCGACAACCTGATGATGCTCACGCTGAACCGGGGCGGGCCGGTCGTGTGGATCTCCGAGACCGACGCCAAGGCGGCCGGCATCGCCGACAACGACTGGATCGAGGTCTACAACGCCAACGGCGCGATCTCGGCGCGCGCGGTCGTCTCCCAGCGCGTCAAGGACGGCATGTGCATGATGTACCATGCCCAGGAGAAGATCGTGAACACGCCGGGGTCGACCCTCACCGGCCAGCGCGGCGGCATTCACAACTCGGTCACGCGCGCGGTCTTGAAGCCCACGCACATGATCGGCGGCTACGCCCAGCTCTCCTACGGCTTCAACTACTACGGCACGGTGGGCGCCAACCGCGACGAGTTCGTGGTGATCCGCAAGATGGCGAAGGTGGACTGGCTCGACGACGAGCCGGTTCCGGCCGTCGCCGCGGAGTGACGCCGTCGCCTCGGCGCCCGCGCGCGACGCGGGCTCCGGGGCCGCCCTTAGGGGCTCGATCCGAGTGTCGCCTGGACCCGCTCCAGGCTACCGAAATCCTCGACAGATCAAGCGCTTCGAGAGCCGTATTCGGCCCGCCGCGCGAGGGGACAAGACGATGAAGATCCGCGCTCAGATCGCGATGGTTCTCAACCTCGACAAGTGCATCGGCTGCCACACCTGCTCGGTGACCTGCAAGAACGTCTGGACGAACCGGGAAGGCATGGAATACGCCTGGTTCAACAACGTCGAGACCAAGCCCGGCATCGGCTATCCGAAGGACTGGGAGAACCAGGGCAAGTGGAAGGGCGGCTGGCGCCGCAAGGCGTCGGGCGAGATCGAGCCGCGCATCGGCTCGAAATGGCGGGTTCTCGCGAACATCTTCGCCAACCCCGACCTGCCCGAGATCGACGACTATTACGAGCCCTTCGATTTCGACTACGAGCACCTCCAGACCGCCCCCGAGGGCCGCGCCTTCCCGACCGCGCGCCCGCGCTCGAAGATCACCGGCGAGCGGATGCAGAAGATCGAGTGGGGCCCGAACTGGGAGGAGATCCTCTCCGGCGAGTTCTCGAAGCGCTCCAAGGACGCGAATTTCGAGGGCGTCGAGAAGGAGATCTACGGCCAGTTCGAGAACACCTTCATGATGTACCTGCCGAGGCTGTGCGAGCACTGCCTCAACCCGACCTGCGCCGCCGCCTGCCCGTCGGGCGCGATCTACAAGCGCGAGGAGGACGGCGTCGTCCTGATCGACCAGGACAAGTGCCGCGGCTGGCGCATGTGCGTCTCGGGCTGCCCCTACAAGAAGATCTACTTCAACTGGGAGAGCGGCAAGTCGGAGAAGTGCACGCTCTGCTACCCGCGCCTCGAGGCGGGCCAGCCGACCGTCTGCTCGGAGACCTGCGTCGGGCGCATCCGCTATCTCGGCGTCGTCCTCTACGACGCCGACCGCATCGAGGAGGCGGCGTCCACCCCCGACGAGGGCGATCTCTACGACGCGCAGATGAAGGTCTTCCTCGACCCGAACGACCCGCGCGTGATCGCCCAGGCCCGCGAAGAGGGCATCCCGGACGCCTGGCTCGAGGCCGCCAGGCGCTCGCCCGTCTGGAAGATGGCCATGGAGTGGAAGATCGCCTTCCCGCTCCACCCCGAGTACCGCACGCTCCCCATGGTCTGGTACGTGCCGCCGCTCTCGCCGATCCAGTCGGCCGCGGAAGCCGGCAAGATCGGCGTCGACGGCGAGATGCCGGACGTCAAGAACCTGCGCATCCCCGTGCGCTATCTCGCGAACCTCCTGACCGCGGGCCGCGAGGAGCCGGTGGTGACCGGCCTCGAGCGCATGCTCGCCATGCGCGCCTACATGCGCGCCAAGACGATCGACGGCGTGCTGGACGAGGCCATCGCCGGCAAGGTCGGCCTCTCGGGCGCGCAGATCGAGGAGATGTACCGGATCATGGCGATCGCGAACTACGAGGATCGCTTCGTGATCCCGACGTCGCATCGCGAGGCCGGCCTGGAGGACGCCTACGACCTGCGCGGCTCGTGCGGCTTCTCCTTCGGCAACGGCTGCTCGGGCGGCGACACCACGACGGGCCTGTTCGGCGCCAAGCGCCGCAAGGAGCCCAAGACCCCGATGGAGGTCGCCTGAGGGCGGCCGGACGGGAAGGAACACGACCATGCTCACCCTGAAGGCGCTTTCCGCGCTCCTCACCTACCCCAGCCGAGAGCTCGTGCGTGCGATCCCCGCCATCCGCGAGGCGATCGCCGTCGCGGGCGCGCTCGACGGCTACGCCATGGCGGCGCTCGAGCCGCTCCTCGCGAGCCTCTCCCGCGAGGACCTCTACGATCTGGAGGAGCGCTACGTGCTCCTCTTCGATCGCACGCGCGCGCATTCGCTGAACCTCTTCGAGCACGTCCACGGCGAGAGCCGCGACCGCGGCCAGGCGATGGTGGATCTCCAGGCGCTCTACGAGGGCGCCGGCTTCTCCATCGACGCCGCCGAGCTGCCGGACTACCTGCCGCTCTTCCTCGAATACGCCTCGACCCTGCCCGAGGCGGAGGCGCGCGCGCTCCTCGCCGAGCCGGCCCACGTCTTCGAGGCCCTGCGCGAGCGCCTCGCCCGCAAGGAGAGCCCTTACGCCGCGGTCTTCGCCGCCTTGGTGGCGCTTGCCGCGCAGGCGCCGGAGGCCTCCTCCTTCGAGGCGCTCGCCGAGATCGAGGAGACGGACCCGAACGACCTCGAGGCCCTCGACCGCGTCTGGGAGGAGGAGGAGGTCCGCTTCGGCCCCGGCGCGGCGACCGCCGAATGCGGGGTCGACAGCCTCGCCGCGAAGGTGCGCCAGGCGCGCCGTCCGGCGCCCGGGCTCGAGACGCCGGCCATGATGGGCCCGCGCACCGTCTTCACCCATTCCTCCGCAACCGACCGCGCCTGAGGAGGCCAGAGCCATGGAGACCTCGCTCAATCACATCCTCTTCGGATGGTTTCCCTATCTCGCGCTGACGGTCTTCCTCGTCGGCTCGCTGCTGCGGTTCGACCGGGAGCAGTACACCTGGAAAGCGAGCTCGAGCCAGCTCCTGCGCCGCAAGCAGCTGGTGCTCGGCTCGGTACTTTTCCACGTCGGCATCCTGGTGCTCTTCCTCGGTCACGCCGCCGGGCTCCTCACCCCCGCCTTCATCTTCGAGGCGGTGGGGATCTCGAAGTCCTTCAAGCAGGGCATGGCGATCGTGGTGGGCGGCATCGCTGGCCTCGCGACGCTGGTCGGCATCTCGCTGCTCACGCATCGGCGCCTGTTCGATCCGCGCATCCGCGCGGCCTCGTCACCCGCCGACACCGCGATCCTGCTGATCATCTTCGCCCAGCTGCTGCTCGGGCTGGCCACGATCCCGCTCTCGCTCGGCCACATGGACGGGTACGAGATGCTCAAGTTCATGACCTGGTCGCAAGGCATCCTGACGCTGCAGCCCGGCGTCTCGGCGGTGGTCGCGAACGTGCACCCGATCTTCAAGGCGCACCTCCTGCTCGGCATGACGATCTTCCTCGTCTTCCCCTTCACCCGCCTCGTCCACATCTGGTCCGCCCCGGTCTGGTATCTCGGCCGGCGCGGCTACCAGGTGGTCCGCACCAAGAAGCCGGCGCCCGCGAAGCAGCCGGCCCCGGCGGCGCGCCCCGCGCCCGCCCGTCCCGTCCCCGCGGCCCAGCCCGCCGAGTGACGGCCCTCGCGCCGGCCCGGATGCTGCCGTCCGGGCCGGCTCTTTCCCATCTCCGCTCGCCCCCGAGGAGCGCTCCCATGTCCGCCTGCTCCGTCCGCCAGATCCCCAATGCCCCGCGCCGCCCGATCCGCGTCGGCGGCAAGACCCTCTCCCACGCCATGATCGCCCGCGAGGTGCAGAACCACCCGGCGCTCAGCCCGGTCGCGGCCTGGAAGCAGGCGGCGCTCGCCCTCGTCCTGCGCGAGGCGCTGGCCCAGGAGGCCGACCGCCTCGGGGTCGTGGGCGTCCCCCGTGCGGATGCGCAGGGCCGCCGCGAGACACAGGGCGAGGCCGACCAGCGCGCCCTCGTCGAGCGCGAGGTGGTCACCCCGGAGCCGACCGAGGACGAGTGCCGGCGCTATTACGAGACCCATCGCGAGCGCTTCCGCGCGCCGACCCTCTACGAGGCCGCCCACGTCCTGATCGGCGCGCCGCGGGAGAACGACGCCGCCTTCGCCGCCGCGCTGGAGAAGGCGCGCATGCTCGCGGCGCATCTGAAGGAGCGCCCCGGCGACCTCTCCGATCTGGCGCGGCTGCATTCCACCTGCCCCTCGGCGGAGGAGGGCGGCCATCTCGGCCAGGTCCGCCAGGGCGAGACCACGCCCGAGTTCGAGGCCGCCATGGACGCGCTCGCCCCCGGCGCGGTGTCCGATCCCGTCGAGACCCGCTACGGCGTCCACGTCGTGCGCCTCGACCGCAGGATCGCGGGCGCGATCCTCCCCTTCGAGGCCGTCGCGGCGCGCATCGGAGCGTACCTGCGCGAGGCCGTGCGCCGGCGCGCCGAGGCGCAATACGTCGCCCGTCTCCTCGCCCGAAGCGGCGTCGAGGGCCTCGAGATCCCCGCGCCCGGCGCGCTCAACGTGCATTGAGGAGACGGCCATGCTGCTCGGAGACCTCATCGCTCGCCTCGACGACGAGGTGGTCGCGCTCGAAGCCCTCCTCGGGCTCGGCGACCTCGCGCTCCTCGCCGAGGTCGAGACCGCCGCCGCCTGCGTCGGGCTCACGGCCGGCGCCTTCGCCGCCCAGGCGGTCGGCCTGTTCGCGTCGGGCGCGAGCGACGACGACTGGGTGACGCTCATCGGTTCGATCGGCCGCGCCGAAGACCCCGGGGCCGCGTGCCTGAAAGGCATGCTCGCCTATGCGCTCCGGCCCGCGCCGGCCGCGCCCGCCTGCGGGCACGCGGGCTGAGGGCGATCTCATGTCCTGCCCCGCCCTCTCGCCGCTGATCGACGGGCACGCACGGCGCGTCACCTACCTGCGCGTCTCGGTGACGGATCGCTGCGACCTGCGCTGCGTCTACTGCATGTCGGAGGCGATGACCTTCCTGCCCAAGCGCGAGCTGCTCTCGCTGGAAGAGCTCGACCGGCTGTGCTCGGCCTTCGTCGCCCGCGGCGTGCGCAAGCTGCGCTTCACCGGCGGCGAGCCGCTGGTGCGCCGCGACCTGATCGACCTGATCGGCGGCCTCTCGCGCCATCTCGACTCCGGCGCGCTCGACGAGATCACCCTCACCACCAACGGTACGCTGCTCGCCCGCCACGCCGAGGCGCTGGCGGAGCGCGGCGTGCGACGCATCAACGTCTCGCTGGATACGCTCTGCCCCGAGCGCTATCGCGCCATCACTCGCTGGGGCTCCCTCGACAAGATCCTCGCCGGCCTCGACGCCGCGCAGGAAGCCGGGCTTTCGGTGAAGCTCAACGCGGTCGCGCTGCAGGATTCCGACGAGGGCGAGATCGAGCGGCTCATGCGCTTCGCCCACGGGCGCTCCATGGATTTGACGCTGATCGAGGTGATGCCGCTCGGCGATGTCGGCGCCCACCGGGCCGACCAGTATCTCTCGCTCGAGGCCGTGAAGGCGCGCCTCGCCGCGCGCTACACGCTGGAGCCGATCGCGCACCGTACCGGCGGGCCGGCGCGCTATGTCCGCGTCGCCGAGACGGGCGGGCGGCTCGGCTTCATCACGCCTCTGTCCCATAATTTCTGCGAGAGCTGCAACCGCGTGCGGGTCACCTGCACCGGCCAGCTCTTCACCTGCCTCGGCCACGAGGGCGCCCACGACCTGCGCGCGGCGCTTCGCGGCTCGGAGGGCGATGCGCGGCTGCATGCGGCGATCGACGCCGCGATCGCGAGAAAGCCGAAGGGCCACGACTTCGTGGTCGAGCGGGGACGCGCGCCGACGCTCTCCCGCCATATGAGCGTCACGGGAGGCTGAGCATGGCCGAGACGACGCACCGCCCCGCCCGCATCGGCATCCTCACCGTCTCCGATCGCGCCAGCGCCGGGACCTACGAGGACGCGAGCGGGCCGGCCATCCGCGCCGCGCTCGACGAGATGCTGGCGACGCCCTTCGAGCCGATCGCGCGCCTTGTGCCGGACGGCGTCGAGAGCGTGCGCGCGGCCATCGTCGCCCTCGTCGACGCGGGCGGCTGCGATCTCGTCCTGACCACCGGCGGCACCGGCCCCGCCCCGCGCGACCTCACGCCGGAGGCGACGAAGGCCGCCTGCGAGAAGCTCCTCCCCGGCTTCGGCGAGCTGATGCGCGCGAAGAGCCTCGAGCGCGTGCCGACCGCCATCCTGTCACGCCAGACGGCCGGAATCCGCGGCCGCGCGCTCGTGATCAACCTGCCCGGCAAGCCGTCCTCGATCCGCACGACGCTGCTCGCGGTGATGCCCGCCGTGCCCTATTGCCTCGACCTGATCGGCGCGGCGCGGATCGAGACCCGGCCGGACGTGGTGACGGCGTTCCGGCCGGCGTCGGCCGGGTGACGCGCCGGAGGGCGCGAGGATCAGCCCTCGGCGATGCGCGCCAGCGCGACGCGGTCGCGCAGCGCGATGCGCCGGCGCCCGCCGGCGACGATCCCGTCCCGCTCCCAGGCGCTGAGGATGCGGCTCACCGTGTGGAGCGTCGAGCCGGTCATCTCCGCCACGTCCTGGCGCGAGAGCGGGAAGTCGATCTCGACGCCCTCCGCTCCGGCCCTTCCGGAGCGCTCGGCCAGCCGCAGCAGCGCATGCGCGATGCGCTGCTCCACGGGCTCCGTGGCGAGCTCGACGACGCGGGCATGCGCATCCTGCAGGCGCCCGCCGACGGTCTGGAGCGCGTTCGCGGCGAAGGCGGGGTTCAGCGCGAGGAGCCGCGGCCAGGCGCGCGTCGGCCAGGCGGCCGCGGTGCTGTCGACGATGGACGTGGCCGTCGCGGGATAGGTGGTGCGGCCGACCGCCGGCGCGATCCCGAAGAGGTCGCCCGGCGTGACGAAGCGCACCACGACCTGCTGCCCGTCCGACGTGAGCTTCGTCACCCGCAGCCGCCCGTCGATCAGCACGAAGAAGGCGTGCGCCTCCTCCTCCTGCGCGAAGACGGTCGCGTCCTTCGCATACCGCGCGGTCCGCCCGGCGGCGAGGATCTCCGCGAGCGCCCCCTCGTCCACGCCCGCGAAGAGGGGCATGGCGGCGAGCCGGGCGCGATCGGTCGGCGTCATGGGCGGGCTCCGTTCGGCGGCGTCCTGCCGCCGTCCCGGTGTAGCACCGCGCCGCGCGCGAGGTCGAGCGAGCTTGCGCCAGGACAACGACCGCCGCGCGCCCGCGCGCGAGCCTCGTCCACCACGGCAACGACGAGCCAGACCATGGCTTCGATCCCCCGCACCCGCGCCAGCGCCGGCCCGGCTCTCTTCTCCTGCGGCTTTCGCCCCTTCTTCCTCCTCGGCGCGATCCAGGCGGGGCTCGCCATGCTCCTGTGGGTGCCGGCCCATCTCGGCGCGATCGCCCTGCCCACGGCGTTCTCGCCCCTCGACTGGCATGTCCACGAGATGCTCTACGGCTTCGTCCCCGCCGTCGCCACGGGCTTCCTGCTCACCGCGATCCCAAACTGGACCGGGCGCCTGCCGCTCCAGGGCGCGCCCCTCGCCGGCCTCGTCGTCGCCTGGCTCGCGGGGCGCGTCGCGGTGGCCGCGTCCGCGACGATCGGCTGGCAGGCCGCGATGGCCGTCGACGTCCTCTTCCTCGCCCTCGTCGCGGCGGCCTGCGCACGGGAGATCGTCGCCGGACGCAACTGGCGCAACCTGAAGGTCCTCGCGCCCCTCGTCCTGCTCGGCGTCGGCAACGCCGTCTTCCATCTGGAGGCGGGCCTCGCCGGCGCGGCGGAGCACGGCCCGCGGCTGGGGATCGCGGCGACGATCCTGCTCGTCATGCTCATCGGCGGGCGAATCGTCCCGAGCTTCACCCGCAACTGGCTCGCCCGGGAGAATCCCGGCCGGCTGCCCGCCCCGTTCGGTCGCTTCGACGCCGTCTCCCTGATCGCCGCGGTCGGCGCGCTGGCGCTGTGGATCGCGGCGCCCGAGGCGGCCGTCACCGGCGCGGCGCTGATCCTCGCGGGGCTCGGCCAGGCGGCGCGTCTCGCCCGCTGGGCCGGGGACAGGACCGCGCGCGAGCCGCTCGTCGCGATCCTGCACGCGGCCTATGCCTTCGTGCCGCTCGGCTTCCTGCTCGTCGGCCTCGCCGCCTTCGGCCTCGTCGTGCCGAGCGCCGGCATCCACGCCTGGACCGGCGGCGCCGTGGGCGCGATGACGCTCGCGGTGATGACCCGCGCCACGCGCGGGCATACGGGCCGCCCGCTCGTCGCCGACCTCGGCACCGCGTTCCTCTACGGGCTCGTGATCGCCGGCGCGCTGGCGCGGATCGCGGCGAGCCTCGCGCCGGGTCACGCCGTCGCCCTCCTGCATCTCGGCGGGGCGGCCTTCGCCGCCGCCTTCCTCGGCTTCGCGCTGGTCTACGGCCCGCTCCTGGTGCGCCCGCGACGCGCGGCCTGAACGCGCCGTCCGCCCGGAGCGTTGGCGCCGTACAGGCACGCCACCCGCCGGCCCATCACCCGGAGATCTCGCATGACCACCGATCCGAAGACCCTGCCCTCGGGCGCCGGCGACGTCGCAGCCGCCTATCCGCGCGTCTGGGACGCCTACGCCGCGCTCGGCCGGGCGACGAGCGAGGCGGGACCGATCGACGGCCGCACGGCCCGGCTCGTGAAGCTCGCCCTCGCCATCGGCGCGCTCTCCGAAGGCGCGGTGCATTCCCACACGCGCCGCGCGCTCGAGGAGGGAATCGAGCCCGCGGCCTTGAAGCAGGTCGCCTTGATGGCGATCCCGACCATGGGCTTCCCCCAGGGGGTCCGCGCCCTCACCTGGATCGAGGACGTGACCGATCCCGGGTGACCCGCCGGACCGGCATGGGCGCCGCGGGGCTTGCAAAGGCCGGAAAACGGAAGAACAGATAGCGGGCGACGAACGAGCCAGGGAACGCGCCGGTCTCCATGCGCCCTCACGACAGCCCCGAAATCCGGCATCTGCCGCTGTTCCGCGACATGCTTCAGGCGAGCTACGACGCGCTCATGCACAGCACGCAGACGGAGCGCTTCGCCGCAGGCGGCGAGCTGATTCGCCAAGGCGACCCGGCCGATTTCCTGCACGTGGTGCTGGAAGGCGCGGTGGAGCTCTACGCGCGATGGGAGGGGCGCGAGACCACGATGGCGGTCGTGCGGCCCGTGGGCACCTTCATCCTCGCCGCCTGCATCCGGGATGCGCCCTACCTGATGTCGGCGCGCATTCTCGAGCCGGCGCGCGTGATGCGCATCCCGGCCTCGGACCTGCGCGCCGTCTTCCGGCGCGACCCGGAATTCGCCGTCTCCGTGATCCAGGAGCTCGCCGGCGCCTATCGCGCCGTCGTGCGCCACGCCAAGGGCCTGAAGCTGCGCACCTCGCGCGAGCGCATCGCCTCCTACCTCCTGCGTCAGTCGCGGCAGGCGGGCGACGCCGACAGCTTCGTCCTGCCGGTCGAGAAGCGGCTCCTCGCGAGCTATCTCGGCATGACGCCGGAGAATTTCAGCCGCGCGCTGCGCGCGCTGGAGCCCGAGGGCCTGCGGCTCGACGGCCTGCGCGTCACGATCACCGACCGCGCCAGGCTGATGGACGTGGCCCGGCCCGACTGGCTGATCGACGGGCCCGACCCCGAAGGCGCGAGCGCCGGCGCCAGCCTGCCGCCGGTGGCCGCTCCCGGCTGAGCCGCGCGGGCGCGTCGAGCGCTCAGGACCGCGCGGCCTCGCCGACGCCCGCCATCGCCCGCGCGCCCCGCTCGGCGGCCGCCGCGACGTCCCGGAACAGGAGCTTGAGCTCGCGGTAGACGCTCGCGTCCGGCTCGGCCAGGGGAACGTCGTCGAGCTCCGCCAGCAGCGCGAGCAGCAGCCCGATCCGCTCGCGCGCGTCGCGACCCTCGACCAGCGCCTGCCGGCGCGCCCGCTTCTCCTCCAGATCCGAGAAGCGCGTCAGCGCGCCGTCGAGACGCGCCTTGCAGTCGCAGCCGAGATCGAGGCCGGCGACGACGGCGCGGAGCCGGCTCAACGTCTGCCCCGCCTCGTCGGCGGGTCGCGATCGCGCGGCGAGATCGATCACATTCATCCTTGTCTCCCCTCGATCGGGTCTCGATCGACCCTGCCGCGGGCGGCGGAGCGCGACGTTGCGCTCGCGCAACGACCCCGCCGCGACGGCGGGGTAGGCAGACGGACGGACACGGGAGGAGCGCGTCATGAGCCTGATGGTCGATCTGCGCAGCTGGTGGGCGAGCCGCACGGCCCCGCAACCCCTCCGGTCCCTGAGCCGGGACGAGCGTGACGCGCTCGCGCGCGACGTGGGGCTCGACGTCGACGGCCTGGAGCGCATCGCCGCCCGCGGCCCGCAGGCCGGCCGCGAGCTCGGCCGCATGCTCGCGGCGCTGGGGATCGACGCCGAGGCCGTCCGGCGGCGCGACCGCGTGCTGATGCGCGACATGAGCGCCACCTGCTCGCGCTGCCTCAGCGTGCGCGCCTGCCGTCGGCACCTCGACCGCGGCGTCGCCCGCGCGGTCTACCAGCACGTCTGCCCGAACGCGGCCTCCCTCGCCCATCTCGAAGCGCGGTCGTGGTGGGGCGCGCCCGACGGCGAGAGCCGGCCCGGCTGACGCCTGCGCGTGGCGAACGCCTCGGCGGAACCGCGGGATCTCAGGACGGCGCGAAGGGGGACGGGCGCCCGAGCGATGGAGCTCCGCGTCGAGCAACGGCCGTGCCGCTCGAATGCGGATGTTGCGCTGCAGCAATCTACGATAATACAGCAGCCGGACCGGCGTAATACCCTGCTTCGGAAGTCCCGCTCGAACATGGGTCGGGCAAATACGGGAATTGGGTTTATCATGTAAACGTTAGACGCAGTAATTGCTTCAATTTTACTGAGGGTTGCTGCCCAATTCCGTGGCAAAAATATGGTTGATGAACGATCCGAGGCCGCTTTATCGGTCAACGCCGAATCGGGCGGCGATGGAAACGTGATGAGTTTCAAGAGCATGACCCAGGTGCAGATCATGGCGAAAAAACGATCACGGCAGACAATTGACTCTCGTGTAATAAATTCAGAACCATAAAAACGGATGCGGCAAAACCGGCAGCAAAAAGCATTGACGCAGCTAACGGATGTTGGGTGCGCGCGGCTTTCCGTTGCCAGTTCAGAGGTGCGACTATGCTGCGCTCGGTCGCGGTGGCTGTTACGGTGCTCGTCGGCGCCGTACTGACCTTCTTACTGTTTCAACCCGTCGGAACCGAGGCACAGTTCGCCATCGGGATCATCACGCTGTTGCTGATGCTAGCGATCAGATCGCTCGATTCGCAAGGGCTGTTTCGCCAGCTCTTCATGGTTGCCGGCGTCGTCCTGATCGGCCGCTACGTCTACTGGCGAGCGACGACGACCCTGCCGTCGACCGCGCAGGTTCCGGACTTCATCTTCGGGTCGCTGCTCTTCGCGGCGGAGATGTTCTGCATCCTGCTGTTCGCGCTCAACCTGTTCGTGATCATGCGCCCGTTGAAGCGCCCGCCGGCGCCGCGGCCGCGCCCGGACGACGCGCCGAGCGTGGACGTGTTCGTGCCGTCGCTGAACGAGAGCGTGGACCTGCTCGCCGCCACCCTCGCCTCGGCGAGGCGGATGGACTATCCGGCCGACAAGCTGACGGTCTACCTGCTCGACGACGGCGGCACCGACGAGAAGCTCGCCGATCCGGACCCCGCGATCGCCGAGGCCGCGGCCGAGCGCCGGCGCACCCTGCAGGCGCTGTGCGCGGATCTCGACGTCGTCTACCTCACCCGCGAGCGCAACGTCAGCGCCAAGGCCGGCAACCTGACGAACGGCCTCGCGCAGTCGCGCGGCGAGCTCGTGGCGATCTTCGACGCCGACCATGCGCCGTCCCGCGACTTCCTGATGAAGACCGTGGGTCACTTCGCCGGGGAGGAGAAGCTCTTCCTGGTGCAGACGCCCCACGCCTTCCTCAATCCCGACCCGATCGAGCGCAACCTGTCGACCTTCTCCCGGATGCCGTCCGAGAACGAGATGTTCTACGCCGTCATCCAGAACGGGCTCGACAAGTGGAACGCGGCCTTCTTCTGCGGCTCGGCCGCCGTGGTGCGGCGCGCGGCGCTGGAGGAGGCCGGCGGGTTCTCGGGCACCTCGATCACCGAGGATTGCGAGACCGCGCTCGACCTGCACGCCCGCGGCTGGAAGAGCGCCTATGTCGACGAGCCTCTGATCGCCGGGCTGCAGCCCGACACGCTCGCCGCCTTCATCGGCCAGCGCTCGCGCTGGTGCCGCGGCATGCTGCAGATCCTCATCATGAAGAACCCGCTCTTCGTGCGCGGGCTCACGGCGGCGCAGCGGATCTGCTACCTCTCCAGCGCGATGTTCTGGCTGTTCCCGATCCCGCGCGCGGTGTTCCTGATCTCGCCGCTGTTGTACATCTTCTTCGGCCTGCAGATCTACGACGCCACCGTCCAGGACTTCGTCGCCTACACCCTCGTCTACCTCGGCGCCGCCGTGACGATGCAGAGCTACGCCTACGGCCGCTTCCGCTGGCCCTGGATCAGCGAGCTCTACGAATACGTCCAGACCGTCTACCTGCTCCCGGCCATCGCCAGCGTCGTCGTCAACCCGCGCCGGCCGAAGTTCAACGTCACCGCCAAGGGCGTCACCATCGAGGACGACGTCCTCTCCGGGCTCGCCTGGCCCTACTTCCTGATCTTCGGCGTGCTCGCCGCGGGCGTCGTCGTGACCGGCGTGCGCCTGCAGACCGAGCCCGACGCGAGCGGCCTCCTGACCATCGTCGGCGCCTGGAACCTCTTCAACCTCGTCATCGCGGCGATCGCGCTCGGCGTGGTCAGCGAGCGGCGCGAGCGGCGCAGCCGCCAGCGCGTTCCCGCGTCCCGCAAGGCGCGTTTCGAGGCCGGCATCGCCCCGGTTCAGGTCATGCTCGAGGACGTCTCGCTCGGGGGCGTGCGGTTCCGTCCGCTCGGCCCCGTCAAGGACGCGGCGACACTCCAGGGCGCGGGCGCGATCGTGCTGACGAGCGACGGCTCGCTCGCCGAGACGACGCTGCCGGTGCGCATCGCCAACGTCCAGACGGTCGCTGGACGGCGCGTCTACGGCGCCGCCTTCGAGACGCTCTCGGCGCGCGACTACATGGCGATCGCGGGGCTGATGTACGCCGATCTCGGCCCGCTCGAGGCCTTCCAGGCGACCCGCCGCCGGGCGCGCGGCATCCTCCTCACCGCCGCGCGGATGGCGGTTTGGTCGCTGCGCGAGACCTGGCGCGGCTTCGTCTACGCCCTCGCGAAGCGCGCGCCGAAGACGCGCGGCGAGGCGGCCTGACCGTCCCGTGCGGCCGCGCCGGCGCGCCCCGCGCGGCCGCACGCTCCCGACCACGACCCGCCACGATCCGATCCCCGCACGGGAGAGACCCGCATGCGCACCTTCACCCTCGTCTCGATCCTCGCCGTCGCGGCCTGGACGGCGCCCGCCACGGCACAGACGACGACGTCCATCCCGCCGGCGGCGCCGCTCGCCGTTCCGGCGCTCGCGCCCGATCTCGCGGGCCCCGCCCGGGACTGGCGCCGCCGCCTCGGCGGAACGCCCGACGACCTCCTCTTCACCGGCGAGGCCGACACCCGCATCCTGCCCGTCTTCCTCACGCCCGGCGAGGCGAGCCGTCCGACGCGGCTCGAGATCGCGACGGTGAGCGCCATCTCGGCGAGCCCGGACGTCTCGCGGATCACGGTGTCGATCAACGGCGCGCTGCTCGGCGAGCGGCCCGTCCGCGGCTTCGACGCGCCCGAGACGCTGGGGTTCGACATCGCGCCCGGGCTGCTGCAGCCCGGCTACAACGCCGTTCGCGTCGACGTGCGCCAGACGCATCGCGTCGACTGCTCGCTGGAGGCGACCTACGAGCTTTGGACGCGGATCGTGCCGGAGGGGACGGGCTTCGTGTTCGACGGCGCGCCGAGCCGCATTCTCGACCTCGGCGCCCTCGCCGCCGTTCCCGCCGGCGCCGACGGGCGCACCGAGATCCGCCTGCGGACCGGCGACGCGCGCGATCCAGCGAGCCTCGACAGGCTCGCCCGCGCCGCCCAGGCGCTCGCCGTCGCGGGGCGCTACGCGGAGCCGGTGGTCTCGCTCGGGTCGGGCCGCGTCGAGACGCCGGGCGTCGACCTCGTCGTCGCCACGCGGGACCGCCTGCGCGGCCTCGGCCTCGGCGCTCCGGCGGCTCCCGGCCCGAGCGTGGCGCTCGTCGACGACGCGCGGACGGGGCGGCTCACGCTCGTCGTGACCGGCGCGAACGCCGACGAGCTCGACGACGCGCTCACCCTGTTCGAGCGCCGCGCGCTGAACCTCGCGCCGGTCGGCTCGCCCGCCGGCCTCGCCGCGCTCGACGCTTCGCCGCGCCGCCTCGAAGGCGGCGAGACGCTGCGCCTGACGGAGATCGGCCTCGACCCGCGCCCCTTCGCCGGCCGCTTCTTCCGAGCCGAGGCGGACGTGATCCTCCCGGCGGACTTCTACGCCGCCGACTACGATCGCATGACGCTCGCCCTCGACGCCGCCTACGCCCCGGGCCTCGCATCGGGGTCGGCGCTGGTCGTGCGCGTCAACGGCGCGGCGGTGGCGAGCGTCGCCATGGCCAACCCGCGCGGGGACGTGCTGCGCGATCGCGAGGTGCATCTGCCGCTGAAGGCGTTCAAGCCGGGCCACAACGTCATCGCCTTCGAGGCGAGCACCGCCGCGCGCGCCGACGAGGCCTGCCTGCCGGAGACGATCGGGCGGGGGCAGGACCGCTTCGTGCTCTCCCCGACGAGCACGCTGCGCGTGCCCCGGCTCGCGCGCATCGGCAGCCTGCCGGACATCGCCGGGCTCTCGGCCGGCTCGCTCGGCCTGCTCGCCGGGCGCGAGGGGCTGACCGTCTCGGTGCCGGGCGGCGACCGAGACGCGATCGCCGCCGCCATGACCGTCCTCGTGCAGAGCGCGGCGACCTCCCGGCGCACCACCCCGGTGCGGATCGGCTTCCAGACGCCGGCTCCCGGCGCCGGACACATGCTCGTGGTCGGTCCGATCGATCGCATCGGCGACCAGGTCCTCGCGGCGGCGGACCTCCCCGCGGCCCGGATGCGCAGCGTCTGGGCCGCGGAGGCCGCGCCCGCCACGTCGCGACGCGTCCCGCAGGGTCCCGCCCTCCCGGTTCGCGTCGCCTCGGCCGGGGAGGCGGTGCTGCTCGACCTCGGCGCACCGGCGCAGCCCTCGATCGCGCCCGACCCGGCGCCCGCCGACCCGGCGCAGGCGAGCCTTCTCGACGCGGGACGTCTCGATCTCGGGCTCGGCGACGACCCGCGCCTCGGATGGCTCGTCGCGCCCGTCGAGGCGGGCGTGGAGCGCCTTCTGCGGGTCGCGGCCGTCGACCTGCCGCAGCTCGGCCTCGCGCGCGCCGCCCCGCCGCCGCTGCCGGTCGACGCTTCCGCGACGCTCGTCGTCGCCCAGGGCGCGGCCCGGCAGGGCGGCTACGCCGACGCGGTCCGCGCCGCCGGCTTCGACCTCGCCGCCCTGAACGGGATCGGCGACCCATCCGGGACCGGGCTCCTGCCGCGGGCGAGCTCGGTGACGGTGATCACCGCGGCCGACGGCGCGACGCTGCGCGAGGGCGTCGCGGCGTTCTTCGGAAGCGGCGCGGCGCAGGAGCTGGTCGGCCAGGCGGCGATGTTCCAGGGCGAGGAGGCGCGGGTCGCCTCCCGGGTCGCGCCCGCGGACGTGCTGGTCGAGACGCAGGCCTTCTCCGCCGGGAACGCGCGACTCGTGCTCGCCGGTTGGCTGTCGCGCAACACGGCGGTCTATCTCGGCGTGCTCGCCGCGCTCGGCCTCGCCCTGTCGATCGCGGCCTACGCGGCGGTCCGGCTCTCGGGGGTGCGGAACTGATGGCCGGCTTCGCTCGCATCGCGACGCGGCGCCTCGCCGCCGGCCTCGCCCTCGCCGCCGGGCTCGTCGCCGCCGGCTCCGGCGAGGCGGCCGCCGCCCCACCCGCGCCCTGGCTCGTCGCCGCCTGGGAGGCCTACGCCGCGCGCTTCGTCGAGGACGGCCGCGTCGTCGACGACGCCAACGGCATCACCCACAGCGAGGGGCAGGGCTACGCCATGCTCATCGCGGTGCGCGCCGGCGACCGCGCCGGCTTCGACCGGATCTGGGACTGGACCCGCCGCTCGCTGATGATCCGGGAGGACGGGCTCGTCGCCTGGCGCTGGGAGGAGGGCGAGAGCCCCGGCGTCACCGACCCCAACAACGCGACCGACGGCGACGTCCTCGTCGCCTGGGCGCTCCTCGAGGCGGCGGAGCGCTGGCGCGTTCCGGCCTACGCCGAGGCCGCGCGGGCGCTCGCCGTCGCCGTCGGCGAGGCCACGCTGATCGAGACGCCCTACGGTCTCTCCATGCTCCCCGGCGCCGCCGGCTTTCGCGCCGGCGACCAGCCGGACGGACCGATCGCCAACCTGTCCTACTGGGTGTTCCCGGCTTTCGACCGGCTCGCCGGCATCGCGCCGGAATATCCCTGGGCCGCGTTGGAGGAGACCGGGCTCTCGCTCATCGCGCAGGCGCGCTTCGGCCCTCTGCGCCTGCCGCCGGACTGGATCGCGCTCGGCGGGGAGACCCTCGCCCCGGCGGACGGGTTCGCGCCGCTCTTCGGCTACAACGGCATCCGCATCCCGCTCTACCTCGCCTGGGCGGGCAGCGGCGGGCGCGAGCATCTCGCCATGTTCGCGGGAATGTGGAGCGAGCGCGACGACATCGGCCCCTTCGAGATCGACGTCGCCACCGGCGCCGCGACCGAGGAGATGGGCGGAGACGGCTACAAGGCGATCGCCGCCTTCGTCGGCTGCGCGCTCCAGGGCCGCCCGCTTCCGGAGCGGCTCCGCAGCGTGCCGATGCAGAAATACTACCCCACCACCCTGCATATCCTGACGCTCATCGCTATCGAGGAAAGGTTCCCGCAATGTCTGTGACGCGCTACGTCATCACGGCCGTCGCGCTGTTGTGCTCGACGACCGTCCCGGCGTCGAACGCGACCTGGGACGGCTTCGCCTCGGGGATCCCCGGGGCGCAGACCGGGCTCCAGCCGACCGCGCCCGCCCGACCGGCGCCGGCGCCCGGCCGGCTCGCCCCGGAGCCGGCGCCCGCGGCCCTGCTCGCCCCGCCCGCCGCGTCGGCTCGCGCCCCGGCGCCGGCCCAGCTCCCCCAGGGCGATCCCGCCGCCATCTTCTCGCTCGACACGCCGGGCGATCCGGTCGCGGCGGCCGAGACGTCCGAGACGTCCGAGCCGGCGCGGCCCTCCGGCCCGGACGACCGGGCGCTGCGCTTCTACGCCTCGCAGGGCGACATGGCGCGCGTCGCCGCCGAGATCCGCCGCATCCGCCTCGCTCATCCCGGCTGGGAGCCGCCGACCGACCTGTTCGAGCCCGGCCGCGACGACGCGCTCGAGCGTCCGCTCTGGGCGCTGCTCGAGGCCGAGCGCTACGTCGAGATCCGCCAGGCTGTGGCGCGTATCCGGGCCGAGCGGCCGAGCTGGCGGCCCTCGCACGCCTTCGCCGCGCAATACGAGGAGCGGGTGGCGCGCGCGACCATCGTCGCCGCCTCCGAGGCCGGCGCCCACGCCCGCGTCGTCCAGGCCGCGCAGGCGGCGCCGAACGTGCTCGCCTGCCGCAACATGGACCTGCTCTGGCGTGTCGGCGAGGCGCTGGCGCGCACGGGAGACGCGGCGCGCGCGGAGAGCCTCTACGCCTTCGTCCTGCGTTCGTGCCCCGATCCGCAGGAGCGGGTCGCGACCGTGCAGAAGGCCTCCGCGACGCTCGACGGCGCGGCCGTCGACCGGCTCGCCGCGCTCGGCGCCGCCCGCGCCGACGGCGCCGGGGAGTTCGACGAGGTGGTCTACGGCATCGTGATGGGCCGCGTCGGCGAGGCCACGGCCGATCCGCTCGGCGCGCGCGCCGATCCGCAGGACCTGCAGCGCCTTTCGGACTGGGCCGCACGCCGGCGCGACGGCGCCGGCATGGAGGTGCTCGGCTGGTACCACCACGTCGTCGAGAAGGACCACGCGACCGCCGCGGGCTTCTTCCGCGAGGCGATGTCCTACGAGCGCCGCCCCAAGGCGATCGAGGGCTACGCGCTGGCGCTGCGCGCGAGCGGGCGCGTCCGCGAGGCGGAGGAGGTGACGCACGAATGGCGCGGCGCCGATCCGCTGATCGAGAAGCTCTACGTCGAGATCCTGGCCGACCAGCTCACCCGGCCGGACGTGATCGACTTCCCGCGCGATCGGCTCCTGCGCTTCGAGGCGGCCGTGCTGGAGACCGAGAACGCCTACGGCGCCCAGGCGATCGGCTGGCTCTACTACAAGATGGAGGACGTCGAGGAAGCGCGGCGCTGGTTCACCATCGCCCACGACATCGCGCCCGACGACGTGAACACGTTCGGCCTCGCTCTGACCGCCCACGAGCTGGAGGACAGGGAGGCGGTGCTCTCGCTCGCGCGGCGCTACGGCGATCGCTACCCCGAGGTCGCGGAAGTGGCGACCTGGACGCGCGAGGCGCGGCCGGCGCCGCAGACCCGGCGCACCGCGCGCCGCTCCGGCGACGTCGGCGGCGGCGCGGCGGCGCGGGCGGTGGCGCTCTACGAGTCCGGTCGCTACGACGCCGCCGTGCGGGCGCTCGACACCGGCGGCGCGTCCGTGCGGCGCGACCACGGCCTGCAGGTGCTGCGCGGATGGGCGCTCTACAATTCCGGCAATTACGAGGAAGCCCGCCGGCAGTTCGCCCGGACGCACGAGCAGCGCCCGACCCGCGACACGCTGTACGGCATGCATTTCGCGCAAGAGAAGCAGCTGCCCACCGAGTGACGTGCTCGAGGAGTCGTGACCCGTGACCCTGCATCCCGTCGGCGCGGCCGAGCAGGAGGAGGCCCGCCGCCTCGTGCGCGAGGCGCTGGACCCGCATTCCTCCGACAAGCTCGTCGCCCTCGTCTCGCGCCTGCTCGCCGAGGCGCGGGCGGCGAACCAGGCCGCCCTGCGCGACGAGCTCACCGGGCTCGGCAACCGTCGCGCCCTGCACGAGGCCCTGCGGCAGGGCCTCGCGGCGGCGCGGCGCTACGGCGCTGCGCTGTCCCTGGTCCTCGTCGACCTCGACGGCTTCAAGGCGCTCAACGACCGCCACGGGCACGCGGCCGGCGACGCGGCCCTGCAGGCCGTCGCCCGGGCGATCCGAGAGGAGATCCGCGCCGAGGTCGATCTCGCCGCGCGGGTCGGCGGCGACGAGTTCGCCATCGTTCTGCCGCAGACCGACGCGGCCGGGGCCGAGGTCGTCGGCGCGCGCGTGACGCGGCGGATCGCGGCGCTGGCGCGCGTCGGCGGACCGCCGGTCGGAGCCAGCTTCGGGTCCGCCACGCTCGACCTCGAGGACGACGCGGCGACGCTCCTCGCCCGCGCCGACGCGGCGCTCTACCGCGCCAAGGCAGCCAGGCCGCAGCGTCCGAGGCGCGCGGGCGACGCACCGCCCGCCGCGCCGATCCGGGGCGACGGCCGGGGGAAGCCGATCTCCACGCGGGGAGACGACGCAGCCGATAGTGCGGGTTGAGAAGATCTTTGGCGGACAGGGCGGGATTCGAACCCGCGATACGGTTTCCCGTATACACACTTTCCAGGCGTGCGCCTTAAACCACTCGGCCACCTGTCCACGCCGCGGCGGCGGAGCCGTCGTCGGAGGCCGCTACATATATCGGGTGCGGCTTGCGACGCAAGCCCTTCCGCGCGCCGTCGAAACGACGGGAATTGGAGCGGATTCGGACATTTTCGCTGTTGCGCGTCGCGCCCGTCCGGGTAAGGCTGCGGGCGACCTGTTTCGAGTTCGCGAGATTTGCTTCATGATGCGTTTCCTGGTTCGAATCGTCGGCCTTCTGCTCGTCGCCGCCGGCTTCGTCGGCATCGTGATCGACGGCACGCGCTCGATCGCCAATCACGAGATCGCCTTCACCCCTCTGGGCGAGGTGCTGTTCCAGCTCTTCCCGCAGACCTTCCCGACGATCGAGCCGGCGATCACGCGCCACGTCTCGCCCGTCCTGTGGGACCCGGTGCTCTTGACGATCCTGCTCTGGCCGGCCTCCATCGTGTCCTTCGTGCTCGGCGCGATCCTGCTCTGGCTGTCGCAGAAGCGCCCCGAGCCCGTCGGCTACCTCACGGAGCGGTGAGGCCGCCGGCCCTCGACCGGGCGGGGGCGCGGCCCCATATCGGTGGCGACAGCCGACAGGAGGCGCGCCCCATGTTCTTCATGCGCAAGAAGACCACGATCCCGACCCCGGCCGAGGCCCTGCCCGGCCGAGACGCCCCGATCCCCACCGCCGAGCGTCACTATGTCTCCGGCCGGCCGCTGCAGGGCCCCTACCCCGACGGGATGCGGCAGGCCGTCTTCGGGCTCGGCTGCTTCTGGGGCGCCGAGCGGGCCTTCTGGACGCTGCCGGGCGTCTGGGTCACCGCCGTGGGCTACGCCGCCGGCCACACGCCGAACCCGACCTACGAGGAGGTCTGCTCCGGCATGACCGGCCACAACGAGGTCGTGCTCGTGGTCTACGACCCGAACGAGATCTCCTACGAGCGCCTGCTGAAGACCTTCTTCGAGAGCCACGACCCGACCCAGGGCATGCGCCAGGGCAACGACGTCGGCACCCAGTACCGCTCCGGCGTCTACGTCTTCGACGAGGCGCAGCGGACGGCCGCCGAAGCGGCCCGCGCCGTCTACCACGCGGCTCTGCAGGAGAAGGGCTTCCCGACGGTGACCACCGAGATCCGCGAGGCGGGACCGTTCTACTTCGCCGAGGACTACCACCAGCAATATCTCGCCAAGAACCCGGGCGGCTATTGCGGCCTGGGCGGCACCGGCGTGTCCTGCCCGGTGGGGGTGATCGCGCGCAGCGAGGCGTGAGGGGCGGGCGACCTCCCCTCTCCATCGGGGAGAGGGGGAATCCCGTCGCGCTCCTCGTCACGCAGCCCGGACGCCAGAGACCCGGAAACGCCGTTCGCCGCCGCCGGGCTTCACCCCATCGTCCGATCCAGCGTCTCCAGATAGCGGCCCACCTTCGCCCGCCCCTCCTGCGTCAGGCGCACCAGCACCCGGCGGCCGTCGCCGGGGTCGCGGCGGCGCTCGATCAGGCCGGCGGCGGCCATGTCGTCGAGCCGGCGCAAGGCGGTCGTGGTCGAGACGCCCGAGATCAGGCACAGGCTCGTCACCGGCACCTCCTGCCCGCGCGACGCGGCGTTGGCGAGATCGAGCAGCATTTCCCAGACCGGGTCCTCGAACAGGTCCGGCCCGAAGATGCGCTTGCGCTCCTTGCGGATGGCCAGCACCGTGGCGAGACGGTCGCCGGGGGTGGCGCGCGCGGGCTCCGCGACGGGGGCCGACGCTCCCGCGTCGTCGCGGCGCGCCGCCGCGACGCGCAGCGCGGCCGCGATCTCGTTGGCGTCCACCGGCTTCTGCAGGAAATCCACGGCCTCGACGCGCAGGGCGGCGACCGCGCGCTCCAACGTCGCCTCGCCGGTGAGGACGACCGTCGGCAGCGGGCGCTCTCGGCGCCGGTTGCGCAGCTTGCGCAGGAGCTCGAGCCCATCGATCCGCGGCAGGCCGACATCCACCACGGCGACGTCGATGGCCGGGTCGCGCTCCACCGCGGCGAGCGCCTGCGCCGCGTCGCCCGCGCACACGCAGACGACGCCGAGCCGGCCGAGGCCGTCGGCCAGCTCCTCCAGGAAATCGGCGTCGTCGTCGACGAGCAACGCCGTAATCGTCGCCTGATCGCCCGTCATGGCATCCCCCACCCTCGTCGCTTCGTCGCTCGGTCGCCGCAGCCGGGCGAGCAGCGTAGGCGGCGATCCTCAAGATATGGTTGCGTCACGTCCGGCGCGCGCCGAGGGCGAGCGCCGCGATGAGCTCCGCTTCCGGGAACGGCTTGCGCAGCACGGCGGTCGCGCCCGCGTCCAGCGCGTGCGCCGCGCCCGCCTCGCCCTCGTGGCCGGTCATCACCACGAAGATGCGGTCGCGCCGGGCGCACGGGTCGCAGCGGGCCGCACGCATCAGCGCGAGGCCGTCGAGCCCGGGCATGCGCCAGTCCGTCAGGATGCGGTCGATCTCCGGCCGCCGCGCCAGCAGCTCCAGCGCGCGGCGCGGGTCGCTCTCGCCGATCGCGGGAAGGCCCCGGCGCTCGAGCAGCTCCAGGATCTCCTCGAGAAGGTCGGCTTCGTCGTCGACGACCAGAATCACGCGCGCGCCCTCCTCATGCGGCGTCGCGCGCGTCGGCGCCCGAGGCCAGGATCGGCGCCGCCACCTCGAAGCGCGCGCCGCCGTCGATGTCGGCGTGCGCGATCCGTCCGCCCATGTCGACGACGATCTTGCGCGCCAGCGCCAGGCCGAGCCCGGTTCCCTCGCCCGGCGCCTTGGTGGTGACGAAGGCGTCGAACGGGCGCTCGGCGATCTCCGGGGCGAGGCCGCCGGCATTGTCGGCGACGACGATGCGCAGCCAGCCGTCCGCGACCTCGGCCGCGATGCGCACGCACGGCGCCGGCGCGGCGGGCGCGCGCGTCTCCGGCGGGCCGAAGGCGTCGCAGGCGTTGACGAGGAGATTGACGATCACCTGCTCGAACAGCGTCTGGTCGCCGGCGACCGACAGGCCGCGCGCCGCCTCGATGGAGAGGGCGAGCGGCACCTCCGCCTGCTGGAACTGCTCCGCCACCGCGCCGGCGGCGAGCTCGATCGCCTCCTGCGGCGAGAACGGCGTGCGCGGCCGCTCCGCGTCGCGCCGCACGAGGCGGCGGATCTGCTCGGTGATGCGTCGCGCCCGGTCGACCTGCGCGTCGATGCGCGCGAGCTTCGCGCGCACCCGCGCCGGCTCCGCGCCCTCGTCGATGAGCGCCAGCGCGTTGGAGGAGGCCATCTTCATCGTGGCCAGCGGCTGGTTGATCTCGTGCACGATCGCCGCCGCCATCTCGCCGATGGCCGCGAGGGTCGAGGCCTGGAGCGCCTGGCGCTCCGCGTTGCGGCTGCGCGTCGTCTCGACCAGCGCGTAGAGGGTCTGCTCGCGCCCGTTCCAGACGACGCGGCTCTGCATGACGTTGCAGCTGATCAGCCCGCCGCCGGGATGGCGCAGCGTCGCCGGCACGAAGGCCTCGCGCACGCCCGCCTGCACGAAGGCCCGGGCCGCGACGGCGCGGCGGCACTGGCCGACGGCCGCCCGCCAGGCGCTGGCGCGCGGATCGGCCTCGATCAGCTCGGCGGCGCTGCGATTGATGAAGACCACCGCGTCTGTATGCGGGTCCGCGACGACGAAGGCGACGGGCGCCGCCTCGACGATGCGGCGCAGGCTCGCCTCGTTCTCCGCCGCCTCGGCGCGGGCCACGCGCATCTGCTCGAGCCCGCGCTCGGCCCGGCTCACCTGCAGGAGCAGCATCAGCACCAGCACCGCGCCGGAGGCGACGAGGGAGCCGAGCGGCAGGAACGCCGCCGCCTCGCGCAGCTCGCCCTCCCGGCGATAGAGCCGCTCGTTGTAGGCGATCGTCTGCTGGAGCATGCGCTGCAGGTCGACCCCGAACGGCTCCAGCCGCGCGCGCCAGTCCGTCAGCCGCACGCCGATCGCCGGATCGTCGGCGTCGAGAGCGTAGAGCTCGTCGAGGACGGCCTCCACCTCGACCTCGAGCCGCCGGGCCATCTCCGGCACGCCGGGCAGCTGGCTCAGGAAGTCGCCCTCGTCCGAATGCGTGATCAGCGGCGCGCGCGAGAGCAGGATCTCGAGGCGCAGCGACAGCTCTCCCAGGCGCGCGGCCGAGGGCGCCTCGAGCGCGAGGTCGAGGACGCCCAGGCTCTTCACGTGCTCGAGCTGCGCCTGGTAGGCGGTCCAGCCCGAGGCGCGGATCGTCTCGGTGAGGAGCGCCTTCTGCTCGATCTGGCGCACGTAGACCGCCGCGGTCGCGGCGATGAAGAAGCCGCAGGCCGCGATCAGCGCGACGACGAGGGCGAGGCGCCCGGGACGACGCACGCGTCCGACGCTCACGGCCCGTCCACCACGAAGGCGATGCGCCGCACCTGCCAGATCATGCGGGCGTGGTAGCGCTGCGTCTGCAGGGCCGGGTCGGAATCGAGCGGGTACACCAGCCAGAACGGGCCGCGGTCGCGCACCCGCATGCGCGCGCCGTCGGCGCGGGAGGCCAGGACGACGTCGTAGGCGGCCCAGTCTTCCGCGGGGACGTCGATCGAATAGTCGTTGAGCGCCTGGAGCCGCGCCTCCACCACCTCGCCGCCCTCGAGCGCCGCGAGCGCGGCCAGCGTCGGGCCGGAGAAGCGCACCACCCCTTGCGTCCAGGGCGTCGACGTGGCGATCTCGACGGCGCCGAGCGCCTCCGCCTCGTCGGTGGAGAGGGTACGGCGCGCCTGCTCGGCTCCGCTGCGGTCGATCCAGACGAGCTCGAGCCCCGCGGCCCCGGCCGGCGCGGCGGACGCGGCGAGCAGAACGAGAACGGCTGTCGCGAGGGCGCGCAGCCGTGCGAGAGATGCGATCATGCGTGCGAAGCTCCGTTCGCCCCGCCGGCGGGGATGCGCGGGGAGCCGAGTGCGTTCATGTTTCTTGCGCGAAGAAAGCAGGAAAACCTTGCGGAATTCACCGCCGCACCTCTCCGAAACGGCGAGAAGGCGGCCCGATCCGTTCCATTTCGGATCGATCGGCCGGGCACGACAGGGAGCGTTCGATGATCCTCGACGATTTCGCCGAGAGCGAGGGCCGCGGCTGGCGGCTGATCTCGGACCCGGTCATGGGCGGCGTCTCGGAGGGGACGGCCCGGATCGAGACGGTGGCCGGCCGACGCGCCCTGCGCATGCGCGGGCGCGTCAGCCTGGAGAACGAGGGGGGCTTCGTGCAGATCGCCCGGGATCTCGCCGAGGACGGCGGGACGGTCGACCTCTCCGCCTACGCCGGGCTGGAGCTCGACGTGCTGGGCGCGGGCGAGGAATACGGCGCGCATCTGCGCACGGCCGACGTCGCGCGCCCGTGGCAGAGCTGGCGCGCCGTCTTCCGCGCCGAGCCGGGCTGGCGGCGCCTGCGCCTGCCCTTCGCCGAGTTCCGCCCGCATCGGATCGACGCGCCCCTCGACCTGACGCGGGCGCGCCGCCTCGGCCTCGTCGCCATCGGCCGCGCCTTCGAGGCCGACCTCGCGCTCGCCCGGGTGGCCGTCTACGCCTGACGTCTCAGCCGTGGAACGGGAAGCGGTCGAGGGGGATGCGCAGGACGCGCCGGCCCTTCGCGTCGGGCTCGGGCAGGCGCATGCCGTTCATGTTGACCTGCAGCGCCATGAGCATCCGGTCCGGCAGCGGCAGGGTGGCGTCGCGCTCGGAGCGGATGCGCACGAACTCGGCCTTCGACGGATTGCCGGCGAAATGCTTGTTCGCGGCCTTGTGCTCGGCCACCGTCGCCTCGCCTGCCGGGTCGCGCCCGCCGGGCTGGTAGTCGTGGCCGACGAAGAGCCGCGTGTCGTCCGGCAAGGCCAGGATCGCCATGATCGAATCGTAGAGCTCGCCCGCGTCCCCGCCGGGGAAGTCGGCGCGCGACGAGCCGGAATCGGGCATCATCAGCGTATCGTGCACGAAGGCGGCGTCGCCGACGACATAGGTGATCGAGGCGACCGTATGCCCGGTCGAGAGCATCACCCGCCCTTTCAGCGCGCCGATCTCGAAGGTGTCCCCGTCGGCGAAGAGCCGGTCCCATTGCGAGCCGTCGGCGGGGAAGCCGTCCATGGCGTAGAGGTCGCGCCAGATCTCCTGCACGCGCTTGACCCGCTCGCCGATGGCGATCGGCGCGCCGGTGCGCTCCTTGAGATAGGCCGCCGCCGAAAGGTGATCGGCGTGCGGATGGGTGTCGAGGATCCAGGCGAGGGAGAGACCCGTCTCGTCGACATAGGCCAGGATGTCGTCGGCGAGCGCGGTGCGGGTCGCCGCCGCCCGCGGATCGAGCTCGAGCACGGGATCGACGATCGCCGCCGTCCTCGTCTGCGGGCAGGAGACGACGTATTGCAGCGAGCCGGTGGCCGCGTCGTAGAAGGGCTGGACGTCGGGGCTGCCGGGGCCGCGGGAAGGCGAGTGCGGGAGGCGCATTGGGGGGGGCTCCTCGGTTTGTGTATGAACGTATCATGATATGCGCACGTAAGGGCGCGCCGTCAACGCGTGCAAGTGCCGACGGTTCTCCGCGCGGCCGAGGCCGCCTTCACGATGCGACGATAGCCCGCCCGTTCGGAAAGGCGCGCATTTTCGCGAGCACGGCCCGTCGCCTGTGCTAAGGAGCCGGCGACCTCATCGGAGCCGCCGAGGCTCGGACCGAGACGAAGACCATGACCGAGACCCTGCGCCTCGCCCCCGCCGACCTCGACCGCGCCGCCGCCCTGCTGCGCGCGGGGCGGGTCGTCGCCTTCCCGACCGAGACCGTCTACGGCCTCGGGGCGGACGCGACCGATCCGGAGGCGGTGGTGCGCATCTACGCGGCGAAGGAGCGCCCGCGCTTCAACCCTCTGATCGCGCACGTGCCGGATGCGGCGTCGGCGATGCGCGAGGGCGTCTTCGACGAGGCGGCGCGCGCCCTGGCGCAGGCCTTCTGGCCCGGTCCGCTGACCCTCGTCGTCCCGCGCGCGACGGAGGGGCGGGTCTGCGACGTCGCCCGCGCCGGGCTGGAGACGGTCGCCCTGCGCGTGCCGGCGCATCCGCTGGCCGAGCGCCTTCTCGCCGCGGCGGCGCGCCCGATCGTGGCGCCCTCGGCGAACCGGTCCGGCAGGGTGAGCCCCACGGCGGCCGAGCACGTCCTCGCCGATCTCGACGGACGCATCGCCGCGGTCCTGGACGGGGGCGAGACCGAGGTCGGTGTGGAATCGACCATCGTCGCCTGCACCGGCGGCGCGCCGCGGCTGCTGCGGCCGGGCGGCGTGCCGCGCGCGGCGCTGGAACGCGTGCTGGGGCGTTCGCTCGAGGGCGCCGGCCCCGGCATCCAGGCGCCCGGCATGCTCGCCTCGCACTACGCGCCCGCCGCGCGCGTGCGCCTCGACGTCGCGGCGATCCGTCCCGGCGAGGCGGCCCTGCTGTTCGGCCCGACGCCGCCGGCCGGCGTCGAGACCGCCGCGGCCCGGCTCAATCTCAGCGAGCGCGGCGACCTGGCCGAGGCCGCCGCCCGCCTGTTCTCGTTCCTGCGCCGCCTCGACGCCGCGGGCGTCGAGACCATCGCCGTCGCGCCGATCCCCGCCGACGGGCTCGGCGAGGCGATCCGCGACCGGCTCGCCCGCGCGGCGGCGGAGCGCTGACGCCGTTCGAAGCGGCCCGCCGATGCATGAATACGAAGGCTCTTCGACAATGCACAACGCTCATTGCCGAGAACGCGAACGACGTCCCCGCGGCGTCTTCTATGCATACGTGCATCCACTCTAGATTCGGCCGCGTTCCATGCTAGGGTGATTTCCGCCCGATTTTCGACGAGGCTCCCGTGCCCCAGACCCGCCTTTCGAACGCCCCGCGCCGGGTCATGCTGCTGACCGGCGCCAGCCGCGGCATCGGCCATGCCACGGTCAAGCGCTTCTCCGCCGCCGGCTGGCGCGTCATCACGGCGTCGCGCCACGCCTTCCCGGAGAACTGCCCCTGGGAGATGGGCCCCGAGGACCACCTCCAGGTCGATCTCTCCAGCGCCGAGGACACGATGCGCGCCATCGCCGACGTGCGCACGCGGCTCGAGGCCGAGGGCTCGATGCTGCACGCGCTCGTCAACAATGCCGGCATCTCGCCCAAGGGCCCCGGCGGCGCGCGCCTCTCCGCCCTCGACACGCCCTACGACACCTGGGCTCACGTCTTCCAGGTGAACCTGTTCGCCACCGTGCTGCTGGCGCAGGGCCTCAAGGCCGAGCTCGCCGAGGCCAAGGGCTCGGTCGTCAACGTCACCTCGATCGCCGGCTCGAACGTCCACCCCTTCGCCGGCGCCGCCTACGCCACCTCCAAGGCCGCGCTCGCCGCGCTCACCCGCGAGCTCGCCGGCGATTTCGGCCCGCTCGGGGTGCGCGTGAACGCCATCTCGCCGGGCGAGATCGACACCTCGATCCTCTCGCCCGGCACCGAGAAGATCGTCGAGCAGATCCCCATGCGCCGGCTCGGCACCCCCGACGAGGTGGCCAAGGCCATCTACTTCCTGTGCACCGACGCGTCCTCCTACGTGAACGGCGCGGAGCTGCACATCAACGGCGGCCAGCACGTCTGATCGGCCCCGCGCCGCCCGGCCCCTCGGGAACGGGCCGGCCTCCTCTCACGTTCGCCTCCCGCGAGAGCGTCGTCCCGCCGACGGGAATCCGGTCGGCGGAGGAGACGAGGCTCTGGGGACAGCCCCGGGTGCGCCCGTCCCGATCCCGTCGGGTCGGTAGAGCGCTCCGGGGATCGGGTGGGAGCGACCGTGCGCGATCTCGTCGCCATTCTCGTCGTCGGCCTCCTCGCCGCGGCGCTCGCCGGGGCGGCGGCGCTCGTCGAGCGCCAGGCGCGCGCGGTGAGCGCGCCGCAGGCGACGCCGTTCCTCGGCGGCGGCGCGCCGCAGACCCACGCCTGGCAGCGCTTCCACCTGCGCACCTATCCGATGACGCTGCTCTTCATCGCCTTCGAGATGGAGATGATGTTCATGTACCCCTGGGCGGTCGTGTACGTCGCCGAGGGCATGACGGCGATGGTCGAGATGGGGATGTTCCTCGCCATCCTCGCGCTCGGAATCGTCTACGGCTGGCGCGAGGGCGCCTTTCGCTGGCAATGAGCCTCCTCGCGCGCCTCGCCGGCGCCGCGCCGGTCCCGATCTTCCCCGCCATCGGCCGCGACGGGCTCGCCCGCGCCGAGCGGCTGTTCCTGTCGGGCGACCTGCAGCGGGCGCAGAGCCCGCGGCAGGCGGCTGCGCTCGTCGTCGTCGGCGCGCTGCGCGCGGAGGACGGCCCCGACCTCGCCCGCCTGCACGACCAGCTGCCGCATCCCCGCGCGACGCTCGCCTGGGGCGACGCCGCGCCGATCGCGCCGGGCGGACGCGCGCCGGAGACCGTCGCCGCCGGCGACGATCCGACGCCGGCGCTCGTGGCGCTCCATCGCGATCTCGTCGCCGGCCGCCGCGCGAGCGAGCCCGACCTCCTGCCGGACGAGCCGCCCAACCCCTGGCGCGGCCGCGGCGACTGGGGCCAGGGCGGCGAGGGCATGATGGGCGGCACGCCCTACGGCCGGCCGATGCCCATGACCGACGAGGACCTGCGCGACGGGCTGATGCTCGACGCCTACACGGCCCCGCTCGGCCCGTTCCTGCCGAGCCTGCCGCCGGGCCTCGTGCTGGAGACGACGCTCCAGGGCGATGTGATCCAGTCTGCCGCGGTGCGCCGCCCGCCTCACCGCCAGGCCGAGCCCGCCGGCCCGGCGGCGGCGCGGCTGCGGATCGCGCGGCTGGTCCGGCTCATGGGGCTCGACGCCGTGGCCGAGCGGCTCGTGCGCGAGGCGCTCGCCGGGCGCAGCGGCGACGCCCTCGCCCGCCGGCTCGCGCGCCACGGCGTCCTCGCCGCGATCCCGCCGGGGCTCGGAACGCTCGGGGGCCGCGACGTGCGCGACCGCCTCGCCGCCTGGTGCGCCGAAGCGGCCGGCGCGCCGCCCGCCCCCGGGCCGGAGGTCGTCGACGCGCGGCTCGTCGATCTGCTGCCCGGCCTCGAATGGCACGAGGCGACCCTCGTCGCGGCGAGCTTCGACCCGGCGGCTCTGATCCGCCTGTGCCCGCGCGCGCCGCGCGACGACGACGCGCTCGACGAGGAGGAGACGGCGGCATGATCCCCGTCCTCGCGATCCTCGGCCTGTTCGCCCTCCTCCTCGCCGGCGCGGCGGCGGCCGCCGTGCTCGACCGCCTCGCCTACGCCCTCGCCGCCGGCCGGCCGCTTTCGGGCGAGGCGGCCGCGCCCTTCCGCGCCGCGGCGGCGCAGCTCGCCCGCCAGCGCATCGCGACCGAGCGCCCCGACGCCGTCGGCGCGGCGCTCGCGCCCGCGGCCTACCTGGCGCTGGCGGCGATCGGGATGAGCGTCGTCCCCCTCGCGGAGGGCGTCGCCGTCGTCGAGATCGAGACCGGCATCGTGCTCTGGGGCGCCTGCGAGGCGCTCACGATCGTCGTCGTCTTCCTCCACGGCTGGTCCGCCAACGCGCCGCTGCCGCTGATCGGCGCCTATCGCTACGTCGCGATCGGCCTGCCCGCCATGCTGCTGTCCATGTTCGTCCTCATCGGCGTCGCGCTGCCGGCGCAGAGCCTTTCGGTGATCGAGGTGGTGCGCGCGCAGGAGGACGTCTGGAACGTCGTGCGCCAGCCGCTCGGGCTCGTGCTGTTCCTGATGCTCGGCCTCACGCTCTCGCTGCGCGGCCCGTTCGACTACGCCGATCCGGCCGATCTCGCCGGCGGCACCTCGGCGGACGCGTCAGGTCCGGCCTACGCCGTCTGGCGGCTCGCGCGGCTGTGCATGCTGGTCTCGGTCTCCGCCATGGCGAGCGCGGCCTTCCTGGGCGGGCCGCTCGGGCCCTGGCTGCCGGGCCCTCTCTGGCTCGCGCTGAAGATGCTGGTCGTGCTCGCGATCCTGATCGCCGCCGGGCGGCTTCTCGCGCGCACGCCGCCGGCGCGGATGCTCACGCTGATCTGGGTCGTGCTCCTGCCGCTCGCCTTCCTGCAGCTCGCGATCGCCGGCGTGGGGGCCCTGCCGTGACCCTCGACGACGTCCTCTTCCTCGCCCTCTCGGCGATCGCGCTCCTCAGCGGCTGGCGGGTCTTCGTCACCGACTCGATGGTGCGCGCCTCATTCCTCCTGATGACCTCGTTCATCGCCGTGGGGCTCGCCATGCTGCTGATGGCCGCGCCGTATCTCGGCATCGCGACGATCTTCATGATGGCCGTCGAGATGATGGTGATGGCGCTGTTCATGGTCGCGTTCATGATGAACCCGGCCGGCCTCAACCCGATGAGCATGGTGCACCAGCACCTTTTCGCCGTCGCCGCCGGAACGATCGCCTTCCTCGGCCTCGCCGCCGCGATCCTCGCGAGCGACCTGCCCTCGGACCCGGTCGACCCCGCCCGGCCCGTCGTCGCCGATCTCGGCCACGAGCTGCTCGGCGGCTCGATGCTGATCTTCGAGACGGCGGGCGTGACCCTGCTCGCCACCATGATCGGCGCCGTCGCCCTCTCGTCGCGGCGCGGCCGCTTCGGGGACGCGCAGGAGGGCGCGCGTCCCCCGGGCCTCGAGCCGGGCGGCGAGCCCGCGGGGCGCCGCCCCGACGAGGGCGGCGGCGACCATCACCATCATCACCACGATCGAGGCCGCCCGCGATGACGCTGACCACGATCCTCCTCGTCGCCGCCGGCCTCGTCGGCATCGGGCTCTACGGCGCGCTCTCCCAGCAGAGCTTCGTCATGCTGATGATGGGGCTCGAATTGATGCTCAACGGCGCGCTCCTCGCGGTCGTCGGCTTCTGGTCCCTCGCGCTCGGCGGGGAGCCGAAGGGGCAGCTCCTCGCCGTCATCGTCATGGCGGTGATGGCGGTGGAGATGGCGCTCGGCTTCGCCCTCGTCGTCGCCGTCTATCGACGCCGCAAGACGGACACGATCGAGGGGCTGACGACGTTGAAGGAGTGATGCCGTTCTCCCTCGCCCTCCTGCCGGCCCTCGCCGGCCTCGCGCTGATCCTCGTACGGCTCGAGAGCCGCACGGCGCTCGCCTGGAGCGCCGGCGCGGCGCTCGGCGCGACGCTGGCGCTGGCGATCGCCGCCGCGGCGGCGGGCTGGAGCGGGCGCCTGGCCTGGAGCGACGCGCTCGTGCTCGAGGCCGCGCTGACGCCCGGATCCGCGCTCGTCGCGATCCTGGTGCCGGCCATCGCGCTCCCCGTCGTCGTCTACGCGGCCTTCCACGAGGCGCGAGCCGGGCTCGCGCGGCTCGTCGGGCTCCTCCTCGTCTTCGTCGGCGGCATGGAGCTCCTCGTCGTCGCGGCGGACTTCCTCACGCTGCTGATCGGCTGGGAGATCGTCGGCGCGCTCTCCTGGGCGTTGATCGGGCACGACTGGCGCGAGGCCGAGAACCCGGCCTCGGGCCTCTACGCCTTCGTCGCGACGCGGCTGGGCGATCTCGGGCTCATCCTCGCGGCGATCGCGCTCTTTGCCGGGACGGGCTCGTTCGCCTATGCCGACCTCGCCGCGCTGGACGAGGCGACCCTGACCCTCATCGCCTTCGGAATCCTCCTCTCGGCCGCGGCGAAGGCGGGGCAGGTCCCGTTCTCGCCCTGGCTGTTCCGGGCGATGGCGGGGCCGACCTCGGTCTCGGCCCTCCTCCATGCCGCGACCATGGTCGCCGCGGGGGCGTACATCCTGGCGCGGCTGCAGCCGTCCCTCGCCGCGGCGCCCGGCTTCTCGCAGGCGACGCTCGCGATCGGGCTCGTCACGGCGTTCGCGGGCGGGATCGTCGCCGTGCTGCAGAACCATGCGAAGAGGCTTCTGGCGGCCTCCACCTCCGCCCAGTTCGGGCTGATGCTGGTCGCGGTCGGCGCGGGCTATCCCGGGGTCGCGCTCCTGCACCTCGCCGCGCACGCCGCCTTCAAGGCGCTTCTGTTCCTCGCGGCCGGCACCGCCGGTGAGCGGGTCGGGAGCTTCGCCCTCGACCGGATGGGGCTCGGCCGCGCGCTGCCGGGCGTCGCCGTCGCCGCCGCGATCGGGGCGGCGGCGCTCGCCGCGATCCCGCCGCTCGGCGCGGCCTGGACCAAGGAGGAGATCGTCGCCGCCGCGGGCCACGCCGACCCGCTCCTCGCCGGCGCCGTGATGCTGGCGGGCGCGCTCTCGGCGGCCTATGGCGCGCGTTTCCTCCTCCTCGCCTACGGCCCGGCGGAGAACCCGCCAGGGGGCCCGGCGCCGTCGCGAACGGAGGTCGCCGCGGCCTGGGCGCTCGCGCTCGCCTCCGTCGCCCTCGGCGTGCTGTGGCTCCCCGGCGCGCACGAGCCGCTCGCGACCGCGCTCGGCGCGGACCTGCCGCGGGGCGCCGCCTGGGAGGCGGCGCTCTCCCTCGTCCTCGTCGCGGCGGGCCTTCTCGCCGGGCGGGCGCTCGCCCGCACGACGCCTGCGCTCGGCACGCGCGGCGCGCCGGCCGCCGCCGCGGCGTGGCTCGGCCTGCCGGCGCTGATCGACGCCGCGCTGGTCCGCCCCTTCCTCGCCCTCGCCGACGCCGCGGATCGGGTCGACCGCGCCGTGCTCGACGCGATCCCCGGTGGCGCGGCACGAACCGGGCGCCGCCTGCGCGACGGGCTGGCCGCCCTGGACCGGCGGCGCGTCGACGCCGCTCCGCGCGGGATCGCCGGTCTCGGTCGCGCCGCCGCGGCCGCCCTCGCCCGCGCCGACGGCCGGGTCGTCGACGCCGGCATCCGCGCCACCGCCGCGCTGGCGCAGGCCTTCGCCGGGCTGTCCGACCGCATCGGCGAGCGGCTCGCCGACGGGCTGCCCACCGGCGCGACCCGCCTCGCCCTCCTCGGCGGACGCGACGCCCGGCGGCTGCACACGGGCCTGTCGCATCACTATTACGCGCTCGGCGTCGCCGGCGCGGCCGTCCTCGTCCTCCTTCTCCTGGTGCTCGCCTGACATGCCGACCTTCGCGATCCTCGCCCCGCTCGTCGCCGCCCTCGCGCTCGCCCTCGCGGGCGGCGTCGGCAAGGCGCGCGCGCGGCTCCTCGCGACGGTCTCGGCCGCGCTGCCGCTCATCGCGCTGATCGTCGTCTGGGCGCGCTTCGACGCCTCCCCCGAGGCGCCCGCCTTCCAGAGCGTGCTCGCGGTCCCCTGGGTGCCGACGCTCGACGTCGCCTGGCGGGTCGGCGTCGACGGCATGTCGCTGGCGCTCGCCCTGATGAGCGCGCTCCTGTTCGTCGCCGCGATCGCCTGGCCGGCCGACACGCAGGGACGCCACCGGGCCTACTATGCCTGGCTCCTGTTCCTGGAGGGCGTCTCGCTCGGCCTGTTCCTGACGCTCGACCTGCTCGTCTTCTACGTCTTCTTCGACCTGTCGCTGGTGGGCATGTACTTCCTCATCGGCCGCTTCGGGCACGGGGAGGCGCAGGCGGCGGCGCTGAAGTTCTTCGTCTACACGCTCGCCGGCTCGCTGGCGCTGCTGCTCGCCATCCTCGGCCTCGTGCTCGCCGGCGACGCGCCGAGCTTCGACATGCGCGCGCTGATCGCCGCCCAGCCGCTGGCGGGCGCCTCGCCGCTCGCGGCGGGGCTCGTCCTTCTCGGCTTCGTCGTCGGCTTCGGGATCAAGACGCCGCTCTTTCCCGTGCACACCTGGCTGCCGCCCGCCCATGTCGACGCGCCGGGGCCCGCCTCCGCCATCCTCGCCGGCGTCCTCCTGAAGATGGGGACCTACGGCCTCGCGCGCATTCCGCTCTCGATGATGCGCGAGACCTTCTCGGCCTGGGCGCTGTGGATCGGCGTCCTCGCGGTGGTCTCGATCCTGTGGGGCGCGCTCGTCGCCTTCGCGCAACAGAACCTCAAGCGCCGGATCGCCTACACCTCGGTGAACCACATGGGCTACGCCGTGCTCGGCATCGCGGCCGCGGGCGCCGCCGCGCAGGGCGCGCCCGAGGCCCGGGAGATCGCGCTCACCGGCGCGGTGATCGAGATGGTGGCGCACGGCCTGATCACGGGGGCCTTGTTCCTGATCGCCGGCTCGTTCTGGCTGCGCACGCAGGACTACGACCTGGGTGCCTATGGCGGGCTCGCGGGCGTCGCGCCGCGGCTGACCGCGGCGACGATCCTCGCCGCCTTCGCCTCGCTCGGCCTGCCGGGGCTCGCGGGCTTCGTCGCCGAGTTCCAGATCTTCGCCGGCACCTTCGCCGTGCACCCCTGGCTCGCCGCCATCGGCCTCCTCGGCATCCTGATCACGGCGGCGCTCTTCCTCGACATGGTGCAGAAGCTCTTCTTCGGCCCCCTGCCGGAGACGCGCCGCGGCTTTTCCGATCTCGGGCGCGCGGAGACGGCGGTGCTCGCCGCGCTCCTCGCCCTCGTCGTCGTCATCGGCGTCTATCCGCGCTGGCTGATCGCCATGATCGCGCCCGCCGCCTCCGCCATCGTGGGGCGGTGAGCCATGCCCGTCGGCGACATCTTCCCCGAGCTGGCGCTGGTCGTCGGCGCGGGGCTGGTCGTCCTCCTCGCCTCCTTCGCGCCGCTCGGCGCGCAGCGCTGGTGCGCCGCTCTCGCCGGCCTGACGCTCGCGATCTCGGCCGCGCTGCTCTCGCGCCAGATCGGCGCGGAGCGCCTCACCTTCCAGGGCGTCTGGGCGATCGACGACGCGAGCGTCGCCGCGCGGCTCGCGATCCTCGCCGCGACGGGCTTCGTCGTCCTCCTCACGCCCGCCTGGCTCGCCAGCGACAAGCGCCACGGCGAGCATTACGCGATCCTGCTCTTCGCGGCGCTCGGCGCCATGGCGCTCGCCGGCGCGGCGGACCTGCTCCAGCTGGTCATGGCGGTGCTGCTCTCGTCCGTCACCGGCTACACGCTCGCCGCCTGGCACCGCGACTGGCCGCTCTCGGTCGAGGCGGGGATGAAGTACTTCCTCGTCGGCGCGCTCGCCAACGTGGTGCTGGTGCTGGGCGTGATCCTCGTCTTCGGCCTCACCGGGGAGAGCGGCGTCTCGGGCCTCGCCGCGGCGCTCGCCGACCCCGCCCGCGCCTCGCCGCTGCTCACGCTCGGCCTCGCCCTCGTCGTCGCCGGCCTCGCCTTCAAGCTCGCCGCCGTGCCGCTCCACGCCTGGCTCCCCGACGTCGCGGAGGGCGCGCCCGCGCCGGCGGCGGCCTTCCTGACGGTGGCGCCGAAGATCGGCGCGGCGGTCGCCCTCGCGCGGCTCGTCGACCTCCTCCCGCCGGACGGGGACGCGCTGCGCCCGCTCATCGCGATCCTCGCCGCGGCGACGATGACGCTCGGCAATCTCGCGGCGCTCCGACAGGAGGACGTGCGCCGGCTGATCGGCTGGTCCTCCGTCTCGCAATCCGGCTACGCGCTGATGGCGATCGCGGTCGTCAGCGTCGGCGCGGGCGCGACGGGGGCGCTGATCGGCTTCCTGCTGGCCTACGCGGCGGCGAACCTCGCCGCCTTCGCCGTGGTGGCGCATCTGCGCGGCCTCACCGAGCGGGCGCATTATGCGGGGCTTCTCTCAGAGCGCCCGCTCGTCGGGGCGACGCTGGTGATCGCCTTCCTGTCGCTGGTGGGCGTGCCGCCGCTCGCCGGCTTCTTCGGCAAGCTCGGCCTGTTTCTGGTGACGATCGAGGGCGGCCATGCCTGGCTCGCGGTGGTCGCGGCGGCGAACACGGCGCTGTCGCTGGCCTATTACCTGCGCGTCGTCGCGCCGATGGCCTTCGGCGAGCCGAAGCGCCCGCGCGCGACCCTGTCCCGTGGGAGCGCGCTCGCGGTCGGGCTCGGCGCGGCGCTCGTCGTCGGCCTCGGCCTCGCGGCGGAGCCGTGGCAGAACGCGCTCGCCGGCGCGCGGCTGCTGCCGTAGGCGGGCGCTCGCGCGGCGCATCGCAGACGGCGCGCAGCGCCGAGATCATCGGCCGCGCCGGGTGAGGGCGCGACCGAGCGGCGCTCGAGGGGCTCAGTAGTCGTAGTCGCGCTTGTAGGTGCGCAGCCGGTCGATGCTCTCCGGATGGAAGCCGTGCTGCGGCGCCTGGCTGCGCGCCGAGAGCTGCGCGGCGTTGGACGCGAACACGTTGGGGTCGCGCAGCCGGTTGTAGTAGGACTCGATCGGCTCCCAGCCGGCGACGAGCGGCTTGTCCTCGCTCATCTTGATGTAGGTGTCGACCGTGTCCATGCTGCGCTGGTCGCCGAACATCGGCGGCAGGCCGGACATGATCCAGCTGAAGGCGCTCGGGCCCGCGCCGTGGGCGTTCATCAGCAGGAAGGTGCCGGTCACCGGCTCCTCGCGCCCGTCCGGATGCACGAAGCGGGTGTCGGGCACGCCCAGCAGCGATTCCGAGCCGCCGAAGCGCATCATGATCGTGCGATTCTTCACCCGCGGCCGGTTCTGGTAGTCGCCGTGGTTGCCGATGATCTCGGCGTCGTCGGTGAACTCGACCGTGTAGTCGTCGATCTGGTTGAGCTGGATCTTGGCCAGCGACGCGAGCAGGAAGGTCTGGTCGCTCTCCGGCCGATCGGCGAGGAAGCGCTTCACGGCCTCGTCGCGCGGATAGTGGTTCTCCTCGGTCCACATCACGGTGAGCTGCGTGACCTGGCATTTCTCCGCGTCGGTGAGGTCGTAGTACATGGTCGAGCGCGCGTTGGTGTGCCCGCCCGGCCCGGAGGAGGGCGTGCGCCCGCCGTTGGTGAAGCGATGGCGCATCTCCCAGGTGCCCTGGAAGCTGCGCGCCACCTTCTTGGCGCTGAGCGGGATCGGCGACATCAGCCCGGCCATGCCGAGCGTGGTGAAGCCCTGGAAGGAGCGCCGCACCTCCTCCTCGCTCATCGGCGTGTTGCGCGCCGCGTCGGCGAAGAGCTTGTTCAGCGAGGCGCGCACGCGCGTATTGCGCGAGGCCGTCGGGCGCTGCGTGAACAGCCGCATGTAGGCGTTGGTCGCCTTGGTCAGGATCGGCGCGAGAATCTGATAGCGCTCGAAGGCGGTCAGGTTGCTCGGCTCGAACTTGGAACTGAGATCGTTGACAATGGTCGCTACCATCGACCCCTCCCCCTGGTGACGTGATCGTGCCGGGACGCGGTCCGCGGCGGTGATGTCGACTCGTGGAGTGCGGCTGTTTCCCCATTTCCTTGTAGGAGCAACCCGAAGGGCGCGCTTGTCGCATTTTGCGCGGGGCCGGCGACCGACGCGACCCCGGTCGCGGAGCATGCGAGAGCCGCCGCGCCGCGTCGACCGGCGACCTGTCGCAGCCGAGGCGCACCCGCAGCCGCCTCGACGGCGCGATGACGACCGCCTTCGCAGCAAGCCTCTGGCCTGTATGCGCTTTCTCGCCAGCAGCCCGGGCTCCGGGCCGCTGGCGCGCGGCGGCTGCTGCGCCGCGGCACGCGAGGCGGCGACGGCTCGCCGCCGTGGGCGGACGCGGCATGGGCCGCCACCCGCGCCGCATGTCGCCGTGATCGCTCCGTGAGTTCCAGCGCACCGCGCCGGGTTCGCCGCTCGGCAACCTGCCCTCGCTTCGTCGGCGCGTTCCGGGAGGATCCGCGCGCGTCGGCGGTTCCGTCGATCGAGTGGCCAGCGTCGGTTTCCCGCATCCCGCTTTCATCCAATCGAGGCCGGCGACGGCCGAAACGAGGCACGTCATGCTCAAGAGCAGAGATCTTCCCGCACACGCGCCGAGCGAAACCTCCGACTACGCGGAGCTGATGCTGCGGACGCTCGACGATTACCGGTTCCCCGCGCACCTGCACGGCAGCTACGATCCCGCCATCCAGCGCGAGATCGACGCGTCGGTCGCCGCCTTCCGGGACGCCTCCGGGCGCTACAACAAGCGGCGCGTCCAGCGCATCCTGGTCAACGACAAGCCGCTGCGCGGCAAGCGCAACGTCGCCGTCAAGACCGACCAGCAGATCTGGGCGCAGGTGCGCAAGGCCAAGCCCGACATCGACTTCATCGAGGACCGCATCCTCGCCCTCGAGCCCGGCCGCGGCCGCATCTCGGCGTTGATCGCCCTGCGCAAGCTCCTCGACCGCGCCCCCGCGCGCATCGAGGCCTTCCTGGGCCGGCTCGCGGAGGACCGCACGCTCGGCGATCCCGATCTCGCCGAATGGGCGCGCATCTCGCTGCAGGAGCTCGCCCTGATGCAGGGCGCCGCGTCCGCGGACGTCCTGGGCCGCGCCGTGTCCGACCGGCCGGTGCGCTACACGGCGGGCCGGGTCTTCGACGTGACGATGCCGCTCTTCTTCGAGTGTCGCGCCATCACCCAGCTCGGCCGGCTCGAGATCGAGACCCAGATCTCGCCGCTGTGGTTCACCGAGATCTTCGGCGACGCCATGGCGATGATTCGGGCGCGCAGCTTCTCCAACCGGCTGGTGCTCGAGAAGGAGGTCTCGAACCTGCATCCCGACGGCTCGATGCACTACGAGCACTTCCCCTTCTTCGGCGAGACGCGCGAGCTCACGCCCTCGGTGCACGAGCACAATTACTGGGCCTCCGTGCAGCGGCCGTTCTACGCCTCCGGCAAGGTCGAGGACGTCGACGACGCGCATCCGGTCTATCGCGACAACGCGATGACCTTCTTCCGGCTCGCGCGCACCTTCACGCACGCGCGCTACGCGGTCGAGGACAAGCCGATGCCCGAATCGGTGCGCGGCCTGTTCTTCGGCTTCGGCCACGCCGAGCCCGAGCTGCTGATCAAGAAGGCCGGCAATCTCGGCGTCGGCGATTTCCAGATCTCGCCGCGGATCAACCCGCATACGGGCGAGCCGGCCAACACGATCTTCTTCGGCACCTTCTTCGGCAAGCTGCAGGGCCTGCCCGGGACCGGGGAGATCGCGCTCAACGAGAAGCCGGTCCATTGCGACGCCGAGGGCCGCCTCGACTATCACGGCGACGGCTCCATGGCGCCCGACCCGATCCGTCCCGACGACTGGCACTGATCGGCGGGGCCGGGCGGCGCGCGCCGCCCGGCCCTCCCGCCCGAGGAACCGCGCGATGCTCAGCCTCACCGACCAGCAGGACGCCCGTCTCCCGCGCGCGGAGCGTCTCCCCGAGCCCGAGCCGCTCGGGCCCTCGATCCAGGTCCCGCGCACCGAGGACCTGGTGCGCGCCGCGATCGCACACATGCGCGCCAACCTTTCGGACCGGCACACGCTCGGCACGCTCGCCGAGATCGCCGGCTGCAGCCCGTTCACCCTGATCCGCCTGTTCCGGCGCCTGACCGGGATCACGCCCATGCGCTTTCTCACGAGCCTGCGGCTCGCGGAGGCGAAGCGGCTCCTTCTCACCACCGAGGAAGGCGTCATCCACGTCTGCTACGAAGTCGGCTACGAAAGCCTCGGCAGCTTCAACAACCGGTTCCGGGCGCTGACCGGGCTCACGCCGTCGGACCTGCGCCAGCGCCTGCGCGGGCTCGATCCGGACGCGCTGCGCGACCGTGCGAGCGAGACCGGCGTCCTCGAGGCGGTGGCGATCTATCGGACCGGGGCGCCCTTCGCCGAGCTCGTCGCCTGCGCGCCGGCGGAGCGGCTGTGCGAGAGCCTCGTGCGAAGCGGCCGCTACGAGGCGGTGCGCTTCGCGGTGCCCTTCGACCCGGACCCGCGCCGGCTCCTCCTCCAGAGCCGCGCCCTGCGCTCGCCCTGCCTGCCGCTGGCGCGGCTGCCGCTCGGCACGCCGATCGCGACGCTTCGGCCGGTCGACGAGCTCGACCCGCCGGTGCTGCCCGTGATCGCCGCCGCGGCGAGCCTGCCGGACGGACGGGGCCTGCCCGCCCGTCGCGCCGCATGAGCGTTCCCGAGCCCATGGGCGGCACGGCGGAGGCCGACCGGGCCCGCTACGCCGTCGCCCGGCAGGAGGCGATCTACGACGGCGCCGACGCGCCGGTCTGGCGCAAGGCCATCTACGACCTGCTCCACGAGGGCTGGGAGCTCGCCTGCATCGGCGGCCTGCCCTTCCTGCGCGACATGGCCGGGCGCGCCGGGCTCGGGCCGGGCGCCCGCGCCCTCGAGCTCGGATGCGGGGCGGGCGCGGCCTGCCGCTACCTCGCGCGGCTGACCGGCTGCGATGTCGTCGGGATCGAGCGCAACGCCGCCCAGCTCGCCCGCGCCGAAGCGCGGCGGGGGGACGCGCCCGAGGCCGCGCGCCTGCGTTTCCGCGCGGGAGACGTCGCGGACGCCCCGCCGGACGAGGCGCCCGTCGACTGCGTCTTCCTGCTCGACACGCTGAGCCTCCTGCCCGATCCCCTTCCCGCCCTGAGGGCCGCGCGCGCCCTCGTCCGGCCGGGAGGCGGCCTGTTCGTCGCGGATCTCGGCGCGACGCCGCTGACCGCGCCGGACGTCCTCGCGGCCGCCCACGCCGAGGACGGCTTCTCGAGCCTGCTCGACTGCGCCCGCTTCCGGGATCTCCTCGCCGCGGCCGGCTTCGCGGAGAGCGCGGCGCGCGACCGGACGGACCAGGCGGCCGACGGCTTCGGCCGCGTCCTCGCCTGGCTCGACGGTCCCGGCACGGCCGATCCGGAGATCGCGCCGGAGGCCCGCGAGGCCTGGCGCGAGACCACGGCGTTCTACCTGCGCGCTTTCGAGACGCGTCAGCTGGAATATCGCTGGTGGTCGGCCCGGGCCGCCTGAGCGCCTGCGCGCCTCACGGCGAGAAGGCGTCCTCGGCGTCCTCCGGCAGCAGGTCGAGGAAGCTGTAGACCGGGCAGAACCGGTCGTGCGGACCGAAATAGGCGAGCGCGTGCCGACGGATCGTGCCGTCCTCGCCGCGCACGAAGGTGGAGGTCCCCGGGGTCAGACTGCCGTCGCTCGGGTCGACGAAGCCCGTCCGCGCGAAGAAGTCCGTCCCCGACGCGTCGGCCATGCGGAAGCGCCAGCCTCTCCGCCGGCTCGTCGCCTGCTGCGTCGCGACAGGGTCGTGGTTGAGCATGGCGACGGCCGCGCTCTTCTCGAGATACGGCAGGAGCCCGTTCAGGCCGTCGGCCCACATCGTGCAATAGCGGCACGCGGCGCCCATGTTGTGGATCACGATCAGCCGCTCGCGGTCGCCGAAGAGATCGGCGAGGGAGACCGGGCCCTCCCATCCCCGGAAGACGTGGTTCTCGACCGTCTCGCCGCGCACGGAGGCGCGCAGCGCGCGCACCTTCGCCTCGAGCCGGCCGAGCTCGTCCTCGAGCGTGTAGAGTTGCGCACTCGCGTCCTGGATCGTCATGAGCCTCGTCCTCCTCGCCTCGCCTGCGCGCGAATCGGGAGCGTGCGCAGGCCGCGCAGGCCGGTCGAGCCGGCGCGCACGACCGGCGTCTCGTCGCGCGCGAGCGCCGTCGTATGCTGCAGCAGAAGCCGCAACGCCGCCAGCGCCTCCATCCGCGCGAGCGCGGCGCCGGGGCAGGAATGCCGCCCGCGGCCGAAGGAGAGGTGCGGGTTCGGCGTGCGCCCGACGTCGAGCCGATCGGGATCGGCGAACACCGCGGGATCGCGGTTGGCCGCGCCGATGACGATGCCCACGGGATCGCCCGGCGAGAGCGTCGCGCCGCCGAGCCGCAGCGGCTCCATCACGAAGCGGAACGTCATCTGCGAGGAGGAATCGAAGCGCGACAGCTCCTCGATCGCCCGCGGCCACGAGGCCGGCTCGGCGCGCAGCCGGGCCTGCGCCGCGGGATGATCCAGCAGCGCGAGCATGCCGTTGCCGATCAGGTTCACCGTCGTCTCGTGGCCCGCGAACAGGACGAGCGCGCAATTGGCCACGAGCTCGGCCTCGCCGTCCGGGCGCCCGTCCGTCGCGGCGACGAGACGCCCCAGAAGGTCGTCGCCGCCGACGGCCCGGCGCCGGGCGATCGCCGCGCGCAGATGGGCCTCGAGCTCCTCGGCCGCCCGCGCCGCCGCGGCCCGCAGGGCGTCGGCGTCCGCGTCGCGCTTCAGGTCGATGCCGGCGAGCAGCGCCTTCGAGGTGCGGGCGATCAGCGGGTAGTCGGCCTCGTCGAGGCCGAGCATGCGGGCGACGACCAGGGCGGGAAGCGGAAAGGCCACGTCGGCGATCAGGTCGAAGCGCCCCTTCCGCAGGGCCGCGCCGACGAGCGCCTCCGCGATCGCCTGAACCTGCGGCGCGAGGGCTGCGAGCGCCGCGTCGGTGAAGGCGGGCATCAAGGCCCGGCGCAGCCGCGTGTGGTCGGGAGGGTCGCGGAAGATCATCCAGCGCGAGACCATGGCGTCGAAGGCGGCGTGGGCCGGGTCCGGCGGCGGCAGGGCGTCGGGGCCGTAGACCCGCGCCGGCTCCAGCACCAGCCGGTCGTCGGTCAGCGCGGCGGCGGCCTCGGCGTGGCCGAGCACGTACCAGCAGCCGGGCGCCCGCTCGTCCGGAGCGACGCCCCACTGCACCGGCCCGCGCGCGCGCCAGGCGGCGTAGTGCGGGTAGGGGTTCTCGGCGAAGCCGCGGGCGAACGGGTCGAAAGACGGCTCGTCGCACGCGCGGCGCGGTGACGGGGCGACACTCATGCCGCCGAGGCTAGGCGTCCCCGACGCGCCGCGCTTCTCCGACATTGCGGACCTCCCCGCCGGCGGCAATCTCAAATAAGCCGCTGCGCGCAGGCCGCTGCTAACGTTCCAGCCCTGCGCCGGCCCTCCGGCGCGCGTGAGCGGAGAGCGGCGAATGGACGGCGGGAACGCCTTCCGAGGGGCGAGCGGCGGCGCGGCCGGGGAGAGGCTCGACGACGGCTTCCGGCGCTGCGCCGCGCGGGCGCCGGCCGCACCGGCGCTCCTGGCGGGCGAGACCGTCGTGACCTACGGCGCGCTCGAATCCCTGGCGAACGCGGGCGCGCGCGCCCTCGCCGAGCGCGGCCTCGCACCGGACGCGCCGGTGGCGATCACCCTCGACGATCCGCAGGCGCGCATCGTGGCGATCCTCGCCGTCCTGCGCGCCGGCGGCGCCCCGCTCGTGCTCGATCCGGACACGCCCGCGGCGGTGCGCGCCGAAATCCGCGCCCAGGCCGGGGCGGCGCTTCCGATCGACGCGCCGCTGCCGAGCGCGCCGGGCGAGGCCCCGGCGCCGCCCGCGTCCGGCCTCGCCTACGTCGTCCACACCTCGGGCTCCACCGGCCGCCCGAAATGCGTGGCGATGCCGCACGCCGCGATCGCCCCGCTGATCGCCTGGCAGATCGCGCGCGACGCCCTCGCGCCCGGCGCGCGGACGCTGGCCTGCGCCGCGCCGGCCTTCGACGTCTCCTATCAGGAGCTGTTCGCCACCCTCGGCGCCGGCGGCTGCCTCGTTCTCGTCGACGGCGAGACGCGCCGGCGCCCGGCGGCGCTGCTCGAGACGCTCGTCTCGCGCGGCGTCGAGCGGATCTTCGTCACGCCGACCCTCCTCCACGCCCTCGCCGCGGCGGCGCGGGAGCGCGGGCTCGCGCCCACCCGTCTCGCCGAGGTGGTCGTCGCGGGCGAGGCGCTGCATCTCACGCCCGCCCTGCGCGGCTTCTTCGCCGCGCTGCCCGGCTGCCGGCTGTCGAACCAGTACGGCCCGTGCGAGACCCACGTCGCCACCGCCCATACGCTCGACGGCCCGGCCGCCGCCTGGCCGGAGCGCCCGCCCATCGGCGCCGCCATCGCGGGGCGGAGCGTCGCCCTCCTCGACGCGCGCGGACGCCCGGTCGCGGACGGCGCGGAGGGCGAGATCTGGATCGGCGGGGTCGGCCCCGCGCGCTCCTATCTCGTCGAGGGCGCGCCGGCGCCGGACGAGGCGATGCGCGGCCCCGGCTTCGGGGCGATCCCCGGGCGGCCCGGCGCGCGCGCCTACCGCACCGGCGACATCGCCGTGCGCGGCGCGGACGGGCTCCTGCGCTTCGTGGGGCGGCGCGACGACGAGGTGAAGATCCGCGGCGTGCGCCTCGCCCTCGCCGATGCGGATGCGCGCCTCGCCGCCGCCCCGGGCGTGCGCGCCGCGGCGACGGCGGCCTTCCCCGACGGGCGCGGCTCGCGCCGGCTCGTCGGCTATGTCGTGCTCGCCCCCGGCGGCGACCGCTCCGCCGCCCTCGCGGCGATCCGGTCGCATCTCGACCGCACGGCGCCCCGAGCGCTGCGGCCCTCGCTCCTCACCGTCGTCGACGCCCTGCCGACCACCGCGAGCGGCAAGCTCGACCGCAAGGCGCTCCCCCCGCCGCGGGGCGACCAGGGCGCGGCGGACGCGCCCGCGAGCGCGCCGGGCGAGGGGATCGAGGCGCTCGTCCTCGCCGAGATGCGCCGCCTCCTCGGTGCGCCCGCTCTCGGCCCGGGCGACGATTTCGTCGCGGCGGGCGGCGACAGCCTTCTGGCGGCGCGCCTCGTCGACGCCCTCGCCGCGCGGCTCGGGCGGCCGCTCTCGCTCGCGCTGCTGCAGGGGGGCGCGAGCGCCGAAGCGCTGGCCGCCGCCCTCGGACGCGCCGACGACGACGCGACCGCCGCGGAGCCGTCGCCCGCGCCGAGCGCGCCGCTCACCGCGCTTCAGCGCGCCTATCTCTTCGCCCGCGATCCGGACGTGCCGCTCGGCGGCGTCGCCGCGCGCATCGTCTGCGAGCGCGACCTCGCCGACCTCGATCCCGCCCGCGCCCGCGCCGCGCTCGACGCGCTCGTCGCCCGGCATCGGGGTCTGCGCACGGTCGTCGACGCCGACGGACGCCGCCGCGTCCTCGCGGATCCGCCCGGCGTTCCCGTCGCCGTCGCCGACCTGCGCGGCCTCGACGCCATGGCCCGGGAGGCGCGGCTCGCGGAGCTGCGCGCCGACGTCGCCGACAGCCTCCCGCCCGCGGGCGAGTGGCCGCTCTTCCAGATCGCGCTCGCACGCCTGGACGAGGCGACCTGGCGCTGCCTCGCGAGCGTCGAGCTGATCCTCGGCGACATGCGCTTCCTGCGCCGGCTCGCCCGCGACCTCGTCGCGCTCTACGACGGCCGGGAGATCGCCGCGCCGGACCCCGCGCCGGACCCCGCGCCCGACGCCGCACCCGCCCCGCGCCCCCCGGTCCGCACCGGGCGCGAGCCCCCCGCGGCGCTCTTCCCAGCGCCGGACCTGCCCCGCGCCGCCTCCGACGCCGCGCTGACTCCGCCGCGCATGCGACGGCTCTCCGGCCGGCTCGCGCCCGCCGCCTGGGCGGCGTTCCAGGCGAAGGCCGCGGCGGCGCGGGTGACGCCGACGGCGGCGCTGGCCGCCGCCTATGCGGAGACGCTCGCGCGCTTCGCCCGCGTCCCGCGCTTCACCCTCAACCTGCCGAGCCTCGGCGCCGGCGCCGTCCGCCACGGCGACAGCGACGACGCGAGCGGCGTCGCGCTCCTCCCCCTCGACCTCGCCGAGCCCGCTTCCTTCGCGACGCGCGCCGCGGCGGTCCAGCGGGCGCTCTGGGCCGCGCTCGCGGAGGACCCGGACGACCCCGCCCGCCCGGCGCGGCTCGCCGCCGGCGGGCTGCAGCCGATCGTGTTCACGAGCCTGCTCGGCCTCGATCTCGACGGTCCGGAGGCGACGCTGCTCGGCTGGTCGGAGGCGAGAAGCGGCGGCGTCGTGCGCACGCCGCAGACGCTGATCGACCACCATCTCGGGGCCGTCGGCGGCGCCCTGCGCTTCAACTGGGACGTCGTCGAGGGCGCCTTTCCGGAGGGCCTCCCGGAGGCCATGCACGAGGCCTATCGCGACCTCCTCGAACGCCTCGCTGAGGCGGACTGGACGACGCTCGACGCCCGCGCCGTCCCCGATCACGCAGGCGCGCCGGCGCTCGAGCCGCCGATCGCCGGCGCGCCGCGCGCGGGCGAGACCCTCGCCGCGCGCCTCGACGATGCCGGTCGCGATCCCGCGCGTCCCGCCCTCGTCGCGCCGGGCCTACGGCTCGATCGCGCCGGCCTCGCCGCACGGGTGGCCGCGATCGCGCGGGCCTGCGCCGCGGCGAGGGTGAGCGCGGGCGACCTCGTCGGGATCGCCGCCGAGCGCGGGGCGGCGGGGCCGCTCGCGGCCATCGCGCTCGCGCGGATCGGGGCGGCCTACCTCCCCCTCGATCTCGCCTGGCCGGCGGACCGGATCGCGCGCGTGTGCGCCGATTCCGGCCTGCGCGCCTGCCTCGCGACGTCTCGCGCCGCCGCGAGCGGCGTCCTCCCGGACGGCCTCGCGCGCATCCCGATCGCGGCGGCGGACCCGCCCGGCGCCGCGGCCGCCCCCCCGCCGGACTCCGCGCGCCCCGAGGCGCTCGCCTACGTGATCACGACCTCGGGCTCGACCGGCGCGCCCAAGGGCGTCGCCGTGGCGCATCGCGCGGCGCTCGGCACGATCGCCGACGTCGCGGCGCGGATCGCGCTCGGCGAGGACGATCGCGTCCTCGGCGTCTCCGCCATGGGCTTCGACCTCTCGGTCTTCGACATTTTCGGCGCCCTGCGGGCCGGCGCGACGCTGGTCGCGCCCGACGAGGCGCGCCTGCGCGATCCCGCCGCCCTCCTCGCGCTGATGCGGGAGGAGGCGGTCACGGTCTGGAACTCGGCGCCGCTGGTGCTCGAGGCGCTCGTCGCCCATGCCGAGGCGGCGGGCGGCCGCCTGCCGGCGAGCCTGCGCGTCGTCATGCTGAGCGGCGACTGGATCCCGCGCGCGCTGCCCGCCCGCATTCGGGCGCTGGCGGAGGGGCCGGTACGCCTCGTCTCCCTGGGCGGGGCGACGGAGGCGGGCATCTGGTCCGTCTGGCACGAGATCGGCGAGGCGGCGGATCCCGCCTGGCCCAGCGTGCCCTACGGCCGGCCTCTCGGCGGCCAATCCGCGCTGGTTCTCGACGAGGCCCTGTTCCCGCGCCCCGATTGGGTCCCCGGCCCGCTCTACATCGGGGGCGCGAGCCTCGCCGAGGGCTACCACCGCGACCCCGAGCGCACCCGCGAGCGCTTCGTCGTCCACCCGCGCACCGGCGCGCGCCTCTACCGCACCGGGGACCTCGCCCGCATGCGCCCCGGCGGGCTGATCGAGCTGCTCGGCCGGGAGGACCGGCAGGTCAAGATCCTCGGCCAGCGGGTCGAGCCCGGCGAGGTCGAGGCGGCGCTGCAGAGCCATCCCGCGGTGCGCGCGGCCGTCGTCACGCCCCGCCGCGAGGGGCGCGGCGTGACGGGTCTCGACGTCATCGTGCACGTCCGCGCCGAGGCGATGGCCGACGGCCCCGCCCTCGAAGCCGCCCTCGCGGCGCGCCTGCGCGCCGCCCTGCCGGCGGCGATGATCCCGGCCGCTCTCACGCTCCGCGACGCGCCGCCGCTGACGGCGAACGGAAAGCTCGACCGCGCCGCCCTCGCTGCCCCGGAGACCGCGCCCGAGCGCGCACCGGAGAGCGCACGGGAGACCTCACGAGAGACCTGGCGCGCGCGCATCCGCGCGGCCGTCACCGCCCTCGGCGCGCGGGAGGCGCCGGACGAGGCGTCCTTCTTCGAGACGGGACTGACCTCTCTCGACCTGCTGCGCCTGCGCGACGGGCTCGCCCGCGACGCCGGCGCGACGCTTTCGGTCGCCGATCTCTTCGCGCATCCGAGCGTGGCCGCCCTCGCCGCCCGGTGCGCGGCGCACGCGCCCGCCGCCGCGACACGGCCGGCGCCGCGCCCGCGCGCCACCCGCGGCGACGACCGCGCCGTCGCGATCGTCGGCCTGTCCTGCCGCTTTCCCGGCGCGGACGGACCCGAGTCCTTCTGGGAGGCGCTGCGCGAGGGCCGCGATCTGGTGCGCCGCTTCACGCCCGACGCGCTCGCCGCCACCCGCGACGCCGCGCTGGCCCGCCGACGCGACTACGTCCCGGCGCGCCCCGTCCTCGACGGGGCGGAGACCTTCGACGCCGGCTATTTCGGCGTGTCGCCCTTCGAGGCCGAGCGCATGGACCCGCAGCACCGGCTGATGCTGGAGCTCGCCGTCGACGCGCTGGAGCATGCCGGGCTCGCGCCGGGGGACGCCCTGCGCATCGGCGTCTTCGCCGGCGCCAACGAGAGCGCGTACCTGGCGCGCCTGCGGGCGGGCGTGCGCCAGGAGAGCGCGGAGGGCATGGCGCTGCGCGTCGCCACCGACCGCGACTACCTCGCCACCCGCGTGTCCTGGAAGCTCGGCCTCACCGGGCCGAGCCTCACCGTCCAGACCGCCTGCTCGACCTCCCTCGTCGCGGTCCACCTCGCCTGCCAGAGCCTGATCCTCGGCGAATGCGACGCGGCGCTCGCCGGGGGCGTGGCGCTGCAGGTCCCGCACGACGCCGGCTACCTCTGGCAGCCCGGCGGCTATTCCTCGCGCGACGGCGTCTGCCGGCCCTATTCCGCCGATTGCGACGGCACCGTGTTCGGCTCCGGCGGCGGCCTCGTCGCGCTGCGCCGGCTCGCCGACGCCATCGCCGACGGCGACGCCGTCCTCGCCGTGATCGCGGGCAGCGCCATCGCCAACGACGGCGCGGCGCGCGCCGGCTTCGCCGCGCCCGGCGTCGACGGCCAGGCGCGCACGATCGCCGCCGCCCTCGCCGCGGCCGGCGTCGCGCCGGCGCGGATCGGCCTCGTCGAGGGCCACGGCACCGGCACGCCGCTCGGCGACCCGATCGAGGTCGCGGCGCTGACGCGGGCCTATGCCGAGGCGGGCGGCGCGCGCAACGTGGCGCTGGGCTCGGTGAAGGGCAATCTCGGCCACCTCGACACCGCCGCCGGCATCGCGGGCCTGATCAAGCTCGCCCTCGCCCGCGACGCCGGCGTGCTGCCCCCGAGCCTGCACGCCGAGCGGCCGAACCCGGAGATCGGGTTCGCGCGCACGCCCTTCTTCGCCAACGCGCGGGCGAGGCCCTGGCCGAAGGACAAGCCCTTCGCCGGTCTGAGCTCCTTCGGCATCGGCGGCACCAACGCGCACGCGATCCTCGGCCCCGCGCCGGAGCCGGCGACGCCGGCCGACGTGGCGCAGGACGGCCCCGCTCTCCTCGTGCTCTCGGCGCGCGACCCGGAAGCGCTGGCGGCGTCCGCGGACCGCATGGCGGCCTGGCTGCGCGGCCCCGGGCGTGCGCTGCCGTTGCCGGCGGTCGCGGCCTGCGCCGCGCGGCGGCGCCTGCACCATCCCGAGCGCCTCGCCCTCGCCGCGCCGGACGCCTCCGCCGCGGCGGAGGCGCTCGCCGCCTGGGCGACGGGCGCGCCCGCGACTTCGCGCGTGCGCCGCGACAGGGCCCGGACCGACGCGCCGGCGCCGGTCCTCGTCTTTCCCGGCCAGGGCGCGCAGAGCCCCGGCATGGGGCGCGGTCTCGTCGACCTTCCGGGCTTCGCGGAGGCCCTCGCGGAGATCGAGGCGACGAGCGGACCCGTGGCCGGCCTGCCGCTCGCCGCCCTGCTGACGCGGGACGACGCCGCCCCCGCCCTGGCGAGGCCCGGCCCGGCGCTGATGGCGAGCGTCGCCATGCAGCTCGGCCTCGCCGCCGCGTGGCGGGCGCTCGGCCTCATCCCGGCCGCCGTGGTGGGCTGGAGCCTCGGCGAGATCGCCGCCGCCCATGCCGCCGGCGCCCTCGATCTCGACCAGGCGACCCGCGTCGCCACGGCGCGGGCGGCCGCGCTCGAGGCCCATCCCGCACCCGGCGCCATGGCGCAGCTTCCGCTCGCGGCGGAGGCGGCGCGCGCGCTCCTCGCGGGGAGCGAGGCGCGGGCCGTCCGCGACGGCGCGCTCTGGCTCGCCGCCGAGACCGCGCCCGAAACCTGCCTCGTCGCCGGCGCGGAAGCGCCCATGCGCCGCCTCCTCGACGCCTGCGCCGCGCGCGGGATCGAGGCGCGGCTCGTGCCCAACGGCGACTTCGCCAGCCACGGACCCGCCGTCGCGCCCGCGGCCGCCGCCCTCGAGGCCGCCCTCGCCGGGCTCGCGCCGACGCCGCCGCGCATCCCCTTCCACGGCGCCGTCGAGGGCCGCGCGGGCGAGACCCGGCTCGACGCGCGCTACTGGGCCGACAACCTGCGCCGGCCCGTCCGGCTCGCGCCCGTCCTCGCCGACCTCGTCGGCGCCGGCCACGCCACCTTCGTCGACTGCGCCCCGCGCCCGATGAGCGCCGCCCCGCTCCAGGCCGCGGCCGACGCGCGGGGGACCACGATCGCGGTCCTCGCCTCGGCGGAGCGCGGCGCCGGCCGCCTGCCCTTCCTCGACAGCCTCGCGCGGCTCCATGTCGCCGGGTTCGCGCCCGACTGGCGGGCGCTCCATCCCGATCCCGTCCCGGCGCTGCGCCTGCCGGCCTATCCCTGGCGGCGGCGCCGCTACCGGCTGGAGGACGCCCCTCCAGCGCCTGCCGCGCCCTCGGCCGGCCCGTCGCCGGATCGTCCGCTTCTCGGCGCGCGCCTCTCCTCGCCCGCGCTCGCGGGGACCGTCTTCGAGGCGCGGCTGTCGGCGCAGACGTCTTGGCTCGCCGATCATCGGGTCGGCGGATCCGTGGTCCTGCCCTTCGCGGCGGCCTGCGAGATGCTCGCCGCCGCCGCCCCCGATCCGGCCCGCGGGCTCGAGGCGGTCGAGGCGGAAGCGCCGCTCGTGCTCGACGCGCCGATGCGGGTGCAGACGGTGGTCGCGGGCGACACGGTCTCCCTCCACGCCGCGCCCGCCGACGCCGACCCGCCGGCCTGGCGGCGCATCGCCACGGCGCGGATCGCGGCCGGGCCGGCCGCCTGCGAAGCGCCCCGGGCCGAGACGCCCCGGGCCGAGACGCCACGGGCCGAGACGCCACGGGCCGAGCCGGGCGCGGGCGACGACGTCCCCCTCGCGCCGCTCTACGCGGCGCTGGCGGAGGAGGGCGTCGCGCTCGGCCCGGACTACCGCCGCCTCGCGCGCCTGAACCGGGACGCCGCGGGCGGCGCCGAGGGCGCGCTCGCGCCGGCGGAGGGCGACGCCGCCCTCGCGCCCGCCCGCCATCCGGCCCTCCTCGACGCCGCGATCCTCGCCGCCGGCCACGCGCTCACGGGCTCGCGCGCCGGCGGGCCGATCGTCCCCGTGGCCGCGCGGCGGGTCTTGCTCGTGCCGGGCGCGGCTCCGGTCCTCTGCCGCGCCCGCCCCGCGCGGGCCGCCGCGCCCGACGAGACCGCGGCCGATCTCGTCCTCCTCGACGCCGCCGGGGCGGTGACGGGCCGGATCGAGGGCCTCGTCTTCCGCCGCGCCGCCGGCCTCGCCGTGAGCGCTCCGTGGCTGCGCCGGATCGCCTGGACCGCGAGCGAACCCGGCGACGGCGCGCCCGACATCGCCGGCCGCAGCCTCGTCGTCGCCGGCGAGGGCCCTCGCGCGGCGGCGCTCGCCGCCCGCGCCGCGGCGCGCGGCGCGCGCGTTCTCGCCTTCGATCGGGCGAGCCCGGCGGAGCGCGCGGCCGCGCCGATCCTCGACCTGCGCGCCCTCGACGCGCGCGACGGCGACGACGCCGATGCGCCGTGCCTCGGCGTGCTCGACCTGATCCGCGCGCACGCCGAGGCGGGCCTGCGCCGAACCGCGCCGCTCCTCGTCGTGACGCGCGGCGCCCAGCTCGTACGCGCCGACGATCCCGCGCCGGCGGCCGGCCAGGCGAGCCTCTGGGGCCTGGTGCGCACGGCGCTGCACGAGCATCCCGAGCTCGCGCTCGGCCTCGTCGATCTCCCGCGCGCGCCGACGCCGGCCTGCCTCGACGCCCTCCTCGCCCTCGCCGCCGGGCCCGCCGCGCCGCCCCAGGCCGCCCTGCGCGACGGCCGGCGGCTGACGCCGGAGCTCGCCGCCGTCCCGCTTCCGAACGACGGCGCCGAACCCTTCCGCACGCGCGGGACCTGGCTCGTGACGGGCGGCACCGGCGGGCTCGGCCCGCATCTCGGCGCCTGGCTCGCGGGCTGCGGCGCGGACGCGGTCGTCCTCGCCGGACGGCGCGACCCGGCGACGGTCGACCTCTCCGCCGCCGGCGCGCTGGCGCAGCGGATCCGCGTGCGCCGCGTCGACGCCGCCGACGCGGCCGAGGTCGGCGCGCTCCTCGCGGAGATCGACGCCACGCTGCCGCCGCTCGCGGGCGTGATCCACGCCGCGCTCGCCCTCGACGACCGGCTTCTGGTCGACCAGACGCCCGCCTCGCTGCGCACCGCCCTCAGCGCCAAGCTCGACGGCGCGCGCGTCCTGGACGCCGCGACGCGCGCGCGCTCCCTCGACCGATTCGTCCTGTTCTCCTCCGTGGCCGGCACGCTCGGCGCGCCGGGCCAGGCGAACTACGCCGCCGCCAGCGCCGGGGTCGACGCGATCGCCGAGGCGCGCCGCCGGGCCGGGCTGCCGGCGCTCGCCGTCGCCTTCGGGCCCTGGTCCTATCCGGGCTCGCCCTCCGCCGGCCGCGACGAGGCGGGCGCCTACGAGGCGGTGAGCCTCGCCGAGGGTCTCGATCGGCTCGGGCGGCTGATGGCCGCGCCGCCGGCGGCGCACGTCGTCGTCGGCGGCTTCGCGCCGCGCCTCGCGCGCGCCTTCGCGCCGGCCGCCTCGCCGGCGACGCCTCCCCTCGCCCGCCGGCCCGCGCCGCCGCGCGACGCCGTCGCCCTCGCGGACGACCTCGCCGCGCGGGTCGCCCGGCGCACCGGCCTCGCGCCCGCCGAGATCCCCCGCGAGCGAACCCTCGCCGCGCTCGGCCTCGATTCGCTCGCCGTGCTGGAGCTGCGCAACGAGCTCGCCGAGGATCTCGGCCTCGTCGTCGCCCCGCGCCGGCTGATCGCCGCCCCCGGCCTCGCCGCCATCGCGCAGGCGCTGGCGGGCGAGACGGCCCCGGCCGATCCGGGCGACGTCGACGCGCTCACCGACGAGGAGGTGGCGCGCGCCCTCGACGCCGTCCTCGCCGAGACGGCGGAGACGTGACATGCCGCCCCTCGCCGCCCCCGCCACCGCCGAGGACCGCCGCGCGCTGCTCAAGCGTCTCCTCGCCGCGCGCGACCGCGAGGCCGGGGCGCGGCCCGCGCCCGCGATCGTCCCCGATCCGCAGAACCGGTTCGCGCCCTTCCCGCTCACCGAGATCCAGGAGGCCTACTGGCTCGGCCGCCGCCCCGGCTTCCCCCTCGGCGGCGTCGGCATCCACGGCTATTTCGAGATCGACTGCCGCGATCTCGACCTGCCCCGGCTCGAGGCCGCCTGGAACGCGGCGATCGCCCGCCACGACATGATGCGCGCCGTCGTCCTCCCGGACGGGACGGCGCGGATCATGCCCACGGCGCCGACCTACCGGATCGCCGTCGAGGACCTGAGCGGCGCCGCGCCCGACGCCCGCGCCGCCCGCCTCGCCGCCCTGCGCGAGGGGATGGCGCATCGCGTCTACGACGTCGCGCGCTGGCCGCTCTTCGAGATCCGCGCCGTGCGGCTCGACGCGCGCACCACCCGCCTCCTCTACGGCGAGGACGCGATCCATCTCGACCTCGCGGGCAGCGCCCTCGTCGCGCGGGACTGGGTGGCGCTCTATCGGGGCGAGGCGCTGCCGGCGCCGCCGACGCTCGGCTATCGCGACGTCGCCCTCGCCCTCGACGCGCGCCGCGGCGAGGCCGAGCACGCCCGCGCCCTCGCCGCCTGGCGGGCGCGCCTGCCCGATCTGCCCGATCCGCCGGCCCTGCCCCGGAAGACGCCGGACACGGCGCTCGCCATGCGCTTCGCGCGCAGGACCCTGCGGCTCGCGCCGGCGGACTGGGCCGCCTTCAAGAGCCGCGCCGCCGCGCGCGACCTCACCGCCTCGGACGCGCTGCTGACCGCCTATGCCGACGTGCTGGGCGCCTGGAGCGAGACGCCGCGCTTCCTCCTCAACGTCACGGTCCAGAACCGCCCGCCGCTTCACCCCGAGATCGACCGCGTCGCCGGGGACTTCACCTCCTTCACCCTGCTCGACGTCGAGACGGGCGGAGACGTGGCCTTCCACGCGCGGGCCACGCGCCACCGCGACCGGCTCTGGGAGCGCCTCGCCGACGGCGCCGTCTCGGGCGTGACCCTGCTGCGCGAGCGCGCCGCCCTCGCCGGGACGGACACGGCGCTCGCGCCCTTCGTCTACACGAGCGCGCTCGGGACGCCCGGCTATCGCGCGCTCGAGGCGCTCGGCGCCCTCGTGCACGAGGTGACGCAGACGCCGCAGGTGCTCCTCGATCAGCAGGCGCTCGAGGTCGAGGGCGCGCTCGCCCTGAGCTGGGACGTGGTCGAGGACGCGTTCCCCGATGGCGTGATCGAGGCCGCCTTCGGCGCGCTGGAGCGCCTCCTGCGCGACCTCGCCGGCGCGGACGCCGCCTGGGAGCGGGGCGGGCCCCTGCCGCTCCCCCCCGACCAGCGGGCGGCGCGCCGCGCGCTCGACGACACCGCGGGCCCGTTCCCGCGGGCGCGGCTCGAGGAGCTGTTCGCGCGCACCGCCGCCCGCCGCGGCGATGCGCCCGCGCTCCTCGACGCCGACGGCGCGCTCTCCTTCGCCGCGCTCCACGATCGCGCCCGCGCGCTCGCGGGCGCGCTGCAGGAGGCGGGGATCGGCGCCGAGACGCCCGTGGCGATCGCCCTGCCGAGGGGCCGCGACCAGATCGTCGCCGTCCTCGCCACGCTGATCGCCGGCGCGCCCTATTGCGCCTGCGATCTCTCCGCCCCCGCCGCGCGCGTGGCGGCGATGCTCGCCCGCGCCGGCTGCCGGCACGCCATCGTCGATCCCGCGGCCCCGTTGGCGACGCTCCCCGCCACGGTCGCGGCCTGCCCGGTGGACGGCGCCGGGCCGCCGCCGCGCGCGGAGATCCCGCGCAGCGAGATCGCCTACGTCCTGTTCACCTCCGGCTCGACCGGGCGGCCCAAGGCGGTGCCGATCCGCCACGCCGCGGTGGTCAACCGCATGGACGAGGTGGTCGCCCGCTTCGGGCTCGGCCCCTCTGATCGCGGCCTCGCCCTCACCGCCCTCCACCACGACCTCTCGGTCTTCGACCTGTTCGGCCTGATGGCGATCGCCGGCGGCGCGCTCGTCCTGCCGCCCGCCGCGGCGGCCGGGCCGGGCGATCCGCGCGCGTGGGCGCAGGCGATGGCGCGCCACGGCGTCGGCGTCTGGAACAGCGTGCCGGCCTTCCTGGAGATGCTGCTCGCGGCGCGGCCGGAGCCGGAAGCCCTCGCCGGCCTGCGCCGGGTGTTCCTGTCGGGAGACTTCATCCCGCTTTCGCTGCCGGAGGCGCTCGCCCGACGGGCGCCGCAGGCGCGGGTGGTCTCCCTCGGCGGGCCCACCGAGACCTGCGTGTGGGACGTCTGCCACCCGATCGAGGGTCCGCTCGACCCCGCCTGGCCGAGCGTCCCCTACGGCCGGCCCATGCGCAACGCGCGCTATTCCGTGCGCCGGGCGGACCTGTCCGAATGCCCGGACTGGGTCGCGGGCGAATTGTGCATCGCCGGCGTCGGGCTCTCGCCGGGCTACCTCGATCCCGAGCCGCAGGACGCCGCCCGCTTCGTCGCCGATCCCGCGAGCGGCGAGCGGCTCTACCGATCCGGCGACCGCGGCCGCATCCGGCCCGGCGGGCTCGTCGAGATCCTCGGCCGCGCCGACCGCGAGGTGAAGATCGCGGGCCATCGCCTGGCGCTCGGGGACGTCGAGGCGGCGCTGCGGCGCTGCGAGGGCGTCGGCGCCGCGGTCGCCTTCGCCCACGAGACGCAGGCCGGCGGCCGCGTCCTCGCCGCGGCGGTGACGCCAGCCGCGGATGCGGCGCGGCGCGAGACGCTCGCCGTGCCGAGGCCGGCCGGGCCGCCCCGCGACGGCGTGCGCCGCAGCGCCCGCGTCTTCGGCCGGCGCGCGCTCCCGGCGGCGGCGCTCGCCCGGCTCCTCTCCGCGTTCCGCCCGCGCGCCGCGCCCGACGGCGCGCAGGAGCCCTGCGGGGACGGCGGCGCCGGCCACCTGCATCCCTCGGCCGGCGGCCTCGACGCGGTGATCCCCCTCGTCCATGTCCGCGAGGACCGCGTCGCCGGCCTCGCCGCCGGGCTCTACCGGCTCGATCGCGCCGCCGGCCGGCTGGCGCGCCTCGGCGGGCCGGCGCGCCTCGATCCCGCCGGCCACGCGGAGCGCAACCGGTCGCTGGCCGCCGACGCCGCCGCGACGCTGATCCTCGCCGCCGATCGCGGCGCGCTGGAGGACGCCTACGGCGCCGTCTGGCGCGATCTCGCGCTTCTCGAAGCCGGCTACATGGGCCAGCTCGCGGCGCAGGCCGCCGCCGAGGCCGCAATCGCGCTGTGCCCGCTGGGCGGGCTCGACCTCGCCGCTTCGGGCCTCGCCCTGCCGGACGGCCTCGTTCTCGCGCACGCCCTGCTGCTGGGGACCGATCCGGCCGCGCCCGCCAGCGCCGCCGCCCTCGAGGCCGGCGTCCTCGACCTCGCCGCCCTGCGCGCGGAGCTGGCCGAGACGCTGCCGCCGCACGCCGTCCCCGCGATCCTGCTCGCGCTGCCGACCCTGCCCCTCACCGTCAACGGCAAGCCGGACGCCTCCGCCCTCGCGCGCCTCGCCGAGGAGAGCCGCGGCGGCGCCGAGCGGCCGGCCGCCGACGCGTGGTCGCCGCCGGAGCGCGCGCCCCCGCGCGCCGCCGCGCCCGCCGCCGTCGCGGCGGACGTCCGCGCGGCCGTCGCCGACGTGCTCGGCCTCGCCGACCCGCCGCCGGAGCGGCCCCTGCGCGAGCTCGGCGCGACCTCCGTCGACCTCGTGCGCATCCATGCCCGGCTCCTCGAAGCCGGCTACCCGCTTCCCGTGACCGACCTCTTCGCGCATCCGAGCCTCGCCGCCCTCGTCGCGCATCTCGGCGGCGCGCCGGCCGCGCCGGAGGCCGGGGAGAGCGCCGGGGCCGCGGCGCGCGGGGCGACCCGACGGGAGGCGCTGGCGCACCGCAACGGGAGGAGAGGCGATGCTTGACCCGGATCTGCACGACCCGCGCGCCGACATCGCCATCGTCGGCCTCGCCTGCCGCTTCCCCGGCGCGCCCGACCCGGAACGCTACGCCCGGCTCGTGCTCGAGGGCGGGACGGGCCTGCGCGACCTCACGCCGGCGGAGCTGCGCGCGGACGGCGTGCCCGCGGCCGTCCGCGGCGATCCCGCCTATGTCGCCCGCGGCGGGCCGCTCGAGCACATCGACCTGTTCGACGCCGGCTTCTTCGCGCTCACGCCCCGCGAGGCGGAGCGCATGGACCCGCAGCACCGCCTCGCCCTGGAGCTCGCCGTCGAGGCGCTGGAGGACGCGGGGCTGCCGTTCGGCGCGGGCCAGGCGGTCGGCGTCTTCGCCGGCTGCAGCAACCCGAACTACCTGCTCTTCAACGTCGCGCAGGCCGACGCGCGCTGGTTCGGCACGCCGGACTACGTCGAGAGCATGATCGCCACCGATCGCGACTATCTCGCGACGCGCATCTCCTACCGGCTCCACCTCACCGGCCCGAGCCTCACCGTGCAGACGGCCTGCTCGAGCGCGCTCGTGGCGGTGCACCTCGCCTGCCAGTCGCTGCTCCTCGGCGAGTGCGACGCCGCGCTCGCGGGGGGCGTGTCGGTGCAGGTGCCGCACCGGTTCGGCTATCGCTGGCAGGAAGGCGGCTACGGATCGCGCGACGGCGTCTGCCGGCCCTATTCCGCGGAGGGCGGCGGGACCGTGTTCACCTCCGGCGGCGGGCTCGTCGCCCTGCGCCGGCTGTCCGACGCCGTCGCCGAGGGCGACGCGATCCTCGCCGTGGTGAAGGGCACGGGCGTCGCCAACGACGGGGCGGCGCGCTCCGGCTTCACGGCGCCCGGGGTCGACGGCCAGGCGCGCACGATCGCCGCCGCCCTCGCCGCCGCCGGCGTCGCGCCGGCGCGGATCGGCCTCGTCGAGGGCCACGGCACCGGCACGCCGCTCGGCGACCCGATCGAGGTCGCGGCCTTGACGCGGGCCTATGCCGAGGCCGGCGGCGCGCGCAACGTGGCGCTCGGCTCGGTGAAGGGCAATATCGGCCATCTCGACACCGCCGCCGGCATCGCGGGCCTGATCAAGCTCGCCCTCGCCCGCGACGCCGGCGTGCTGCCCCCGAGCCTGCACGCCGAGCGAACCAACCCGCGGATCGCCTTCGCCGAGACGCCCTTCTACGTCAACACCCGAAGCCGCCCCTGGCCGAAGGACAAGCCCTTCGCCGGTCTGAGCTCCTTCGGCATCGGCGGCACCAACGCGCACGCGATCGTCGGCCCGGCCCCGCATGCGGCGTCGCCCGCGGCGAAGGCCGCCGACGGCCCCGCCCTCCTCGTCCTCTCCGCGCGCAGCCCGGAGGCCCTCGAGGCCGCGGCGGAGCGCACCGCCGCCTGGCTGCGCGGCCCGGGGCGGGATCTCCCCTTCCCGGCGATCGCCGCCTGCGCCGCGCGCCGGCGCGCGCGCCATCCCGAGCGCCTCGCCCTCGCCGCGCCGGACGCCGACGCCGCCGCGCAGGCGCTCGAGGCCCGGCGCACGGGGGCGGCCACGCCGATCCGCGCGCGCCGCGGCCGCGCGGCGCCGGACGCCCCGTCTCCCGTCTGGATCTTCCCCGGCCAGGGCGGGCAGGCGCCCGGCATGGGCCGCGGCCTCGTCGACCTGCCCGGCGTCGCCGAGACCCTCGCGCGGATCGAGGCGGTGAGCGGGCCCGTGGCCGGCCGCTCGCTCGTCGCGCTGCTGACGGAGGAGGAGGCCGCGGACGCGCTGGCGCGGCCCGGGCCCGTGGTGATGGCCTGCTTCGCCCTGCAGGCGGGCCTCGCCGCCGCCTGGCGGGCGCTCGGGCTCGCCCCGGCGGCGGTGGCCGGCTGGAGCCTCGGCGAGATCGCGGCCGCGCACGTCGCCGGCGCGCTCGATCTCGAGCAGGCGACGCGCATCGCCGTCGCCCGCGCCGCCGCCTTCGAGGCGCATCCCTCGCCGGGGCTGATGGCGCAGCTCTCCGTCGACGCCGGCGAGGCCGAGGCGCTCCTCGCCGCCTGCGCTCCCGACGACGTCGCCGCGGGGCGGATCTGGCTCGCCGCCGAGACCGCGCCCGGCGCCTGCCTCGTGGCCGGCGCGCACGCCGCCGTGCGCGGGCTCTGCGAAACGCTCGCGGCGCGCGGCGAAACGCACGCGTCGCGCGGCGAAACGCTCGCGGCGCGCGGCATCGAGGCGCGGATCGTCCCGACCGGCGGCGTCGCCGGGCACGGGCCGTCGATGGAGCCCGCCGCCGCCGCGCTCGAAGCCGCCCTCGCGGACCTCGCGCCGGCGCCGCCGCGCATCCCCTTCCACGGCGCCGTCGAGGGCCGCGCCGGCGAGACGCGGCTCGATGCGGGCTACTGGGCGCAGAACATGCGGCGCCCCGTCCGCCTCGCCCCGGTCCTCGCCGGCCTCGTTTCGGCGGGGCACGCCCGCTTCCTCGACATCGCGCCGCGCCCGGCCAGCGCCGGCCCCCTCGACGCCGCCGCACGCGCGGCCGGAGCGGGCGTGACGGTCCTTCCCTCCGCGGAGCGGGATGCGGGGCGGCTCGCCTTCCTCGACAGCCTCGCGCGGCTGCACGTCGCGGGCTTCGAGCCGGATTGGCGGGCGCTGCACCCCGGTCCCGTCCCGGCCCTGCGCCTGCCCGCCTATCCCTGGCAGCGCGCGCGTCACTGGGTCGAGCGCGCCCCCGCGGCCCCGATCGTCGCCGCGCCGGCCGACGGCGCGAGCGGACGCGACGCGGCGATCGCCCGCCTCCTGGGGCGCCGGCTCACCTCCTCGCTCGGCGACGGCACGGTGTACCGCGAGGGCGTCTTCGACCCGCAGGCCGACCCGATCCTGGCCGACCACCGCGTCGGAGGCCTCGTCGTCCTGCCCGGGGCGACGATCTGCGACATGGTCCTGGCCGCGGCGTCCGAGCTGCCGGAACCGATCGCGGGCCTCGCCGACGTCGTCTTCGAGGACGCGATCGTCGCGTCCCCGGCGGCCGGGGTCGCGCTCCAGCTCGCGCTCACCCCCGCGCCGGAGGGATATTCCTTCCGCCTCGCCCGCGGCGGCGCGCCGGGGGACCCGAGCCCCGTCTGGCGCCGCGCCGCTTCGGGCCGCGTGCGCGTCGGGCGCCGAACGGCCCCGCCGGCGCCGCCGCCCCCGCCGCTCGACCTCGAGGACGTGGTCGAGGCGGACGACCTCTACCCGGCCCTGGCCCGAAGCGGCGTCGCCTACGGCCCCGCCTTCCGGCTGATCGAGCGGGTCGCCGTCCATGGCGCGGGGCTCGAGGCGCAGGCCCGCGCCTCGGCCGAGGCCGACGCGCGGGCGGGCGCGCCGCCGGGGCCGGCCCACGCCTTCCCGCTCCTCGACGCCGCGCTCCAGACCCTCGCCGCCGATCCGGCCGAGCGGACGGCGCGCATGCCCACCCATATCGCCCGGCTCGACCTCCACGCCGGCGCGGAGGCGCCGCCGCCGCTCCTCGCCATCGCCGCGAGCCGCGCGCGCGAGGCGCCGGGCCGCGCCGCGATCCTGCGAGCGGACGGCGCGCCGCTCCTCGTCCTGGACGGGATCGAGGCCGCCGCCGTCGCGGGCGACGCGCACGACGACGGCGCCTGGCTGCACGTCCCGGCCTGGCGGGCGCTGGAGGCCGCCGCGGCGCCGGCCGTCCCGGAGGGCGTCTTCGCGCTCCTCGGCGGCCCGGACGCGCTCGCCGACGCCCTCGCCGCCCGGCTGGCGCAGGCCGGCGCGCGGCCCGTGCGCATCGCGACGCCGGACGATCCGGCCGACGCCACGGCCTGGCGCGCCGCCCTCGCCCCGCTCGGCGCGGAGCCGGCGCACTGCCTCGACCTCGCCGGGCCCGAGACGGACGGGGCCTCCCCCGGCGACGCCGCGGCCGAGGCCTGCGCCGCGCTCCTCGCCCGCTCCGCGCTGCTGCGCGCCCTCGCGGCGCACCGCGCGCCCGTGCGCCTCTCCGCCATCCTGCCCGGCGCGACCGAGGCGTCCCCCGTCCTCGCCGGTCCGGCCCCGGTCGCGGCGGCGCTCTGGGGCTTCTACCGCACGCTCGCCGTCGAGCATCCCGAGATCGCCCCGCGCTGCGTCGACGTCGATGCGCAGGCCGACGCGGAGGCGATCCTCGCCGCGGTTCTGCGCGCCGAGGAGCCGGAGCTCGCGATCCGGGCCGGGCGGCTCCTCGCGCCGCGGCTCGAGCCCGCCGGCCGCGCGCCCGCCGCGCCGGCGCGCCTGCGCGCCGACGGGACCTGGCTCGTCGCCGGAGGAACCGGCGCGCTCGCTCCGGCGGTTCTGCGCGCCCTCGCCGCCCGCGGCGTACGCGACGTCGTCGTCGCCGCCCGCACGCCCCCGCGCGTCCCGCTCGCGGTCGCGGGCGCCCGCGTCGCCTTCCACCGGCTCGATCTCGAGGACCCCGCGTCCGTCCACGCCGCCATCGCCGAGATCGTCCGCGCCCACGGCCCGCTGCGCGGCGTCGTGCACATGGCGGGGCGCGTCCGCGACGGCTTCGCCGACCGGCTCGCGGCGGCGGACGTCGCCGCGGCGCTGGCGCCCAAGATCGCGGGCGCGCTCGCCCTCGACGCCGCCACCCGCGGCTGCGACCTCGACGGCTTCGTGCTGTTCTCGTCCGCCGCCGCCCTCGTCGGCGCGCCGGGACAGGGCGCCCACGCCGCCGCCAACGAGGCGCTCGCCCGCCTCGCCGCGCACCGCGCCGCGCGCGGGCTGCCGGCGCGGGTCGTCGACTGGGGCCCGTGGGCGGACGCCCTGCCGGACCCCGCGCAGGAAGCGGCGCATCGCGCCATGGGCATGGACCCGATCGAGGCGGCGCGCGGCGCACGCCTCCTCGCCGCCCCGCTCGACCCCGGCCCGACCCGTCTCGCCGTCTTCCGTTTCGACCCCGCACGCTGGCGCGCGCGCTTCCCGAGCCTCGCCCTGCCGCCGCTTCTCGCCGCCCCCGCGCCCGCGCCGGCCGAGGCCGTCGCGGCGCCCGGGCTCGCCGGCCTCGATCCGGCCGCGCGCGCCCGGCGCGTCGCGGAGGTGGTGCGCGCCGAGCTCGGCGCCATCCTCGGCCGCGCGCCGGACACGCTCGACGCCGACGCGCCCTTCGCCGAGGAGAACCTGTCCTCGATGATGGCGCTCGAGCTGCGCAGCCGGCTCGAGGCGGCGCTCGGCCTCGTCATCCCCACGACGGCGATCTGGCGCCACCCGACGCTCGCGCGCCTCGCCGACGCCCTCGCGGGAGACGCCGCGTAATGAGCGCGCCCGTCGCCATCGTCGGCGCCGCCTGCCGTCTCCCCGGCGGCTGCGACACGCCGCGCCTGTTCTGGGAGGCGCTGCGCGCCGGCCGCCGGCTGTCGACGCGCGACGCGTTCGGCCCGCGCCTCTCCGCGGCCGCGGCGGCGACGGTCGCGGCCGGCCCGGCCGACGCCGTCCGCCTCGCCGAGATCGACCTGTTCGACGCCGCCTTCTTCGGCATCTCCCCCCGCGAGGCGATGCGGACGGACCCGCAGCACCGGCTCTTCCTCGAGACCGCGATCGCCGCCCTCGACGCCGCCGGGCAGCCGCGCGAGGCGCTCGCCGGGACGCCCGTCGGCGTCTTCCTCGGCATCGCCTCGGGCGACTACGCCTGGCTGCCCGAGGCCATGGCGGCGGGCGCGGACGTGCATTCCGCGGCCGGCGGCGGCCCCGTCTTCGCCGCCAACCGGCTCTCGCACGCCCTCGACCTGCGCGGCCCCTCCCTCGCGATCGACGCGACCTGCGCCTCCTCGCTCGTCGCGGTCCATCTCGCCTGCCGCTCTCTGCGGGAGGGGGAGAGCGCGCTCGCGCTCGCGGGAGGCGTCAACCTCGTCCTCTCGGACGCGGTCGCCTCCGCGGCGGCGCAATCGGTGCCCTTCGCCGCGGACGGGCTGTGCAAGACCTTCGCCGCCGACGCCGACGGCACGGTGCGCGGCGAGGGCTGCGTGGTCCTCGTGCTCAAGCGCCTCGCCGAGGCGCGGGCCGACGGCGACCCGATCCTCGCCGTGATCCTCGGCAGCGCCGTCAACCACGACGGCCGCGCCAGCGCGCTCACCGCCCCGAACCCGGCCGCGCAGGCCGCGCTGATCCGCGCCGCCTGCGCCGACGCGGGGGTCGCGCCCGAGGACGTCGCCTATCTCGAGGCGCACGGCACCGGCACCGTGCTCGGCGACGCCATCGAGATCGAGGCGGCGGCGGAGGCCCTCGCCGGCGCGGCGCGGCGGCGCGCCCCCTGCCGGATCGGCTCGGTGAAGGCCGCCTTCGGCCATCTGGAGGCGGCCGCCGGCGCGGCCGGGCTGCTGCGCGCCGCTCTCTCGCTCGCCGAGGGGCGGCTCGCGCCGCATCCCCTCGCCGGCGCGCCGCATCCCGGCCTCGCCGCCCATGCCGAGACCCTGGCGCTCGCCCGCGCCGGCGACGCGCTCGGGCCCGCGGACCGGGCCGGCGTGAGCGCCTTCAGCCTGGGCGGCGCCAACGCCCACGTCGTGCTCGGTCCCGCGCCGGATCGCCCGCCCCGCGCGCCGCCGCCGGAGGGACCGCGGATCGTGCCCGTCTCGGCCCGCTCTCCCGGAGCGCTCGCGACCGCGATCGCCGACCTGCGCGCGGCCCTCGACGCCCCGCCCCTCGTCGACGCCGCGCTCGCCGACATCGCCCACACCGCCTGCCGGCGGAGGAGCCGGCATCCGCATCGCCGCGCCTTCGTCGCGGACACGCGCGCCGAGCTCGCCCGGCAGCTCGCCCTCGCGCGTCCGCCCGAGGAGCCGCGCCCGCGCGTCCGCCCCGGCGAGGGCCTGGTCCTGGTCTTCCCCGGCCACGGCTCGCAATGGGCGGGCATGGCGCGCGGCCTCGCGGCGCGCGAACCCGCCTTCGCCGCGACGCTCGCGCGGCTCGACGCCCTGTTCGCCCCGCGTCTCGGCTGGTCCGTCGCGGCGGCGCTGGAGGAGGCCGACGCGCCCGCCATGGCCCGCGCCGAGATCGGCCAGCCGGCGCTGCTGGCGGTGCAGCTCGGCCTCGCCGCGCTCCTGCGCGCGAAGGGCCTCGTCCCGCAGGGCGTCCTGGGCTACAGCGCCGGCGAGCTCGCGGCCATGGTCGTCGCCGGCATGCTCGACGAGGCGGACGCCGTGCGCATCGCCGCGACGCGCGCGACCGGCCTCGCCGCCGCCGAGCCCCCCGGCGCCGGCGGCATGCTCGCCGTGCGCACGCCGCCCGACACCGTCCCCGCGCTGATCGCCGAGACCGGCGGCGCCTGCGCGTTGGCCGCGGTCTGCGGGCCGGAGACGGTGATCCTGTCGGGCCCCCGCGCCGCCCTCGATCGCCTCGCCGAGCGTCTCGAGCGCCGCGACGTGCTCGCCCTCGACGCGGGCGTGCCCTACGCCTTCCACCATCCGGCCATGGCCGAAGCGGCGGACCGGATGGTCGCCCGGCTCGGCGCGCGGGACGTCGCCTGGCGCGCGCCGACGATCCCGGTCTATTCCAGCGTCCGCGGCCGCGCGCTGGCGCTCGGCGATCTCGGCCCCGCCTATTGGCGCGACGGCGCCTGCGCGACCCTGCGCTTCGATCGCGCGGTGACCGCCGCGCTGGCGGACGGGGCGCGGACCTTCCTCGAGGTCGGCCCCTCCGCGGCGCTCACCTCCGACGTGCGCGACGGCGTGCGCGCCGCCGGCGCACCGGCGCGGGCGATCGCCGGCCTGCGCCGGGGCGTGCCCGCGGCCCGCGCCCTCGCCCTCGCGGCGGCGGAGCTGTTCGAGGCAGGCGCCGTCGACGACCTCGCGCCCTTCGACCCGGATGGCGGCGCCGTCGTCCCGCTGCCGACGACGGCCTTCGAGCGCCGGTCGTTCTGGTGGCCGCCGCTCCCGGTCGAGACCCCGGCGCCGACGCCGCCCGCCGCGGGCGAGCCGGCGCCCCCCGCGCCGGACCCGAAGGCCTACGGCCTCGCCTGGCGTCCCGCGCCCGCGGAGCCGCCGGCCTTCGACGCCGCCGCCCTGCCCCTCGCCGCCATCGACGCCGCCTGCGCCGCCGCGAGCGCCCGCGCCGGCCAGGACGCCTACGCCGCCGCCGAGCCGACGATCGACGCCGCCTGCGCCGCCTACGCGGCCCGCGCCCTCGTTTCGCTCGGGGCCTCGCTCGCGCCGGACGCGCGCGTGCCGGTCGACGCCCTGGCGACGCGGCTTCGGCTCGACACCCCCGCGCGGCGCCTGCTCGAGCGGCTCGCGGGCGTGCTGGAAGAGGACGGCGTCCTCGCCCGCGAGCCCGACGCGTGGCGCGCGACGGGCCGCGCGCCGCATCCCGATCCGGACGGCGCCCTCGCCGCGCTGATCCCGACCCTGCCGCAGGCCCGCCACGAGCTCGCGCTCCTCGCCCGCTGCGGCCCGCGCCTCGCCGACGTCCTCGCCGGGCGCGTCGACCCGCTGACGCTGATCTTTCCCGACGGCGACGCGGGAACAGCCGCGGCGATCTTCTCGGAGGCGGGCAGCGCGCAGGTGGGCAACGTCCTCCTCGTCGAGGCGGTCTCGGCCGTGCTCGCGGGCCGGTCCGCCGGCGCGCCCCTGCGCGTGCTCGAGATCGGCGCCGGCACCGGCGGGGCGACGGCGGCGCTGCGCCCGCTGCTGGAGCGGCCGGGCGCGAGCGTCCTCGCGACCGACGTCTCCCGCACGCTCCTGCGCCACGCCGCCGCCCGCTTCGAGGGCTGGCGGGGCTTCTCGACGGAGCGGCTCGACATCGCCCGCGACCCCGCCGGGCAGGGCTTCGCCGCACGGCGCTTCGACCTCGTCGTCTGCGCCAACGTCCTGCACGCGACGCCCGACGTCGCGGCGGCGCTCGCCCACGCCCGCGGGCTCCTCGCGCCAGGCGGCGCCCTCGTCCTGCTCGAGCTGACGCAGCCCCAGCGGCTCGTCGATCTCACCTTCGGCCTCACCCGGGACTGGTGGGGCTTCGCCGACACGCGGCTGCGGCCCGGCCACCCGCTGCTGGCGCGCGAGACCTGGCGGGGCGCGCTGGCCGAGGCGGGCCTCCCGCGGGTCGCGATCGCGCCGGAAGATCCGGCCCTTTCGGCGCGGGCCGGTCTCTCCGTTCTCGTCGCCACCGAGGCTCCGGCGTCCGCGGCGGCGGCCGGCGAGCGCTGGCTCGTGCTCGGCGGCGACGAGGAGACCGCGACGGCGGTGGCGCAGGCGCTCGGCCGGCTCGGCCGAGACGCGGTGCGCGGCGGCGCGGAGCGGCTCGGCGGCGCGATCGACGGGCTCGTCGACCTGCGCCTCCTCGGCCCGCGCCTCGACGCCGCCGCGCCGCCGCAGGCGCTGCTCGACGCCCTGCGGCCGCGGGCCCAGGCCCTGTTCGAGACCGCCCGCGCGCTGGCGCGCCGGGAGGGACGGCCGCCGCGCCTTCTCGCCCTCACGGCGGGCGCGCTCGCCGTCGACTCCGCGGACGCCGCGCCCGATCCGGCCCAGGCGGCCTTGCGCGCGAGCCTCGAGGCGCTCGCCGCCGAGCATCCCGACTGGCCGCTCCTCGCCCTCGACGTCGGCGGCCGGGCGCCGGGCGCCGTCGCCGCGGCGGTGGCGGAGGCGCTGGCGCGACCGGGCGACGCGCCGTTCCGCGCCTCCCGGCGCGGCGCGCTGTGGACGCCGGAACTCGTGCGTCTGCCGGCGGCGCCGCGCGGGCCCGTACGGGTCGACCCCGTGCGCGCCCACCTCGTCGCCGGCGGGCTCGGCGCGCTCGGCCTCGATATCGCCGAGCGTCTCGTCGCCCGCGGCGCGCGCCGGCTCGTCCTCGCCCAGCGCGGCGACGGGGACGCCGCAGCGCTCGCGCGGGTCGCGCGCCTGCGCGAGGCGGGCGTCGACGTCGAGATCGCCCGCGTCGACCTCGCCGACCCGGATGCCGCCACGGCCTTCGCCGCGCGCCTCGCGGACGCGCGGCCGGGCGTCGCGGGGATCGTCCACGCGGCGGGCGTGTTCGACGACGCGCTCGTCATCGGCCAGGACTGGCCGCGCTTCCTGCGGGCGCTCGCGCCCAAGGCCGTCGGCGCGGCGGCGCTCCTGCGCGGCCTCGCCGGACGCGCGCTCGACCACGTCGTCCTGTCGTCGTCGGTGGCGAACCTGCTCGACCCCGCCGGCCTCTCCAACTACGCCGCCGGCAACGCGGCGCTCGCCGCCCTCGCCGAGGCCGCGCGGCGCGAGGGCGTGAACGCCACCTGCATCGCCTGGGGCGGATGGACCGGCCTCGGCATGGCGACGCGCCAGAGCGCCCGCTGGCTCGAGCGCTGGCGCGCGCGCGGCGTCGCGGGGCTCGGGCCGGACGACACCGACAGCGCCCTCGACCGGGCGCTCGCCGGCGCCGCCCCGGCCTTCCTCGCCGTCGCCGACGTCGACTGGTCGCGCTGCGCGGCCCATCTGCCCGCCCCGCAGCGCGCCCTCGTCGCCGCGCTCGCCCGCGAGCGGGTTTCGTCCGCCGGGCCGCCGACGGAGAGCGCGGCGCCGGCCCCGGCGCCCGCCCTGGACGTCGCCGCCCTGCCGCCGGCGCTGAGGCGCGAGCGCGTGCGCGGCGAGGTGCGCCGGCGCTGCCTCGCCATGCTGGAGCTGCCGGATCACTTCGATCTCGAGCCGGACCTGCCCCTCGCCGATCTCGGCCTCGATTCGCTGCTGGCGCTGGAGCTGCGGGCCGATCTCGGCGCGGCGTTCGGGCTCGACCTGCCGACGACGCTGCTGTTCGACTGCCCCTCGCTCGCGGCCCTGACGGACCATATCGCCGGGCGCGCCGCCGCCTGACCCGTCAGGCCGACGCCGCCACGCCCTCCACCAGCGCGTCGACCTCGCTCTCCGTGGTGAGGTAGTGCACGCACAGGCGCAGGCACGCGGGATGGACATGCGCCTTGGCCACGATCCCGCGGCGCTCCAGCGCGCGGGCGAGGTCGGCGGGGGCGCGCTCCGCGGCGCGCAGGGAGACGATCCCGCCCGGACCGCCGGCGAGAACCGCGATCCGCGGCCCGAGCCCGGCGAGCCCCGCCCGCAGCCGCGCGCCGAGCCGCGCGATCCGCCCGGCGCGCGCGGGGAGCGGCGCGAAGCCGTCGGCGACGCGCAGGGCGACGCGCAGGCCCGCCATCGAGGCGACGGCGCCCGTGCCGCTCTCGAAACGCCTCGCGTCGGCGGCGAGGACGACGTCCTCCTGCGCCTCGGAATAGGCCGCCGCGCGCCAGCCGACGAGGCTCGGCGCGAGGCGGGCCGGGCCCGGCCCGAGGATCAGGCAGCCGACGCCGTCCGGACCGCCGAGCCATTTCTGGCCCGTGCCGGCGTAGAGGTCGACGTCGGCGTCCCCCAAAGCGACCGGGATCGCCCCGAGCGCCTGCGCGCCGTCGATCGCGAGCGCCGCCTCGGGCGCGGGCCCGTCGCGGACGACGCGCGCGATCTCGGGGAGGTCGAGGACGCGCCCGGTCGCCCAGTCGACGTGGCTGAGCACCACGAGCCGCGTCTGCGGCCGCAGGGCGTCGGCGAGGCCGGCGGGCCAGCCCTCGGCGTTCGGGTCGACCTCGTCGCAGGCGATCCCGAAGCGCGCCGCCGCCTGTCGCGCGACGAGGCGCGTCCCGGGCGGCTCGTGCGCGCCGATCACGAGGCGCTCGCCCGGCCGCCACGCGACGCCCCAGACCGCCGCGGCGATGGCGTGGGAGACGTTCTCGACCAGCGCCACGCGCTCGGGCGCGACACCGGCGAGGCCGGCGAGGGCGCCACGCAGGGCCGCGATCTCCCGCGCGACGAGGGCCGCGCCGAGGCGCGAGGCCGGGCCCACCGCCTGAAGGCTCTCCAGCACGTCCCCCACCGCGGCGATCGCCTCGCGCGCCATCGGGCCGCGCGCCCCGAAATCGGCGTAGACGCCCTCCTGCGCCAGCGCCGGAAAGGCGCGGCGATGGCGCGCGAGGGCTTGCGCGTCGACGCTCACGCCGCGGCGTCCTCGGCGAGCCGCGTCGCGATCCGCGCCGCGAGCCGTACGAGGCTCGGCTCCCGGAAGAAGTCGATCAGCGGCAACGTGCGGCCGAGCGTGCGGCCGAGCCGCTCGCGCACCTCGACGATCATGATCGAATCGAGCCCGTTGCGCTCGAGCGACGCCTCCCCGTCGAGCGCCGCCGGATCGCACAGGAGCGCGGCGGCGACGCTCGCCCGCAGGGCCCCGGCGACGTCGCCCGGCGCGGCGGGGCGGGACGTGTCCGCGTCGGGCTCCGGTGCGGCGCGCGATGCGCAGGAGGCGGCGGCCAGGACCTCGCGGAAGAGCGCGCGCCGGGCGCCGTCCGGCGTCGCCGCGGCCCAGGCCCGCCAGTCGGCCGGCGCGAGGTAGGCGGACGCGACGTCCGCGGCCGCGAGGGCCTCCATCGTGGCGAAGGCCGCCTCGGGGTCGAGGGGCGTCAGGCCGCCCGCGGCGAGGCGGGCGTCGACGCCGAGCGCCGCGGCGCGGCCGATGCCGGCGAAAGCGCCGAAGCCGAGGCTCGTGGCGGGCAGCCCCTGCGCCCGGCGCCAGGCGGCGAGCCGATCGAGCGCGGCGCTCTCCGCGGCGTGCGGGCCCTGCCCCGGCGGCCCGAACAGGCTCGCCGCGGAGGAGAGCAGCACGAAGGCGTCGAGCGCCCGCCCGCGCGTCTGCGCGTGCAGGGCGAGCGCGCCGGCGACCTTGGCCCGCCAGGCGGCGGCGAAGCCGTGCTCGTCCTGCGTCGCGAGGAGCCCGTCCGCCAGGGCTCCCGCCGCATGGAACACCCCGCGCAGGGCGACGCCCTCCCGCTCGGCCGCGGCCACGGCGGAGGCGACGACCGCCCGATCCGCGACGTCCCCGGCGCGGGCGACGAGATCCGTCCCCGAAGCCCGCGCCGCGGCGGCGAGCGGCGCGAGACCCGCCGCCTCGGGCGGCGTGCGCGCCAGCAGAACCACCCGCCCGGCGCCCGCCGCGATCAGCCGGCGGACGAGCCGTCGGCCGACGCCGCCGGACCAGCCCGTGACCAGGTAGGCGGCGTCCGAGCGGATCGCGAGCGGCGCTCCGGCCGGGGGAGGCGACTCGACGAGGCGCAGGCCGGCGAGTCCCGCGCCGGTGACCCGCAGGGCGTCCTCGTCGCCGCTCCCGAGCAGAATCGCGGCGAGCGCGGCCGCCGCCGCGTCGTCCGGGCAGGCCCGCGCGAGATCGCACGAGCCGCCCCAGAGGCCGGGCTCCTCCGCGCGCCAGACGGCGCCGAGACCCCACAGCGCGGCTTCGCCGACGGCTTCGGTCGCCGCGTCCGCGTCGTGCGCGCCCCTCGTGACGATCCAGGTCCGCAGGCCCGCTCCGGCGCGGTCCGACAGGAGCCGCAGCAGGTCCGGCGCCGTCGCGAGGCGCGGACCGAGCGCGGCCGGGTCGACATCCGCCGCCGTCTCCGCCTCGGGCAGGAGCGCGAGGCGCGTCGCCGCGCGCCAGGTCTCCCCCGGCAGCGCGGCGAGCGCATCGGGCAGGGCGGCGGCGCAGGCGTCGACGCGCGCGACCGGACGCCCCGCCTCCCGCAGCGCCGCGGCGAGCGCCTCCCCGAGCGCCCCGCCGCCGGCGAGGAGGACGATCCCGCCGCCCGGCTCCGCAGCCGGCGGCGGGATCGGGCGCGGCTCGAGCCGCGCCGTCCGCAGCCGTGCCGGCGCCGCCGCGGGGCGCGCGATGAGGCCCGTCGCCTCGAGCAGCGCCGTCCCGTCCGGCGCGGAGAGCGCGAGATCGCCGGCCGCGACCGTCTCCTGCGGCTCCGAGCGGATCGCGGCGGCGACGCGCACCGCCTGCGGCAGCGCCCGGCGCACCACGAGCCGCGCGAGGCTCTGGATCATCAGCCCGCGCGCGGCTCCCGCCTGCGCGTCCTCGGCGGCGGCGAAGCTCTGCAGCGCGGCGTCGAGAAGCGCCGGATGCATCCGATAGCCCTGCGCCTCGCCCTCCGGGAGCGCCGCCTCCGCCGCGATCAGCCCGTCCGCGATCGCGACGCGGCGCAACCCGGAGAACAGCGGCCCGTAGGCGATGCCCGCCTGCGCGAGCCGCGCGCGCAGCGCCTGCGGGTCGACCTCCCGGGCGGCCTCCGGCGGCTGCGGCGCCGCGGTCGCCGCCTCGCCCGGCGGGGCGAAGGCGATCCCGCCATGGGCGATGCGCACCCACTCCCCCGCCGCCTCGGCGTGGATCGAGAAGCGCACCGGCGCGCCGCCCCGCGTCTCCAGGTGCGTCTGCACCCGCACCGTCTCGCCCTCGGCGAGGACGAGGGGGCGTTCGAAGACGACGTCCTCCAGGACGAGCGCGCGCCCGCGCCGGTCGTCCCAGGCGGCCGCGACGGCGAGCTCGAGGCTCGCCGCACCCGGCAGCACCGCCGCGCCGCCGATCCGATGCTGCGCGGCGAGCGGGTGCGCCGCCGCGATCCGGCTCTCGTACACCCGGGTCGTTCCCGCGAGCGACAGCCGCTCCCCGAGCAGCGGATGGGCCGGCGCGCCCTCGCCGGCGAGGAGATCCGCGAGCCTGCGCGCGATGCGCGGGGCCGCGGGCTCGCCGAGCCCCGCCGTGAGCGCGATCAGGTCGTCCGCCTGCGCCGGCGTCAGGTCCGGCGGGCGCAACAGCAGGATCGACGTCTCCTGCGCGCCGAGCTTGCGCTTGAAGCGGCGCTGGCGCGCGAACGCGCTCTGCGGGTCGGCGTCCCCCGCCTCCCCCGGCGCCCCGCGATAGCTGCCTCCGAGCGAGAGCGCCCGCGCCCCCTCCGCCGCGAGCATCCGCACGCAATCCACGACCAGCGTCTCGGTGCAGCCCGGCGGCGTGCGGGAATCGTGGAACTCGAGGTCGAGCAGCCAGCCCGTTCCCGCGCCGAAGCGCGTCAGCAGCACGAGCGCCACGATCCGCCCGTCCCGGCGCGCCACGACGAAGCGCCCGTGCGCGGGCGTCTCGCCGCGCCGGATCGCGGCGCGCACGGCCTGCGCCGCCGGCACGGGGCGGGGCCGCGCCGCGCGCCAGCCGTCGATCAGCGCGAGCGCATCGGCGTCGTCGGCGTCGTCGCGGCCCGGGGACCAGTCCTGCGTGCGCCCGCCCCCGTCGGCCGCATAGCGGCGCAGCCGCGCGCGCAGGCGCTTCAGCCCCGGCGCGTCGAGGTCGAAGCCGGCGAGCGGCGCGATCCGGTGGCTCGCCCCCGCCTCGAGCGCGAGGAACCCGTCGAGCCCCGCCGCCGCCGGCGCGTCGACGAGAAGGCAGGGCGCGAGCCCCAGCCGCGCGCAATCCGCCCGCAGCCGCGCCACCTCCTCGGCGAAGCGCGCTTCCGGCCCGAGCCAGGCGAAGGCGAGGACGACGCCGCCGCGCCGCGCGAGCCAGAAGGCGCAGGCGCCGTCGGCGGAGAGCAGGACGAAGGGCGCGAGCCGCGCCATGTTCGCGGCGCGCACGCCCGCCTCGTCGTGGCGCGCGATCACGGTGGAGAGCGCCGTCTCGTCGCGCGACGCGGCGTCCGGCTCCGGCTGCGCCGCTTCCGCCGTCGCCGTCGCCGGCGCGGGCGGCGCGAGCTGGTCGATCCAGTGCCGCTCGCGCTGCCAGGGGTAGCTCGGCCAGGGGCTCCAGGCGCCCTCCTCGGGATGGAGCGCCGCCCAGTCGAGCGCGCGCCCGGCCCGGTAGAGCCCGGCGACGAGCCGGCCCAGGCTCTCCGCCGGCTCCCTGTCGGGATGCAGCGTCTCCAGCGCCGCTCCCGCGAGACCCGCCCGCTCGAGCGCCCCGCGCAGCGCCGGCAGCAGCAGCGGCTTGGGCGCGACCTCGACGAGGTCGCGCGCGCCCGCCGCGATCAGGCCCTCGAGCGCCCGATCGAAGCGCACCGGCGCGACGAGATTGTGCCCCCAATAGGCCGCGTCGAGGCTGCGGCCGGGCCGCACGTCCCCGTCGAGCGCCGAGACGAAGGCCGCCTCGCCGTCCCGCGGCGCGAGATCGGCGAGCGCGGCCTCGAGCCGCTCCGCCAAGGGCGCGACGACGGGGGAATGCCCCGCGACGCCGCCGGTGCGCAGGGCGCGGCAATGCACGCCCGCGCTCTCGAGCCGCGCCGTCAGGTCCCGCACCGGCGCGCTGGCGCCCGAGACGACGCAGGAGCCCGGCCCGTTCACCGCCGCGACCGAGACCGCGAGCCCCGCCTCCGCGATGGCGCGCGCGGCCTCCTCCGCCCCGATCTCGACGGCGACCATCAGCCCGCGCCCGCCCACCTCGCCGAGGAGCCGGCTGCGCACCAGGGCGAGGCGCGTGGCCTGCGCGAGGGTCAAGGCCCCGGCGGCGCAGGCCGCGGCGATCTCGCCCATGGAATGGCCCGCGACCGCCGCAGGCTGGAGCCCCCATGCCGCGAGCTGGCGAAACAGCGCGATCTGCGCCGCGAAGACGCAGACCTGCGTCGTCTCGATCGCCCCGTCCGGCCCGCCCGCCTCCGACGCCATCGCCGCGAGCGGCGACCAGCCCGCTTGCTGCGCGACGAGCGCGTCGATCTCGGCGAGGCAGGCGCGCGCCTGCGGGTAGGCGGCGAGCGCCGCGCCCATGCCGATCCACATCGATCCCTGGCCGGAGAAGACGAAGGCGAGGGCCCCGGTCTCGTCGCGGGCCCGCGCCCGGGCGTCCCGCGCCTCCGCGGCCCGGCGCTGGAGATCGGCCGCGAGGCCCTGCGCGTCCGCGCCGACGGCGCACAGCCGGAACAGATGATGCGCCCGGCGCAGGGCCGTCGCCCGGCACAGGGCGGCGGCCTCGGCGTCGGAGGCGCCCTCCAGCCGACGCGCGAAGGCCTCGGCGAGCGCCGCGAGGGCGCCGGGGGCGCGGGCCGAGACCGGCAGGACCAGCCCGCCGGTGAGCGCCGGCTCCGCCGCGCGCGCCGGGACGGCCGGCGGCGGGGCGAGCACCACGTGGGCGTTCGTGCCGCTGAAGCCGAAGGAGCTCACCGCCGCGAGCGCCGGCGCGCCGTCCGGGCCGCGCGTCGGCCAGGGCCGCGCGGCCGTCGGGACGTCGAGCCGCAGGGCCTCCCAGTCGACCACCGCGTTGCGCACCCGCAGGTTCGGCTGCGGGGGAACGGTCCCGGATTGGAGCGCGAGCACGGCCTTGATCAGCCCGGCGATCCCGGCGGCGGCCTCGAGATGCCCGATGTTCCCCTTCACGGCCCCGAGCCGCAACGGCTCGCGCCGCCCGGGCGCGCGGCCGTAGACGGCGCCGAGGGCGTTGGCTTCGATCGGGTCGCCGAGCCGCGTTCCGGTGCCGTGGGTCTCGACGTAGCCGACGGCCTGCGGCGCGACACGCGCATCGGCGAGGGCGGCGCGGATCGCCGCCTCCTGCGCCGCGCCGTTCGGGGCGGTGAGCCCGGCGCTGCGCCCGTCCTGGTTCACGGCGCTGCCGCGGATCACCGCGAGCACCCGATCGCCGTCGCGCATCGCGTCCGGCAGGCGCTTGAGCGCCACGAGCCCGCAGCCCTCGCCGCGGACATAGCCGTCGGCGGCGTCGTCGAAGGGCCGGCAGGCCGGCTCGCGCGAGACCGCGCCGACCTGCGAGAAGTAGATCCCCACCGCCGGGGAGAGCGCCACGTTCACCCCGCCGGCGAGGCACAGGTCCGCCTCGCCCTGCCGCAACGCGCCGACCGCCAGATGGACCGCGACGAGGGAGGACGAGCAGGCCGTCTCCACCGAGATCGCCGGGCCGGCGAGATCGAAGGCGTAGGCGATGCGCCCGGCGGCGACGCTCAGCGCGGTGCCGGTGCCGTAATACTTGTCCATGGCGGCGTAGTCGTCGCCGACCCCGGCGAGCGTGGCGTACTCGCTGCCGCAGATGCCGACATAGACCCCCGTCCGGCTGCCCGCGAGCCGATCCGGGCTCAGCCCGCCGTTCTCGAGCGCCTCCGCGGCGACCTCGAGCAGGAGGCGCTGCTGCGGGTCGAGGCTCTTGGCCTCGCGCGGGCTGATGCGGAAATAGGCCGCGTCGAACAGGTCGATCCCGTCGAGGAAGGCGCCCCAGCGCGTCGCCGCCTTGCCGGGCCGGCCGTGGGCCGGCGCGTAGTAGCGCGCCGCGTCCCAGCGCTCGGGCGGGATCTCGCGCACGGCGTCGGCGCCCGCCTGCAGCATGGCCCAGAAGGCGGGCGCGTCGGGCGCGCCCGGCAGGCGGCAGGCGAGGCCGACGATCGCGATGTCGCGGCCGTCGGCGGCATCGGGCGTCGGATCCCCGGCGCGGGGCCGTTCGTGGCGCATGGCGAGCCCCCTTCCTCGCGCCCACCGGCGCGTCCTGGGAAGGTTAGGCGCGCGCGGCGCGGCGGACTTGTCGGAGATTGCGCGCCCCCCCGCGCCGGCGCGCCGCTATCCTCGGCCGAGATCCTGCGGAGGAGAGACGCGATGATGACGCCCCGTGACGCCTTCGCCCGCCTGCGCGCCCTCGAAGGCCGCTGGCACGGGCATTCCAGCGACGGCAAGACGATCCACCTCAGCTACGAGGTGACGGGCAAGCACAGCGCGGTGATCGAGCGCTACCGGCACTTCTTCAAGGGCAAGCTGATGGAGGACGAGATGGTGACCGTCTACCATCTCGACGGCGAGGAGCTGGTGCTGACCCATTACTGCACGCTCGGCAACCAGCCGCACATGCGCGCCGAGCTGGAGGGAGACGACACCGTCGCCTTCCGGTACGTCGGCGCCTCGAACCTGAGCCATCCCGACGCATTGCGCATGACGGGCTTGACGTTCCGCTTCGAGGACGACGATCATTTCACGCAGACGTGGTACTGGGACGGAAAGAAGTGCCACATCCGTCCCGAGAACCGTTCGGACGACTACGACGACATCCCCGACGACGGGCTCGGCGCCGACGTCTTCCAGCTGGAGCGGGTGCCGACCGGCGTCAGCCTGGAGGACATTCACGCTCATGGCGCGACGTGAGAACAAGACCCTGCCCACCGACGCCGACGTGGGCGCCTTCATCGAGGCGGTGCCGAACAAGGGCCGGCGCGAGGACGCCCGGCTCCTGCTCGACATGATGCGCCGGGTCACCGGCGAGGAGCCGGTGATGTGGGGCCCCTCGATCGTCGGCTTCGGCGAGACCACCTACGCCTTCGCCGACGGCGGCGAGGGCCGGGCGCCCGGCCTCGCCTTCTCCCCCCGCTCGAACCGCATGGTGCTCTACCTGCCGCTGTCGCGGCCGGAGGTGCAGGAGAAGCTCCCGCGGCTCGGCCCCCACGACACCGGCGTCACCTGCCTCTACCTGAAGCGGCTCGACAAGCTCGATCTCGGCGTGCTCGAGGAGATCGTCACGGCCTCGAAGCCGAAGGCGGGCGGCGGTGGCGCCGCCGCCGCCGGAGGCTGAGCCGTGGGCGCCGCGGCCGAGCCGGGAGCGCGCCTCCTGGCGCAGCTCAACGTGGCCGCTTCGCTCTACGATTTCGACGATCCGCGCATGGCGGACTTCCTCAAGGCGGTCGCGCTGGTCAACGGCGCGGCCGACCGCAGCCCGGGCTTCGTCTGGCGCCTGCCGGACCCGTCGGGGCGCATGAATTCCGGCCCGGACCCGCGCACCATCGTCAATCTCTCCGTCTGGGAGACGCTCGGGGACCTGCGCGCCTATCTCGAGCGGACCGTGCACCGCGTGGTCCGCGCCCGGCGCGCCGCATGGTTCGCGCCCCCGCAGGCGCCGCATGCGGTGATGTGGTGGATCGCGCCGGATCACCGGCCGAGCCTGGAGGAAGGCCTCGCCCGCCTCGCCCGCCTGCGCGAGGAAGGCGCCGGGCCGGACGCCTTCGATTTCGCCTACGCGCTTCGCCGCTGACGCGCCGCCCTCAGCGACGGCCGACGCCGCGCAGCCTCGTCACGAGCCGTCGCCAGAACCCGGCCGGCGCCGGCGGGCTCTCCGGCGGCGCGCCGTCCGCCGGCGCCGCGCCGGCGAGCGCCCGGCGCACGATCTCGAAGGCCTGCTCGGGATCGGCGACCGGCAGGTGCGGGTCGTCCGGGCCGAGGGACTGGCTCCACACCGCCCCGCGCCATTGGCTCGGCCCGGTCTCGCTGCGCTCGTACCAGAACCGGAGCAGGAAGGACTGGGCGTCCTCCGGTCGCACGGGGTTCATCGGCTCGTCCCCCATTGGTGACGCCCGAGCTTAGCGGCGGTCGACCCCGGGGAGATCACGGCGGGATCACCCGGCTAGCAGGTGGTCGCCTCGCCGAAATAGGAGCCGGCATAGGCGCCGAGATTCTCGAAGATCGCGCCGGAGACGATGTCGTGATGCAGCCGCCTCGTGTCCGGCATGGGCTCGATGCCGAGATCCGCCTTCAGCAGGCCGCGCAGGCGCTGGTAGGCGTGGATGGCGTCGGCGCGCTGGCCGTTGAGGACGAGGAGCAGCATCACCTCGCGCTGGACGCTCTCGCGCAGCGGGTCGAGCGCCAGGATCCGCCGCCCGCAATCGAGGGCGTTCTCGTGCAGGCCGCGCCGGGCCGCCGCGCGCATCAGCTCCAGCGTCGAGCGCACGAACAGGCAGTGCAGCCGCTCGCGCTCCTGGAGCACCCAGTCGCCGTCGTCGCCGTCGAGGAACGGCCCGCGATAGCGCGCCACCGCGTCGCCGACCTCGTCCTCGTCGCGCGCGCTCAAGGGGCCGGCGCCGCGCCCGCCCACCGCACGGCGGAAGGCGCTCTCCAGGGCGTGGGTGTCGACCTCGATGAAGTCCGCCGGCTCCAGCACGACGTCGTCGCCGATGGTGACGAGCCGGTTCGCGCCCTTGGCGCCGGAACGGTCGAGCATCTTGCGGATGCGCCAGACCGCCGTGTTGAGCGCCGAGCGCGCCTTCTCCGGCTCGAGCTCGCCCCAGAACAGGTCCGCCAGCCGCTCGCGACGATGCGTCTGGCCCATGAACTCGAAGAGGAAGCAGGCGAGGAGCCGTCCGGCCGGACCGAGATCCGTCCTCACCATCGCCTGGTCGACCGTGAACGCAGCCCCACCCAGCAGAGTGACTCTCAGCATGGTTGCCCTCCCATGCGGTGTGTCTTGCGGATTCTTGTGTGCTGAGACGCGACAATCAACCACAGCTGAAAAGGCCTTGATCACGACACAATCACGGTAGCGTCACTCGCGCCATACGCACAACCACTGAGTAACCATATTATGCTATCTCAAGGCGTGTTGCGCATGGCCTGGAGCGAAGGCCAGCACCGACCGGCGCACCGCCCGATCGGCCTTCGCGCCTCATTGGCAAACGACGCGGCGGGCCTGTATAGGAGCGGCTCGCAAATCGGCCGGAACGCTCGCCCTCGATGAATTATCGCCACGCGTACCACGCGGGGAACCACACCGAAATGCTGAAGCACGCGACGCTGGTCGCCGTGCTCGCGCATCTCGGCCGCAAGGAGAAGCCGTTCTTCGTGCTCGACACCCATGCGGGGATCGGCGGCTACGACCTGCGCTCGGAGGAGGCGGGCAAGACCGGCGAGGCCGAGGGCGGCATCCTGCGCGTCGCCCGCGCCGACCCGCCGGCGGCGCGGGACTATCTCGCCCTCGTGCGCGGCTTCGATCCGGGCGGGGCGCTGCGCTTCTATCCCGGCTCGCCCGAGATCGTCCGGCGGACGATGCGCCCGCAGGACCGGCTCGTCGCCTGCGAACTGCACCCCGCCGACGTCGAGATCCTGCGCGCCGCCCTGCGCGACGACCCGCGCGTCGCCGTGCACCATCGCGACGGCTACGAGGCGATCGGCGCCTTCGTGCCGCCGCCGGAGCGGCGCGGGCTCGTCTTCGTCGATCCGCCCTTCGAGAAGCGCGACGAGGCGGACAGGCTCGGCCGGGCGCTGGCCAAGGCCGTGCGCAAGTGGCCGACGGGAACCTACATCGCCTGGTATCCGCTCAAGGACCCGGACGTCCCCGCCCGGATCGCCGCGCCGCTGGCGCAGACCGGTGTCGAGACGCTGCGGGTCGAGCTGGCTTTGCGCCCCCTCGACGGCACGCTGGTCGGCGGCGGGCTCGCGATCGTCAACCCGCCCTACACGCTGCCCGATTTCCTCGACGCGCTCGGGCCGCAGCTCCTCGACGCCTTCGGCGCGCGGGCGACGGGCGCCTTTCGCCGCGACTGGATCGTGCCCCCCGCCTGAGCGCGCCCACGCCGCGCATGTCGTTTTCACGCTAGCGCGCGCCGCTCCGGCGCGATCGCGCCCGCGCGCGCCGTCGTAGGACGAAAACAGTCCTCGGGAGGCGAGCGCATGAAGATCCTGGTGCCTGTCAAGCGGGTGGTCGACTACAACGTGAAGATCCGGGTGAAGCCCGACGGGTCCGGCGTCGACCTCGCCAACGTGAAGATGTCGATGAACCCCTTCGACGAGATCGCCGTCGAGGAGGCGATCCGGCTCAAGGAGAAGGGCGTCGCCACCGAGGTCGTGGCGGTGTCGATCGGGCCGCAGCAATCGGCCGAGACGATCCGCACGGCGCTCGCCATGGGCGCGGACCGGGGCATCCTGGTCAAGACCGACGGCGTGGTCGAGCCGCTCGCGGTGGCGAAGCTGCTGAAGGCGATCGTCGGCAACGAGAGCCCTGACCTGGTGATCATGGGCAAGCAGGCGATCGACGACGATTGCAACCAGACCGGCCAGATGCTCGCCGCGCTGCTGGGCTGGGCCCAGGGCACCTTCGCCTCGAAGGTGGAGCCCGCCGAGGGCACGATCGACGTCACGCGCGAGGTCGACGGCGGCCTCCAGACGGTCTCGCTGAAGCTCCCCGCCATCGTCACGACGGACCTGCGCCTCAACGAGCCGCGCTACGCGTCGCTGCCCAACATCATGAAGGCCAAGAAGAAGCCGCTCGAGGAGACGACGCCCGACGCGCTCGGCGTCGACGTCGCCCCGCGGCTCACCGTGGTGAAGACGACGGAGCCGCCCAAGCGCGAGGCCGGCGTCAAGGTCGGCTCGGTCGCCGAGCTCGTCGGCAAGCTCAAGAACGAAGCGGGAGTGCTCTGACCATGGCGATCCTCGTCCTCGCCGAACACGACAACGCGACCCTCAAGGACGCGACCCACAAGACGCTCGCCGCCGCCCGCGAGATCGGCTCGCCCGTGCACGTGCTGGTCGCGGGCTCCGGCGCCGGCGCCGTCGCCGAGGCGGCGGCGACGCTGGAGGGCGTCGAGACCGTGCTCCACGCCGATGCGCCCGCCTACGAGCGGTTTCTCGCCGAGCCGCTCGCCGCGCTGATCGTCGCGCTGGCCGAGCGCTACGACGCGCTCGTCGCGCCGGCCTCGACCACGGGCAAGAACGTCATGCCCCGCGTCGCGGCGCTCATCGACGTGATGCAGGTCTCCGACATCGTGAAGGTGGTCGCCCCCGACACGTTCGAGCGGCCGATCTACGCCGGCAACGCGCTCCAGACCGTCACCTGCGCCGAGCCGAAGAAGGTGATCACGGTGCGCACCGCCTCCTTCCAGGCGGTGGGGACCGGGGGCTCCGCGAAGGTCGAGCAGGTCCCGGCCGCCGAGGATCCGGGCCTGTCGACCTTCAAGGGCGAGGAGATCGCCCATTCCGACCGGCCCGAGCTGACGTCGGCCAAGATCATCATCTCCGGCGGCCGCTCGCTCGGCTCGACGGAGAATTTCAAGACCTATATCGAGCCCATCGCCGACACGCTCGGCGCGGCCATGGGCGCCTCGCGCGCCGCGGTCGACGCGGGCTACGCGCCCAACGACTGGCAGGTCGGCCAGACCGGCAAGGTCGTCGCGCCCGACCTCTACATCGCGGTGGGCATCTCCGGCGCCATCCAGCACCTCGCCGGCATGAAGGATTCGCGCGTCATCGTCGCCATCAACAAGGACGAGGAAGCCCCGATCTTCCAGGTGGCCGATTACGGCCTCGTGGGGGATCTGTTCGAGATCGCCCCCGAAATGGCGAAGGTCCTCTCCGATGCCGGCTGAGACGGCGCGCCACCCCCAGATCCCCGGCGCGCGCATCATCGACGGCCGCGCCGTGGCCGCGGGCCTGCGCGCCCGCCTCGCCGAGGCGATCGCGGCCGCGCCCTTCGCGCCGCGCCTCGACGTGATCCTCGTCGGCGCGGACCCGGCGAGCGCGGTCTACGTCAAGGCCAAGGAGAAGGCGGCCCGCGAGGCCGGCATGGTCTCGCAGATCCACCGCCTGCCCGCCGAGACCGGCCAGGCGGAGCTGCTCGCCCTGATCGCCCGCCTCAACGCCGACGCCACGGTCGACGGCATCCTGGTGCAGCTGCCGCTGCCGGCGCAGATCGACCAGGTGGCGGTGATCGAGGCGATCGACCCGGCCAAGGACGTCGACGGCTTCACGCTGACGAACGTTGGCCGTCTCGCCGCCGGCCTGCCGGGGCTCGTCCCCTGCACGCCCAGGGGCTGCATGGTGCTGCTGCGCGAGACGCTCGGAGACCTGCGCGGCAAGCGCGCCGTCGTCGTCGGCCGCTCGGCCATCGTCGGCCGGCCGATGGCGCAGCTCCTCGTCCAGGCGGACTGCACCGTCGCCATCGCCCATTCCCGCTCCGCCGATCCGGCGGGCGAGTGCCGCACGGCCGACATCGTGGTCGCCGCCGCCGGCCGGGCCGGGCTCGTGACGGCGGACTGGATCGGGCCAGGCGCCGCCGTCATCGACGTCGGCATCAACCGGCTCGCCGACGGGCGCCTAGTCGGTGACGTCGCCTTCGAGAAGGTCGCGGCGATCGCCGGCGCGATCACGCCGGTCCCCGGCGGCGTCGGCCCGATGACGATCGCCTGCCTGCTCGAGAACACCCTCGAGGCCGCCCGTCGCCGCCGCGGCCTGCCGCTCGCCGCAGCGGCCGAGTGACCCCTTCAAGCACGAGGAACGCGCCCATGAACACCCATACCGCTCCCGCCGCCCTCGCCGCCGCCGAGGCGCCCCGGGCCACCGGCTTCGCCGACCCGGTCTTCGCCGCGCTCGACGCCGAGCTGACCCGCCAGCGCGACCAGATCGAGCTGATCGCGTCGGAGAACATCGTCTCCGAGGCGGTGCTCGCGGCGCAGGGCTCCGTCTTCACCAACAAGTACGCCGAGGGCTATCCCGGCCGGCGCTATTACGGCGGCTGCGAGCATGCCGACACCGTCGAGGCGCTCGCCATCGAGCGCGTCTGCCGGCTCTTCGGCGCGGGCTTCGCCAACGTCCAGCCCCATTCGGGCGCGCAGGCGAACGCGGCCGTGTTCCTGGCCCTGCTCCAGCCGGGCGACACCTTCCTCGGCATGTCCCTCGCCGCCGGCGGCCACCTCACCCACGGCGCGCCGCCGACGCTCTCCGGCAAGTGGTTCAAGCCGGTCCAGTACGGCGTGCGCCGCGAGGACGGGCTGATCGACTACGAGGAGGTCGAGCGCCTCGCCCGCGAGCACGAGCCGAAGCTGATCATCGCCGGCGGCTCGTCCTATCCGCGCGTCATCGACTTCGCCCGTTTCCGCGCCATCGCCGATGCGGTCGGGGCGCTGTTCATGGTCGACATGGCGCATTACGCCGGCCTCGTCGCCGCGGGCGTCTACCCCTCGCCGATGCCCCACGCCCACGTCGTCACCACGACGACGCACAAGACCCTGCGCGGGCCCCGTGGCGGCGTGATCCTGACGAACGACGCGGATCTGGCCAAGAAGTTCAACTCCGCGGTGTTCCCGGGCGCCCAGGGCGGCCCGCTGATGCACGTCGTCGCCGCCAAGGCGGTCGCCTTCGGCGAGGCGCTGGAGCCGTCCTTCAAGACCTACGCGGCGCGCGTGATCGGCAACGCGAGGGCGCTCGCCGCGCGGCTCGTCGAGCACGGCGCGGCCATCGTCTCGGGGGGCACCGACAGCCATATCGTGCTCGTCGACCTGCGCCCGCTGCGCGTCACCGGCAAGGCGGCGGAAGCGGCGCTCGAGCGCGCGGGGCTGACCTGCAACAAGAACGGCATCCCCTTCGATCCGGAGAAGCCGGCGATCACCTCGGGCATCCGTCTGGGCACGCCGGCGGGCACCACCCGCGGCTTCGGCGAGGCCGAGTTCCGCACGGTGGCGGACCTCATCGCCCGCGTCCTCGTCGGCCTCGCCGAGGCGGGCGAGGAGGGCAATGCCGAGAACGAGGCGGCCGTGCGCGCCGAGGTGAAGGCGCTCTGCGACCGCTTCCCGCTCTATCCCGGGCTGTGACGTCCCCCAAAGCCCGGCGGCGGTCGCCGCCGCCGGGCCCGTAAACGTCGGGTCAAGGCAAGAACCCGTCGCCTCCATCCGCGTATTCCCCGAAGTTTGTCTGTCTAATCTTCTCCAAGCACGCGTCCGACGTGCGCAGACCAATCGTCCGGCAAAGCCGGGCATCTCGTCTCTTCTGGAGGGAAGAATGGCAAACCTCGGTCCCGGTGACGGGCGTGAGGCGGGCTCGCACGAGCACGGCTACGTCGTCGGTCAAGACAACATCCAAAGGCGGTTCGGCCCCTTCGAGGTCGACGTCCACAACCCGGTCTTCATCATTTCCGGGCTCGTCTCGGTCCTGTTCGTGGTCTTCACGCTCGCCTTCCAGGAGGAAGCCGCGAGCTTCTTCGGCTGGCTGCGGCCGACGCTGACCTCGGCCTTCGACTGGTTCTTCCTCGCGGCGGCCAACGTCTTCGTCGTGGTCTGCCTCGTCCTCGTGGTCTCGCCCTACGGCAAGGTGCGCCTCGGCGGCGCCGACGCGAAGCCGGATTTCGGGCTCCTGCCCTGGTTCAGCATGCTGTTCGCGGCGGGCATGGGCATCGGCCTGATGTTCTACGGCGTGGCCGAGCCGATCTCGCACTATTCCGCCGCCGTCGCCCCCGATGCGGGCACGGCCGCGAGCTGGGCGCCGCTCGCGGGCGCGCCCAACGATCCGGCCGAGGCGATGCGCCTCTCCATGGCGGCCTCGATCTACCATTGGGGCCTGCACCCCTGGGCGATCTACGCCGTGCTCGGCCTCGCGCTCGCGCTCTTCGCCTTCAACCGCGGCCTGCCGCTGACGGTGCGCTCGATCTTCTACCCGATCCTCGGCAAGCGGATCTGGGGCTGGCCGGGCCACGTCATCGACATCCTCGCCGTGTTCGCGACGCTGTTCGGGCTCGCCACCTCGCTGGGCTTCGGCGCGGAGCAGGCCTCGGCCGGCATCGAGTTCCTGTTCGGCGTGCCGGCGACGGAAGGCACCAAGGTGCTGCTGATCATCGGCATCACCCTCGTCGCGCTCCTGTCGGTGGTGCTCGGCCTCGAGGTCGGCGTGCGCCGGCTCTCGGAGCTCAACATCACGCTCGCGGCGCTGCTGATGCTGTTCATGATCGTGATGGGCCCCACCGCCCTGATCCTGACCGGCTTCGTCGACAACCTCGTCGCCTATATCGAGTACCTGCCGGCGCTGGCGAACCCCGTCGGCCGCGAGGACGCGAACTTCGCCCAGGGCTGGACCTCGTTCTACTGGGCCTGGTGGATCTCCTGGTCGCCCTTCGTCGGCATGTTCATCGCGCGGGTCTCGCGCGGGCGCACCGTGCGCGAGTTCATCACCTGCACGCTGCTGATCCCCTCGCTCGTCACCGTCTTGTGGATGACGGCGCTCGGCGGCACGGCCATCGACGAGATCGTCGCCCACGGCCGCGCCTTCGTCGCCGACGCGCCGCTCGAGCTGAAGCTGTTCGCGCTGCTCGAGGGCTTCCCGCTCACCGCCGTGACCTCCTTCGTCGGCATCGTGCTGGTGGTGGTGTTCTTCGTCACCTCGTCGGATTCGGGCTCGCTCGTGATCGACTCGATCACCGCCGGCGGCAAGACCGACTCGCCGACGCCCCAGCGGGTGTTCTGGTGCCTGTTCGAGGGCATGGTCGCCATCGCGCTGCTGCTCGGCGGCGGACTCGTGGCGCTCCAGGCCATGGCGGTGTCGACGGGCTTTCCCTTCACCTTCGTCCTGCTCGGCGCCTGCGTCGCGCTGGTGAAGGGGCTGGCCAGCGAGCGCGCCATCCAGCGCAGCCTCGCGCCGAAGCGCGCCAGGGCCTAGGAGGCTGTCCGAGTAATTTTCTGGACGTGGGAATCCGGTCGTGATTCTCTTGTTTCATGAGCACGAGCAAGACGTTTCGCCCCTGGGATGTCGAGCAGAGCTGGCTTCTGCCGCCGTCCATTCACGACTTCGTCCCGCCTGGGCACGCGGCGCACTTCGTGCGCGAGACGGTGCGTGAGGGGCTGGATCTGCGGGATATCCTGAGCGCCTACATCGAGCTGCGAGGCTATCCGCCGTATCATCCGGCGATGATGGTGGCGCTTCTGCTGTACGGCTACAGCCGCGGGGTCTACTCCTCGCGCCAGCTGGCGCGAGCCTGCGAGGAGCGGGTCGACTTCATGGCGGTGACGGGCCTGCAGCGGCCGGACTTCCGCACGATCGCGGACTTCCGCAAGCGCCATCTCAAGGCGCTGGGGCGCCTGTTCGAGCAGGTGCTGCGCCTGTGCCGGGCGGCGGGACTGGTGCAGCTCGGGCACGTCGCTCTGGACGGCACGAAGATCAAGGCGAACGCCTCGCGGCACAAGGCGATGAGCTATGGCCGCATGAAGAGCGCGGAGCCGGCGCTGGCCGATGCGGTGGCGGGCTGGCTCGACCGGGCCGAGACGGCGGACCGCGAGGAGGATGCCGCGCACGGCGAGCGGCGCGGGGACGAGATGCCGGACTGGGCGGCGGACAAGCTGCGCCGGCTGGAGCGGATCCGGGCGGCCAAGGCCGCGCTGGAGGCCGAGGCGGCGGCGCCGGCGGGCGGCGAGGACGAGGACGGCCCCGGTCCCTCCAGCGGCATGCAGGATCGCGGGCGGCCCAAGCGCGCGCCCGACGGCGGCCCGCCGGACAAGGCGCAGCGCAACTTCACCGACCCCGACAGCCGCATCCAGCCGACCCGCGACGGCTTCATCCAGGGCTACAACGCCCAGATCGCCGTCGACGCCGCCCACCAGGTGATCGTCGCCCACCGCCTCCAGAGCAATCCGGGCGACGTCGACGCCCTCGTCCCCCTGGTGGACGCCGTGCGCCGCAATCTCGGAGCCAAGCCCCGCGAGATCTCGGCGGACGCCGGCTTCTGCTCGGAGGCGAACCTCGGCGCCCTGAAGGCGCGCCGCATCCGCGCCTACGTCGCCGTCGGCCGCGCCAAGCACGCCACCGGGGTCCCGGCGACCGAGCGGCGCCTCTCGAAATCACCCCTGACCCGGGCCATGGCCGAGACGCTCGCCCGCGCCGGGCGGCGCAGCCGCTACAGGCTGCGCAAGCAGGTCGTCGAGCCCGTCTTCGGGCAGATCAAGCAGGATCGCGGGATGCGCCAGCTCCTCTTGCGCGGCCTCGGCGCCGTCAGGGCCGAATGGGCGCTCGTCTGCACCGCTCACAACATCGCGAAGCTCGTCGCCGCTCACAACCGACCGAGGCCGGCCGGATGAGACGGGGCGAACGCGTCCCGCGAACGAAACGCACTCGCGTCGCAGAACGAATTAGCTGGACAGCCTCCTAGCGGTCCACCGCGAGCCCGCTCGGGACGGTCTCGGGAATCCCGAGCCGTCCCGCGATCGCGTCCTCGTCGGTCAGGCTCTCGAGGAAGGCGATCAGCGCCGCGACCTCGGCCTCGTCGAGGGCCCCCGCTCCCGCGGGGGCGTCTCGCGAGGCCGCCTCCATGATGGCGGCCGTCTCGGCGACGTCGGCCAGCGGGGCGAAATCGGGCTTCGCCGGCGCGAAGTCCGGCAGCGTCGCGTCGGGGGCGTAGGCCGCGAGCCCCGCCGCCGGATCGGCGTGGAAGCGCAGGAACGCCGCGAGATCCGAATGCCCGCCGGCATGGCCCCAGGGGCCGGTCTCCACCACGTTGCGCAGGGACGGCGTGCGGAAGGCGTAGGCGTCGGCGGGGTCGTTCGTCACCCGCATGCGGCCGACGTCGCGGGCATGGCTCTCGAAGCGCTCCGCCTTGCCGGGGCCGAGCTGCGGGGCGGCCATGGCGTGAAAGCCGTGATCGGTCTGGAACGGGCCCGCATGGCAGGTGGCGCAGCCGGCCTCCCCGTAGAACAGGCGCATCCCCGCCTCCGCCTGCGGCGCGAGCGCGCCCTCCCCGCGCAGATACGCGTCGAAGGGCGAGGCGTCGGCCCGCCATTCGAATTCCACGAAGGCGGCGATGGCGTTCGAGATGTCGGTGAAGGCGATGGGGCGCCCCGCCGCGATCTCCGGATAGGCCGCCTCGAACAGAGCCTGGTATTCCGGGATGGCGGCGACGCGCTCGGAGATCAGGTCCCAGGCCCCGCCCTCGCCGGTGATCAGGCCCTGGCGCACCGCCCGCGAGATCTCGTTCTCGGAATAGTGCCCGGCCATCTCGTCCGGCGAGAGCACCGGGAACATGGTCTGCGCCGAGAGGAGCGTGGCGAAGCCCGTCACCATCTCGTCCTCGAGCGGCGTGCGCAGGCCCGACGGGCGGGAGGGGTCCTCCTCGATGCGCCCGTCGTGGAACATCACCGTGAATTCGTGGGCGCCCAGGTTGAAGAGCGCCGGCGCGTTGCGCGGGATGCGCTGCTCGGGGAGGTTCTGCGGATCGACGACGCGCTCCGGCCCGAGCCCGCGCCCGCCCTCCCCCATGCCGAGCGAGAGCCCGTCGGAGGTGCCGAATTTCGGGTGATGGCAGGTGCCGCAGGAGATGTTGCGGTTGCCCGACAGGATCGGGTCCCAGAACAGCAGCCGGCCGAGCTCGGCCTCCTGGCGGTCGACGGGGCGATAATCGGCGTCGGTCGGCGCGCGCGGGAGGTCGAGCGCGGCGGCGGGGGTGGCTAGGAGGAGAGCGAGGGCGGCGATGCTCACTCCTTCCCTGTAGGGGAAGGTGGACCGACGCGAAGCGGCGGGACGGATGGGGCACGCCGAAGGCGTGTTCCGCGCAGCGGAAATCGGGCCACCCTGCGCCGTCTCGCCCTGCACCGTTTCGGCTTCGCCGAACGCGCCTTCGGCGCGCCCCATCCGTCTCGGCTTCGCCGAGACACCTTCCCCTACAGGGAAGGAGAGCGCGTCGCGGCCTTCATCCATCGCTCGCCCTCTCCTCACACGAAGCGGTTGACCCGGTTCTCCAGCCGCTCCTGCCGGCCAGAGACCGGCTGCGGGTCGATCCCCTCCGCCTCGACGCGCGCGGCGATCGCGGCGAGGTCGGAGGACAGCATCGCCTGCGCCTCCGGCCGGTCCCAGCCGGCGTAGCGCTCGGCGCGCATGCGCTCGAGGCCGCCGTCCTCCAGCATGGCGGCGGCCGCGATCAGCCCGCGGGCGCAGACGTCCATGCCGCCGACATGGGCGGCCACCAGATCGACGGGGTCGAGCGACTGGCGGCGGAGCTTCGCGTCGAAGTTGGTGCCGCCGGTGGTGAAGCCGCCGGCCCGCAGGATCTCGTAATAGGCGAGCGCCACCTCCGGGTGATTGTTCGGGAACTGGTCCGTGTCCCAGCCGGACTGGTAGTCGTTCCGGTTCATGTCGATCGAGCCGAAGACGCCGAGGCTCGCCGCGAGCGCGATCTCGTGCTCGAAGGAATGGCCGGCGAGGATGGCGTGGCCCTGCTCGATGTTGAGCTTCACCTCGCCCTCGAGCCCGAAGCGGCGCAGGAACCCGTAGACCGTGGCGACGTCGTAGTCGTACTGGTGCTTCGTGGGCTCCTGGGGCTTGGGCTCGATCAGGATCGTGCCGGGAAAGCCGATCTTGTGCTTGTACTCGACCACCATCGAAAGAAACCGCCCGGCATGCTCCGCCTCGCGGCCGAGATCGGTGTTGAGCAGCGTCTCGTAGCCCTCGCGCCCGCCCCAGAGCACGTAGTTCTGCCCGCCGAGCTTGTGGGTGGCGTCGATGCAGGATTTCACCGTGGCGGCGGCGTAGGCGAAGACGTCCGGGTCCGGGTTCGTCGCCGCGCCGGCCATGAAGCGGCGGTGCGAGAACAGGTTCGCCGTGCCCCAGAGGAGCTTCGTCCGCGACGATTCCATCTTGCCGGCGAAATAATCGACGATCTCCTCGAGGTTCCGCCGGCTCTCGGCGAAGCTCGCGCCCTCGGGGCGAACGTCCGCGTCGTGGAAGCAGAAGAACGGGACGCCGAGGAGATCGAACAGCTCGAAGGCGACGTCCGCCTTCAGCTTCGCCGCCGCCATTCCGTCCTCGAACCACGGCCGCTCGAAGGTCTGGCCGCCGAACGGGTCGCCGCCCGGCCAGGCGAAGGAATGCCAATAGGCCACCGCGAAGCGCAGGTGGTCCTCGAGCCGCTTGCCCATGACGACCCGGTCCGGGTCGTACCAGCGGAAGGCGAGCTCGGCCTCGCTCTGCGGCCCCTCGTAGCGGACGGGGGCGATCCCGGCGAAGAAGTCGGTCATGACAGGCTCCCGATGGCTCGCGCGGCGGCGCGGTAGCGCGCATGCGCGTCGTCGTAGGCGGCGGTGAGATCGGTGATCGGCGCGATGCGCCGGGCGATCGGCGGAGGCGTCGCGATCTCGGGCCCCGCCCCGGTCGCCGCCATCAGGGCGAGGCGAGCCGCGCCGAAGGCCGCGCCGAAATCCCCGGCGGCGGGGACGTCGACCGGGACGCCCAGCGCCGTCGCGATCGTGGCGAGCCAGGTCTCCGAGCGGCTGCCGCCGCCGAGCGCGATCAGCCGGTCGATGCGCGTGCCGGTGGCCGCGAGGGCGTCGCGGCAGTCCCTGAGCGCGAAGGCGACGCCGTCGAGCACGGCGCGGGTGCCGGCCGCGCGGTTCGTCTCGTGCTCGAGGCCGAGGAACGCGCCGCGGATCGACGCGTCGTTGAGCGGCGTGCGCTCGCCGCCGAGATAGGGCAGGAAGAGGGTGCGCCCCGGCGCCGTGGGCGCGCCCAGCTCTGCGGTGAGGGCGGCGGCGTCCGCGCCGACGAGGCGGGCGTACCAGTTCAGCGCGTCCGTCGCGGCGAGGATGACGCCCATCTGGTGCCAGGCGTTCGGCAGCGCGTGGCAGAAGGTGTGCACCGCCGTTTCGGGGGCGGGCGCGTAGCCCTCCGCCGCGGCGAAGAGCACGCCGGACGTGCCGAGCGAGACGAAGGCCTCGCCGGCTTCGACCACGCCAGCGCCGACGCCCGACGCCGCGTTGTCCCCACCCCCGCCGGCGATGACGACGCCCTCCGGCAGCCCCCAGCGTACGGCGAGGGCGGGGCGGAGCGTGCCGGAGACCTCGGAGCCCTCGACGAGCCGGGGCATGTGCGCCCGCGTCAGCCCCGTCGCGGCGAGGAGGTCGTCCGACCAGTCGCGCGCCCCCGTGTCGAGCCAGCTGGTGCCGGCGGCGTCCGACATCTCCGCGACGTGCTCGCCCGTGAGCCACAGACGCAGATAATCCTTCGGCAGGAGCACCCGCCCGACCTTGGCGAAGGTCGCGGGCTCGTGCGCCGCGACCCAGGCGAGCTTCGGCGCGGTGAAGCCGGGGAAGACGATGTTGCCGGTGATGCGCCGGAAGCGCGGGTCCGCGTCGAGGGCGGCGGCCTCGGCGTGGGCGCGCGTGTCGTTCCACAGGATGCAGGGGCGCAGCACCTCGTCGGCGGCGTCGAGCAGCGTCGCCCCGTGCATCTGGCCCGAAAGCCCGATGCCGCGGACCTCGGAGAGTCCGTGCTTCGCGAGCTGGTCCATCACGCTCTCGGCCGCGGCGAGCCAGTCGGAGGGGTTCTGCTCCGACCAGCCCTCGTGCGGGCGCGAGACCGAGAGCGGGGCGCTCGCCTCGGCGAGGACCGCCTGATCCTCGCCGACGAGGACGCCCTTGAGCCCGGACGTGCCGAGATCGAGCCCGATGACCGTCATGATCCGCCGCTTTCCGTATCCGTCAGGCCGCGAGGTGCTCGGGCTGCTTGCCGGCGATGATCATGCCGAGCAGGTCGTCCTCCGTGACCTCCGCCACGTTCACGATGCCGACGAGCGCGCCGTTCTTCATCACGGCGGCGCGATCGCACAGGGCCTTCACCTGATGGATGTCGTGGTCGATCAGGAAGATGCCGAGCCCCTGGCGCTTGAGCTCGTCGATGAGCTCGGCGACCATCTGCGTCTCCTGCGGGCCGAGCGCCGCCGTGGGCTCGTCCATGATCAGGATCCTGGCGTTGAAGTAGACCGCGCGCGCGATCGCCACCGACTGGCGCTGGCCGCCGGAGAGCGCGGAGACCGGCGCGTTGAACTTGCGGAAGTTCGGGTTGAGCCGGCCCATGATCTTGCGCGTCTCGGCCTCCATCTGCGCCTCGTCGATCATGCCGAGGGCGTTCGTCAGCTCGCGGCCGAGGAAGAGGTTGGCGGAGGCGTCGAGATTGTCGGCGAGCGCCAGCGTCTGGTAGATCGTCTCGATGTTGTAGCGCCTGGCGTCGCGCGGGTTGTTGATCGTCGCCCGCTTGCCGTTGATCAGGATCTCGCCGGAATCCATCTGGTAGGCGCCCGAGAGGCACTTGATCAGCGTCGACTTGCCGGCGCCGTTGTGGCCGAGGAGGCCCACGACCTCGCCGGGATGGAGGTCGACCGTGACGTGGTCGACCGCCTTGATGCCGCCGAAGGCGAGCGAGATGTCGCGCATCTCGACGAGCGGCGTACCGCGATCCGCGCTCATCCCTTCCCTCCCGTGCGTCTGCGATAGATGATGTCGACGAGGACGGCGACGACCAGCACCATGCCCACGACGATGTTCTGGAAGGGTGCGTCGACCCCCACCATCGCCATGCCGGACTGGAGCGACTGCATGATCAGCGCGCCGAGGATCGCGCCGTAGATCGTGCCGACGCCGCCCGACAGCGCCGTGCCGCCGATCACCGCGGCCGCGATGACCCGCAATTCGTCGAGCGTGCCGATGTCGTTCGTGTGGTTCGTCAGGCGCGCCGAGGCGACCACCGCCGAGAGCGCGCAGAGGAAGCCCATCAGCGCGAACACCTTGACGGTGAGCATGCGCGTGTTGATGCCCGACAGCTCGGCCGCGTCGGGATTGCCGCCGGTGGCGAAGACGTAGCGGCCGAAGCGGGTCTTGCGGGCGACGGTCGTGAGGATCACGGCGAGCACGATCAGCAGCAGCACCGAGATCGGGATGCCGTAGCCGAGGCTGAGGCCCTCCGGCAGCGCCTCGCCGCGCTCCTGGAACATGCGCCGCAGCCGCCCCGACGGGATCTCGTAGGCGACCAGCGTCGCGACGAAGCCGAAGATCGCGACGGCGATCAGGCCGGCGATCGCGCCCTCGGCCCAGAACGGCTTCACCGGCATCTCGTGGGCGACCTTGTTGCGCCGCGAGGCGACGAGCGCCCACAGCGCGCCGACCGTCGCCACCAGCGCGAAGGCCCAGGAGAGCGTCTCGCCGAGCGTGCCGTTGATGCCGCCGAAGAGGAGGAAGGTCTCGTTCAGCGGCCCGATCGTCTGGCCGTTGGTCAGGTACCAGGCGACGTTGCGCCAGACCAGGAGCCCGCCCAGCGTGACGATGAAGGCCGGGATCAGCAGGTAGCCGACGAGCCAGCCCTGGAAGGCCCCGATCAGCGTGCCCGTGACGAGCCCGATCACGACGGCGAGGCCCGCCACGATCGGGCTGTTCAGCCCGACGCCCAGCAGGTCCGGCAGGATCGCCGTCTGCGCCATCGCCATGACGGCCGAGCAGGTCGCGAGCAGCGAGCCGACCGAGAGGTCGATGTGGCGGGTGACGATGATGAAGACCATGCCGGTGGCCATGATGGCGACCGAGACGGTCTGGATCGTCAGGTTGAAGATGTTGCGCGGGGTGAGGAAGCGCCCGTCGGTGACGAAGTTGAAGGCGAGCGCGAGGATCACGAAGGCGCCGATCATGCCGAGCAGGCGCGTGTCGATCTCCAGCGCGGCGAACAGGCTCTTCTTCTTCGGCGTCGCGGGCGCGTGGGCCGTGGCGGCGGTCATCGGCGCCTCCTTCGCGGGAGAGGCGCGCTCACGCGGCCCGGACGGCGCCCTCGCTCTCGCGAGGACGCCGGGGGGAGGCCGCGCGGCGCGGGCTCGCTCAGTTGCAGGGCGAGGGGCCGTTCTCGACGCCCTGGCACAGGGCTTCCTTCGAGATCCAGCCCGCGTCGACGACCACGTCCAGGTTCTCCTGGGTGATCGGCATCGGCTCCAGGAACTTGGCCCAGAGCGTCACGCCGCCGGGGGACTGCCACTGCTCGGCGCCCTCGATCTCCGACATCTCGGCGCCGCCCGCGAGCTGCACGGCGATCTCGCCGGCCTCGCGGCCCAGGTCGCGCGCGTCCTTCCAGACGGAGACCGTCTGCGTGCCCTTGGCGATGCGGTTGAGCGCGGCGTGGTCACCGTCCTGGCCCGAAACCGGGACCGTGCCCTCGAGGCCCTGCGCGGTCAGCGCCGCGACGACGCCGCCGGCGGTGCCGTCGTTCGAGGCGACCACCGCGTCGACCTCGTTGTTCTGCGCCGTGAGGATCTGCTCCATGTTGCGCTGGGCGTTGGCGGGGAGCCACTGGTCGGTATAGGCCTCGTCGACGATGACGATGTCGCCGGCGTCGATGGCAGCCTGCAGCACCTCGCCCTGGCCGCCGCGCAGGAAGTCCGCGTTCGGGTCGGTGGGCGAGCCCTTGATCATGACGTAATTGCCCTCGGGCGCCTGCTCCAGCACGGCCCGGGCCTGCATGCGGCCGACCTCGACGTTGTCGAAGGTCAGGTAGAAGGCGCGCGGGTCCTCGATCAGGCGATCGTAGCCGACGACCGGGATGCCCTCGTCGGCGGCGGCCTGCACGGCCGGGCCGATGGCCTGCGCGTCCTGCGCCAGGATGATCAGCGCATCGACGCCCTGGGCGATCAGGCTCTCGATGTCGGAGAGCTGCTTGGCCGAGGACGACTGGGCGTCCGCGGAGATGTACTCGGCGCCGGCGGCCTCGAGCGCGGCCTTGATGGCGGCCTCGTCGGTCTTCCAGCGCTCTTCCTGGAAGTTGGACCAGCTGACCCCGACCCTCAGGTCGTCCTGGGCCTGCGCGGCCGTGGCGAAGCCGGCCGCGGCGATCGCGGCGGCCAGTACGAGTTTGCGCATCGCGTTTCCTCCCAAAGCAGGCGGCCCGTGCGGAGCCGCACCCGGCATTTCGCCGTGACGCGGGGAAGTCTGTCCCGGATAATTTCAGTTGTCAAAATAAAAGTCGCAGGCCATCGTGGGCTCGGGTTCTCGATCTGCACATTTTCATGCCGCAGCGCACAAAATACGGCACTGCGCCGCGAAAACCGAAGTGAAGGTCGCTGTCATTAGTTAGGGATGTGAATTAATGCGGAACTCGGGCGAAGCGATCGTCGCCGCGGCGGCGGAGGAGGAGCGGCAGGGCGTCGGCCCGCTGCTCCAGCCCTTCGCCGAAGCCCTGCGGCCGCTGCGCCAGCAGGTCTTCGAGCGGATCCGCGCCGCCGGGACCCTGCCGCGCGTCCAGATCGCCAAGGATCTCGGCGTCAGCCCCGCATCCGTCTCCGCCATCGCCGCCGAGCTGCTCGAGGCCGGGCTGATCGAGGAGGTCGCCGCCCCGCGCGACGGCGACGCGAGCCGGGGCCGCCCGCCCGTGGCGCTCGGCGTGCGCCCCGGGGCGCGTCACGTGGTCGGCATGAAGCTCTCCGATCGCGAGCACACGGCGGTGGTCGTCGATTTCGCCGGTGGGCGGATCGCCTCCGAAAGCGTCCCCCACCACCCCAGCGAGCGCGATCTCGACGCGCTGCTCGAGGCCGCGGACACCCTGCTCGATCGCGTGACGGACAAGGCCGGCGTCGCCCGCGCCGCCCTGTCGGCCGCCGGCCTCGGCGTGCCGGGCTTCGTCGACGCCGCAGCCGGTCGGGTGCATTGGTCGCCCATCCTGCGCGAGCGTGACGTCGCGCTCGCCGAGGCCGCGCAGGCGCGGCTCGGGCTGCCGGTGCACGTCGACAACGACGCCAACCTCGTGGCGCTGGCCGAGCTCTGGTTCGGCGCCGGGCGCGCCCTCTCCGACTTCGCCGTCGTGACCATCGAGCACGGCGTCGGCATGGGCCTCGTCGTCAACCACCGGCTCTATCGCGGCGCGCGCGGGCTCGGCACGGAGCTCGGCCACACCAAGGTTCATCTCGACGGCGCGCTGTGTCGCTGCGGCCAGCGCGGCTGCCTCGAGGCCTACGTCGCCGACTACGCTCTGGCGCGCGAGGCGACGACGGCGCTCGACTGGACGATGCGCGACGGGCAGCCCATGGGCGTCCTGCTCGAGTCGCTGTTCGACCACGCCAAGGCCGGCAACGGCGCCGCCCGCTCGATCTTCCGCCGCGCCGGGCGCTACCTCGCCATCGGCCTCGCCAACGTGGTCAACCTGTTCGACCCGGACCTGATCATCCTCTCCGGCGAGCGCATGCGCTACGACTACCTCTACGCGGCCGACACGCTGGCCGAGCTCTCCAGCCTCGTCCTCCCGGCGAGCCGTCCGCCCCCGCCCATCGAGGTCCACGCCTGGGGCGACCTGCTCTGGGCCCACGGCGCGGCGGCCCTGGCGCTCTCGGCGGTGACGGAGGGCATGTTGGGGGCGAACGCGGCGAGGGAGGCCGGGTGATGCGACGCACGGCCGCCACCCTCGCGCTCGTTCTCCTCGCCCTCCCCGCCGCCGCCGGGGAGCCGCGCTTCGTCGACCGCGCCGGCGACCTCCCCGCCCCGCACGTCTACGACGGCGCGTGGGAGCATTTCGTCGGCGGCGGCGTCGCGGTGCTCGACTGCAACGCCGACGCCCGGCCCGACCTCTACGTCGCCGGCGGCGCCAACCCGGCGCGGCTTCTCGTCAACGTCACGGAGGCGCCCGGCGCGCCGATCCGCTTCGAGGAGCGCGCCGCGCCGACGCCGACCGGCGTCACCGGCGCCTACCCCCTCGATATCGACGGCGACGGCGCGCTCGACCTCGCCGTGCTGCGGGTCGGGCCGAACCTGCTCCTGAGAGGCGGGCCGGATTGCGGCTTCGCGGACGCGACCGCGCGATGGGGGTTCGAGGCCGGCGATCGCTGGTCCACCGCCTTCTCCGCCACCTGGGAGCCGGGCCGCGCGCGCCCGACGCTCGCCATCGGCAACTACGTCGACCGGGCGGACCCGAAAGGCCCGTTCGAGGCCTGCGACGTCAACGAGCTGCACCGCCCGGCGGGCGACCGATACGGCGCGACCATCCTGCTCGAGCCGGGCTTCTGCGCGCTGTCCATGCTGATCTCCGACTGGAGCCGCGCGGGAAAGCCGGAGCTGCGCGTCTCGAACGACCGGCACTACTACGTCCGCGGCGGCTACGAGCAGATGTGGCGGCTCGAGCCGCTGGAGGAGCGCGTCGCCGCCGACGGCTGGCCGCGGATCTCGCTGTGGGGCATGGGCATCGCCAGCCGCGACGTCACCGGCGACGGCCTGCCGGAGGTGATGCTCACCTCCATGGGCGACCAGCTGATGAAGCTCAACCGCGGCGACGGCTACGAGAACGCGCCCTATTCCATCGGCACCTACGCCCAGCGTCCCTTCCTCGGCGACGACGGCCGGCCCTCCACCGGCTGGCACGCCGAGTTCGGTGACGTCGACAACGACGGGCGCGCCGACCTCTTCATCGCCAAGGGCAACGTCGACCAGATGCCGTCGAACGCCATGAAGGACCCCAACAACCTGCTCATGCAGACGCCGGAGGGGACCTTCGTCGAGCGCGCGGGCGAGGCGGGGATCGCCACGACGGAGCGCGCCCGGGGCGCGGCGCTCGTCGATCTCGACGGCGACGGGCGGCTCGACCTCGTCGTGGTCAATCGCCGCGCGCCTCTGGAGATCTGGCAGAACGCGACGGAGGGGACCGGCGCCTGGCTCGCCGTGACGCCCCGGCAGGCGGGTCCGAACCGCTTCGCGGTGGGGGCTTTCGTCGAGGCGCGCACGGCCCACGGCGTGCAGTCGCAGGAGGTCACCGTGGGCGGCGGCCACGTGAGCGGCCGTGCCGGGCCGCTGCATTTCGGGCTCGGCCCCGCGAAGAGCGCGGAGATCCGCGTGATCTGGCCCGACGGCGCCGCCTCGGCCTGGACCCCGGCCCCGCTCGGGCGACGTCTGGAGGCCTCGCGCGACGACGCCTGGCGCGCGGGCGACCGGCTGCGCCTGCGCTGACGCGCGGGCCGAAATTTATCTTACGTAAGGGAACTGAAAGGAGGACGTGGCATCAGGGGCGTCCGGATCGAACGACGAGGGTGCCGATGGACGGTCTGCAGGACATTCAGACCGAGATGCTGGAGCTGGTGGCGCGCGGGCATCCGGTCCGCGACATCGCGGATCGGCTGTGCCGGCGTGTGGAGGCCTCCGATCCGGCCGTGATCTGCTCCGTCCTGACGGTCGAGGACGGGCGCCTGCGGCCGCTCGCCGGCCCCTCGCTCGCGCCCGCCTACATCGAGGCGATCGACGGCGCGCCGATCGGGCCCGCGGCGGGCTCGTGCGGCACGGCCGCCCATACGGGCGAGGAGGTCGTGGTAACCGACATCGCCTCCGATCCCCTGTGGCGGGACTACAGCCACCACGCCCTCGCCCACGGGCTCCTCGCCTGCTGGTCGCGCCCGATCCTCGCCCGGGACGGGCGCGTGCTCGGCACGTTCGCGCTGTACTATCGCGAGCGGCGCGGCCCCTCGCCGAGCCATCGCGCGGCCATCGAGCGCTGCGTGCAGCTCTGCTCCATCGCCATCGAGCACGACCAGCTCATCGCGCACAATCGCCGCGTCGCCCTGCACGACCGGCTGACCGGCCTTCCGAACCGGACCGCCTTCGAGGAGGATCTCGCCGGGCTCGCGCGGCGCGGCCCCTGCGCCGTCGGGCTCCTGCTCGTCGACGTGGACGGGCTCAAGATCGTCAACGACACCCTCGGCCACGGCGCCGGGGACGCCCTCATCGCCGGCGTGGCCGACGTGCTCTGCGATCTCGGCGACGGCGTGCGGGCCTACCGGATCGGCGGCGACGAGTTCGCCGTCCTGCGCACGCAGGGCGCGAGCGCGCAGGCGCTGCGCAGCGCCGCGTCCGCCGTCTTCACGCGGCTGAGGCGTCTCGGCCGCGACACCGACGCCTTCGGCACCCCTCGGGTCACGATCGGCGGAGCGATCGGGGACGACGTCCACGCGCTGCGCCGCGACGCGGATCTCGCGCTCTACCACGCCAAGGGCCGGCGCCGCGGCAGCTACGTCCTCTTCCGCGAGGGCATGCGCACGGCCATCAGCGCTCGGCTCGAAGCGATCCGCGAGGTCGGCGAGGCGCTCGCGGACGGGCGCATCGTCACCTGGTTCCAGCCGGTCGCGCGTCTCGAGGACGCCCGGATCATCGGCGTGGAGGCGCTGGCGCGGCTGCGCCGGCCCGACGGATCGATCGCCACCGCGGGCGAGTTCCAGGCGGCGCTCGACGACCCCGCCATCGCCGTGGAGCTCACCGACGCGACGCTCCGGAACGTCGCCTCGACCGTCCGGGCCTGGCGCGAGGCCGGCGTTCCGGTGCGCAGCGTCGGCGTGAACGTCACCGCGTTCGATCTCGCGCGCGGCGGTTTCGAGACCCGCCTGGCCCGCGCCTGCGCGCGCCACGACGTGCCGCTCGACGTGATCGTGATCGAGGTCACCGAGAACGTGGTCATGCGCGTCGGAGACCGCACCGTGGCCCGCACCCTCGCCGCCCTGCGCCGGTGCGGCGTGCGCATCGCGCTCGACGATTTCGGCACCGGCTTCGCCTCGCTGACGCACCTGCTGGAGCTTCCCGTCGACATCATCAAGATGGACCGCTCCTTCGTCGCGCAGATGGCCACCGATCCACGGGCGCGGGTGATCGTCGAGACCCTGCACGCCGTGGCGCGCGGCCTCTCGCTGCGGGTCGTCGCGGAAGGCATCGAGACCACGGAGCAGCTGGAGGACCTGCGCGCGCTCGGATGCGAGCACGGCCAGGGCTTCCTGCTCGGGCGTCCGCAGCCGGCGGACCGCGCCGGCGAGCTGATGCGCCGTTTCGGGGCCGACCCCGCGCCGTTGCCCCGCGCGGCCCGCGCGCGCTCGGCCGCCTGAGCCGTCGTCGCCGCGTCTTCTGTGGCGTACGCGCAACAGAGCCCCGATAATCGCGCCCGCTCCGGCGGCCGTCGGACGACCGTGGCCGTTTCGCGTTGCCGCTCGGCGCATCCCCGCTAACGTCGCTGCAAAGGTCGAGCGAATCGGCCGCCGTAGCCGGGGGCGACTTCATGACACACAGCGCGCTGCCGACGCGACCGGGCGTGTCCCGGTCCCTGTTCGTCGCCGTGACCATCGTCGCGGTGCTCGCGCTCGGCGGCTGCGCCTATCTCCAGGCCGAGGTGCAGTCGCTCGAGCAGGAGATCGAGGAGGTGCGCAGCGCCGGCGCCGCCGATCTCGCCGCGCGCGACCAGGAGATCGCCGCGCGCGACCAGGAGATCGCCGCGCTGGAGGCGCGCCTCGCCGAGGCGAGCGCCCGAGCCGCGGTCACCGAGGAGGTCGCCGCGCTCGAAGCCCGCGCCGCCGCCCTGCGCGCGGAGGTCGAGACCCTCGCCGCCCGCCGCGAGGAGCTCGCCGCGGAGGAAGCCGAGATCGCCGAAGCCGTCGAGACCGTGCGCGAGACCCGCGAGGCGCTGGAGAGCGAGCGCGCGGCGGTCGCCGCCGAGCTCGCCGCGCTCGAGGCGCGCGCCCCCGCCCTCGCCGACGAGGCGCAGGCCGCGCGAGAAGCCCTCGCCGCCCGCCGCGCGGAGATCGCCGACGCCGAGAGCGCGCTGGCGACGGCGCAGGCCGACGCCGAGGCCGCCGCCGGCGAGGTCGCGGCGCTGGAGAGCCGCCGCGCGAGCCTAGACGCCGAGATCGCCGCGCTCGACCGCCGCCTCGCCGAGCGGGACGCGCTCGAGGGCGAGATCGGCGCGCTGACCGAGCGGCGCGCCGCGCTCTCCGCGGAGGTCGCCCGGCTCCAGGCCGAGCGCGACGACCTCGATCGACGCATGGCCGCCTCCGCCGACGTCGCCCGCGACCTCAACGCCCTCGAATCCGCCCTCGCCCAGGTCCGCGAGGCGCGCGACGCCACGGCGCGCGAGACCGAGGCGCTGGAAGCGCGCCGCAACGCCCTCGAGGCCCGCCTGTCCGGCGGCGCCGGCGAGCTCGCCGAGCTCGAGACGCGCCTCGCCACCCAGCGCGCGCGCCTCGATCGCATGACCAACCTCGCCCGCCAGGCGCAGGACCAGCTCGTCGACGTGCTGCGCGCGCTGGAGGAGGAGGTCGAGAGCGCCGTCGAGTGAAAGCGCCCTCTTTCCGCTTCCGCCCGCCGCCCCCGTCGCGCTGAAGCGCATCATCTCGTCCACCAACCGGTTTCCACTTGGTGGGATGATGCTCTAGTCATCGACAGCGGCGAACCACGCGAGGAGGCGGCGGACACGGATGGAGAGCCTGGCGGTCTCGAACGTCGCCCTTCTGCTCGGCGCGGCCTTCGTCGTGGCGGGCATCGCGACGAGCCTCGTCGCCTCGCGCTTCGGCGCGCCGTTGCTCTTCCTCTTCCTGTGCCTGGGCATGATCGCCGGCCAGGACGGGCCGGGCGGCATCGTCTTCGACGACTACCGGCTCACCTACATCGTCGGCTCGCTGGCGCTGGCGGTGATCCTGTTCGACGGCGGCCTGCGCACGCGCTTCTCGAGCTTCCGCGGCGTGCTCGCGCCGGCGCTGGCGCTCTCGACGGTGGGCGTCGTGATCACGGCGGGCGTGACCGGCCTCGTCGCCGGCCTGGTGCTCGGGATCGGGCTCGTCGAGGGGCTGCTGGTCGGCGCCATCGTCGCCTCGACGGACGCGGCGGCGGTGTTCTTCCTGATGCGCTCCAAGGGCGTGCAGCTGCGCCGGCGCGTCGCCAACGCCATCGAGATCGAGAGCGCGACCAATGATCCCGTCGCCGTGTTCCTGACCATCGTGCTGGTCGAGCTCGTTCTCGCGCCGCAGACGACGGGCGGGCTGGAGATCGCGCTGATCCTCGGCCAGCAGGCGCTGGTGGGGGCGGCGATCGGCGTCTCGGGCGGGCTCGCGCTCGCCTTCGTCCTCAACCGCGTGAGCCTGCCGCAGGGGCTGCACCCGCTCCTCGTCGTCGCCGCCGCGGTGCTGATCTTCGCCCTCGCCTCGGTGCTGCAGGGCTCGGGCTTCCTCGCCGCCTATCTCGCGGGGCTGATCCTGGGCAATCGCCCGGTGCGCGCCTTCCCGACGATCCTGGCCTTCCACGACGCCACGACCTGGCTCTCGCAGATCGTGATGTTCCTGGTGCTGGGGCTGCTCGTCACCCCCTCGACGCTGGTCGACTACGCCCTGCCGGCGCTGGTCGTCGCGATCTTCCTCATCGTGGTGGGCCGCCCGCTGGCGGTGTGGCTGTGCCTGACGCCCTTCGGCTTCTCGCGGCGCGAGAAGACGTTCGTGTCGTGGGTGGGCCTGCGCGGGGCGGTGTCGATCTTCCTCGCCGCGATCCCGACGCTGGCGGACGTGCCGAACGCGGGCGTGTACTTCAACGTCGCCTTCTTCGTGGTTCTGGTCTCGCTGCTGGTCCAGGGCTGGAGCGTCGCCTGGGCGGCGAACCGGCTGGGGCTCAAGGTCCGCGACGCCCGGCCCGAGATCAAGCGCCTCGAGATCGACCTGCCGGGCCAGCTCGAGCTCGAGCTCGTGGGCTATCCCGTCGCCGAGAACTCGCCGGCGCTGGCCGGCGCGGTCTTCCCGTCCTGGATGCGCACGGTGATGATCGTGCGTCGCGGCGAGGTGCTGACCCCGGAGGCCGCGGGCGAGCTCGAGGCGGGGGACTACGTCTACGTGCTCGCCCCACCCGCGCGCGTGGGGCGGCTCGACCGGCTCTTCGCCCGGCTCGACGGCGCGGCCGCCTTCGGGGTGGGCACCTTCTCCTTCGGCGGCGACGCGGCGATCGAGGACGTGTGCACGCTCTACGGCCTGCACGTGCCGGCCGACCTGAAGGGCCTCACCGTCGCCCAGGGCTTCGCCGAACGCTACGAGGACCGCGTCGACATCGGCGATCGCATCGCCATCGAGCCCGCCTACCTGATGGCCACCGCCGTGCGCGACGACCAGGTCGCCAAGGCGGTGGTGGAATTCGAGGAGGACGCGCGCGAGGCGGCGACGGGGATCGCGGGGCGCGTTGGCGACCGGGTGCGGACGTTCTTCGTCGAGCGGCGGCGGGCGAAGGCCGGGGGGGATGCGGGGGCCGCGGGCGAGGAGGGCGCGCGGGAGGCGCCGGCTGAGTGAGGCGCCCGACCGGTCGCCCGCCCGATCACCCCCTTGCCAATCGCCTGCGCCCCGTGTAAGCACCCGCGTTCATCCCCATCCGCATAACCGGAAGGAGCCGCCATGGCTCGCGTGACCGTCGAAGACTGCATCGACAAGGTCGAGAACCGTTTCGAGCTGGTGCTGCTCGCCAGCCACCGCGCCCGGATGATCTCGTCGGGCGCGCCGCTCACCATCGACCGCGACCGCGACAAGAACCCGGTCGTGGCCCTGCGAGAGGTCGCCGACGAGACCATCCGTCCCGACGACCTGCGCGAGCAGCTGATCCATTCGATGCAGAAGTACGTCGAGGTCGACGAGCCCGAGGCCGAGGCCGTGCCGATGATCGGCGCCCCGGCCGCCGAGGGCGCCGGCGGCGAGGACGGCGAGATCCAGTTCGACCGCATGTCGGAGGAGGACCTCCTGCGCGGCCTCGAGGGCCTGCAGCCGCCGGCGCAGACGGACGACGACGAGGGCTGAGGGCGCGAGAGAGCGTCTTCGCTCGACGGGAATCGAAGAAGCCCGGCCGCGAGGCCGGGCTTCTCGCGTTTCGGAACCGCCGCCCCTCCCCTCACGCCGCGCGCGAGCGGGCGGCGTCGAGGTCGCGCAGGTCGGTGGCGAGCGCCAGGATCTTGTCGCCGTCGAGCTTCTTCGGGTCGATCGGGCCGGAGATGCCGTGGCGAAGATAGACCTCCTCGTGGTCGACGGAGCGGATGGCGGAGCCCATCTCCCAGTTGGAGAAGACGCGCATCTTCGCGGGGCGGCGCTCGACCACCGTGACGTCGCCGTGCCGCCTGTCGCCGATGATGCGGGCGTAGGTCTCCTCGACGTCCTTCTCCTCGCCCTCCAGGATCTGCAGGAAATAGGCCTTGTCGAAGATCAGGTAGCCGGTCACCCCGGCCTCGCCGTTCTTGCGCCGGGCGATCTCGAGGATCTCCCGCAAGTTCGCGAGCTGGCCGCGATCGTCGGCGTGAAGCGTGTTCTTGCTATGGTAGATCAGCTGAACGAGCGCCATATTCTATCTCCTTGGTTGCGAGGCGGTTGTACCCTTCGGGAATTAACGGCTCGTTAGAGTGGAACTTGGCGAAACGCCAAGGCCGTCTGGGCGGCTTCCTGAGCGGAATCCGACGAATTCAGGATTTGTTGACGACGACGCCGCACGGCGGCCCGGCCGGCGCCGCACCCTGCTGAATTCCCCCCGCGCATCCCGCCTTTTCGCCGCACGGCCCTGTTCAGACGCCGCGAAAACCCTCAAATTGGGAGGAGAGCGCGAAACGTCCGCGCATGGAGGTCCCTCACGCGCATGATGCGTCAATACGAGCTCGTGGAGCGGGTGAAGCGCTACAATCCCGCCACCGACGAGGCCCTTCTCAACCGCGCCTACATCTACGCCATGCGTGCGCACGGCACGCAGACGCGCGCCTCGGGCGACCCGTTCTTCGCGCATCCGCTCGAGGTCGCCGCCATCCTCACCGACCTGAAGCTCGACGACGCGACCATCGTCGCCGCCGTGCTGCACGACACCGTGGAGGACACCGAGGCGACGCTCGACGAGATCAACCGCAGCTTCAACCCGGAGATCGGCGCCCTCGTCGACGGGCTGACCAAGCTCAAGCGGCTCGACCTCGTCTCCAAGCGCGCCGCCCAGGGCGAGAATTTCCGGAAGCTGCTGCTCGCCATCGCGCAGGACATCCGCGTGCTGCTGGTCAAGCTCGCGGACCGGCTGCACAACATGCGCACGCTGCACTTCATGCCGGCGGAGAAGCGCGCGCGCATCGCCGAGGAGACGCTCGACATCTACGCGCCGCTCGCGGGGCGCATGGGCATGCAGGAGATGCGCGAGGAACTCGAGGACCTCGCCTTCCGGCACATCCGCCCGGACGCCTACGAGACCATCACCAAGCGCCTCGTCGACCTCTCGGCGCGCAACGAGCGCCTCGTCGAGGAGATCGAGCGCGACCTCGCAGAGCGCCTCGCCGCGCGCGGGGTCGCGGCCGCGGTGAAGGGGCGGCGCAAGCGCGCCTATTCCATCTGGAAGAAGATGGAGCGCAAGTCGGTGGCCTTCGAGCAGCTCTCCGACATCTTCGGCTTCCGGATCCTGGTGGGCGACGTCGGCGCCTGCTACGCCGCGCTCGGGCTGGTGCACTCCACCTGGCCGATGGTGCCCGGGCGCTTCAAGGACTACATCTCGACGCCCAAGCAGAACGACTACCGCTCGATCCACACCACGGTCGTCGGCCCCGGCCACCAGCGCGTGGAGCTGCAGATCCGCACCCGCTCCATGGACGAGATCGCCGAGCTCGGCATCGCCGCGCACGCGCTCTACAAGGACACGGGCGAGAGCTCGCGGCGCGTCACCGAGAGCCGCGCCTATCAGTGGCTGCGGCGCACCATCGACCTCCTGGCGGAGGGCGACAACCCGGAGGACTTCCTCGAGCACACCAAGCTCGAGCTGTTCCACGACCAGGTGTTCTGCTTCACGCCCAAGGGCCGGCTCATCGCGCTGCCGCGCGGGGCGACGCCGATCGACTTCGCCTACGCGGTGCATACGGATGTCGGCAACACGGCGGTGGGCGCCAAGATCAACGGACGCATGGCCCCGCTCCTGACCGAGCTCGCCAACGGCGACGAGGTCGAGATCGTGCGCGCGGGCGGCAACCAGGTGCCGCCCGCGGCCTGGGAGAGCCTCGTCGTCACCGGCAAGGCCCGCGCCGCCATCCGCCGCGCCACCCGCACCGCCGTGCGCAAGCAATATGCCGGGCTCGGCATGCAGATCCTGGAGCGCGCCTTCGAGCGCGCCGGAAAGGCCTTCTCCGAGGAGAAGCTCAGGGCCGCCCTCCCCCGTCTCGCCCGCACCTCGGTGGACGACGTGCTCGCCGCGGTGGGTCGCGGCGAGATGTTCTCGGGCGACGTGGTGCGCGCGGTCTATGCCGACTTCAAGGACGTCGGCCGCCTCACCAGCGGCCTCGCGGCGAACGGCGCGGGCTGGGTCGCGCTCGGCGCCGACCCGTTGAAGATGAAGCTCCCGGACGGCTCGGACGACAAGACCGCCATCCCCATCCGCGGGCTCAACGCCGATCTGCCGGTGCGCTTCGCGCCCGAATCGGGCGCGGTGCCGGGGGACCGCATCGTCGGCATCATCACGCCGGGCGAGGGCGTGACCATCTACCCGATCCAGTCCCAGGCGCTCGCCGCCTACGAGAACGCGCCGGAGGCCTGGGTCGACGTGCGCTGGGACGTGGAGGCCATCGCGACGAAGCGCTTTCCCGCCAAGGTGAAGCTCGAGGCCATCAACGAGCCGGGCTCGCTCGCGCAGATCGCGCAGGTGGTGGCCGACCACGACGGCAACATCGAGAACATCCACATGCAGCGCCGCACGCCGGACTTCACCGAGATGGCGATCGACGTCTCGGTGTGGGACCTGAAGCACCTCAACGGCATCATCGCGGAATTGCGGGCGAAGCGGGTGATCTCGAAGGTCGAGCGGGTGACGGGGTGATGGCACGCGCGAGAGCACGATGAGCGACGTCTGGTTCTACCATCTGCAGAACGCGAGCCTCGCCGAGACGCTGCCGAAGCTCGTCGCCAAGGCCCGCGCGGCCGGCTGGCGCGTCGCCGTGCGCGCCGCGAGCGAGGAGCGCCGCGACGCCCTCGACGACCTCTTGTGGACCTACGAGGAGGACGGCTTCCTCCCCCACGTGACCGACGCCGACCCCGACGCCGCGGAGGAGGCGGTGGTGATCCAGGCGGGCGAGGCCGACCTCAACGCCCCCGACGCCGTCCTCCTCGTCGACAACGCCCCGCTCCCCCCCGATCTCGCGCGCTACACCCGCGTCATCCTGATCTTCGACGGCAACGACGCGGAGGCCACCGCCGCGGCCCGCGAGCGCTGGAAGGCGGTGAAGTCCGCGGGGCACCAGGCGTCCTACTGGGCGCAGGACGAGGGGGGGCGCTGGGTGAAGAAGGGGTGAGCCCCGACGCGAGGCTCACCGCGGCGGCAGCGCCATGACTCGCCGGCCCGGCCGTGCGCCGGGCTCGCCCGTCTCGACGAAGCCGAGGGCGCGCAGCAGCCGGGCGGAGGCGTGATTGTCCGGGTGCACCTCGGCGAGGATGGCGGCCTCGGGCGCGAGCGCCCGCAGGCGGGCGATCAGGCCGCTTGCCGCCTCGCGGGCATGGCCGCGCCCCCGCGCATCGGCGCCGAGCCAGTAGCCGATCTCGACCACCGGCGCGCCGCCCCGCGAGGGGTGCGCGTGCGCGCCGATCACGCCGACCAGCGTTCCCTCATGAAAGATGCCGAGGAAGCGCTCGCATGCGTCCGGCGCATTGCGCGCCACGAGCGCCCGCGCGTCGTCCTCGCCGAAGGGAAACGGCAGGAACGAGATCGCCGGGGCGACCGCGGGATGGTTGGTGAGCGCCGCCAGGGCCGGCGCGTCCGCGGGAGCGAGCGGGCGCAGGACGAGACGCTCGGTGTCGCAGGCGAGGGCGGACCAGAGGCTCCCGGGAAGGTCGCTCACAACTCCAGCCGCGCCGTTACCGGGGCGTGGTCGGAGGGCCGCTCCCAGCCCCGCGCGGCCTCGAGGATCGCGACCTCGCGGCAGGTCCCCATCAGGTCCGGCGACAGCCAGACGTGGTCGAGGCGTCGGCCCTTGTTCGCCTTCGCCCAGTCCGGCGAGCGGTAGCTCCACCAGGTGTAGATCTTCTCCGGCTCGGGCGTCAGCACCCGCGCCGCGTCGGCCCATCCGGCCTCTTGGCGCAGGGTCTCCAGCGCCTCGGTCTCGACGGGCGTATGCGAGACCACGTCGAGGAGCTGCTTGTGGCTCCACACGTCGTGCTCGAGGGGCGCGACGTTGAGGTCGCCGACCAGGATCGCCGGGGCCGCAGCGGGCCGATCGCGCCCGCCCCAGGCCCGCATCTCCTCGAGGAAGGCGAGCTTGTGCGCGAACTTGTCGTTCACCGCCGGGTCGGGCACGTCGCCGCCGGCCGGGACGTAGAAATTGTGGATCACGAACCCGGCCGCCGCGCCCGCCTCGCGCCCGAGCGTCACGGCGATGTGGCGCGCGTCGCCCTTGCCGCAGAAGCTCATCGAGCGCGTCGTCTCGATCGGCAGGCGCGAGACCACCGCGACGCCGTGATAGCCCTTCTGGCCGAGGAACTGGATGTGCGGGTAGCCGGCCTTGCGCAGCTCGGAGGACGGGAACTTGTCGTCCGGGCACTTGGTCTCCTGCAGGCACAGGACGTCGGGCCCGTGCTCGGCGAGGAAGCGCAGCACCAGAGGCAGGCGCAGGCGCACGGAATTGATGTTCCAGGAGGTGATCGTCAGTCGCACGGGCGGCTCCTTCTCGCCTCCCCCGTACGACGACCGCCCCGGTGGAGGGAAGCGGGACCGTGCGCCGCGGCCCGCCTTGTCAACAGCCGAGGCTCACGCCGCGCAAGTCACGCCGCTCGAGTCACGCCGCCCCTGCGCGCAGCAGGTCGAGCACGTGCACGAGGCCGATCGGCCGCCCCTCCGCCACGACCACGAGGGCGGAGACCTTGCGCGTCTCGACGAGCTCCAGCGCCTCGCCGAGCAGCATGTCCGGGCCGATGGCGAGGGGGCGCTTCGTCATCACCTCCTCCACCGTGCGGGAGAGGAGGTCGTTCGCCATGTGCCGGCGCACGTCGCCGTCGGTGACGATGCCGGCGAGGCGCCCGTCGGCGTCCACCACGATGGTGCAGCCGAAGCTCTTCTCGCTCTGGATCCGCAGCGCCTCGCTCATCGGCGTGCCGACGGGGGCGAGCGGCAGGCGCTCGCCGACATGCATCACGTCCTTGGCCGTCTTGAGCAGCGCGCCGAGCTTGCCGCCGGGGTGGTAGAGCCGGAAATCCTGCGCCGTGAAGCCGCGCGCCTCGAGCAAGGCCACGGCCAGCGCGTCGCCGAGCGCGAGCTGCATCGTCGTCGAGGTCGTCGGCGCGAGCCCGTTCGGGCAGGCCTCCTTCGCCTTCGGCAGCGTCAGGCAGACGTCGGCGGCGCGCCCGAGCGTCGAATCGGCGCTCGAGGTGAAGGCGACGAGCGCGACGCCGTGCCGCTTGGCGTAGGCGATGAGATCGGAGAGCTCCCCCGTCTCCCCCGACCAGGACAGCGCGAGGATCGCGTCCTCGCGCATGATCATGCCGAGATCGCCGTGGCTCGCCTCGCCGGGATGGACGAAATGAGCGGGCGTGCCGGTCGAGGCGAGGGTCGCCGCGATCTTGCGCCCGACATGGCCGGACTTGCCCATGCCGGTGACGATGACGCGCCCGCCGAGATCCTTGAGCGTCGCCACCGCCGCCGCGAAGGGCGCGCCCAGCCCGTCGCAGAGCGCCTCCTCCAGCGCGGCGAGGCCGCCGCGCTCGGTGGCCACCGTGCGCAGGGCGGAGGCGAGCACCGCGTCGGCGCTGGCGGGGTCGAGATCGAGGGGAAGGGGCTGTGGGGTCATGTCGGCTGTGCTTTGGGCGCGCGAGTCGCGGCGCGAACGGCGCCTCTCTAGCACGGGCGCGGGGCGGAGGCGACCTTTCCGGACCTCGGCCCCTCACCCTCGGGCGAGGGCCTCCGTCACCTCCTGCGCCGTGACGATGGTCGCGAATTCGCCCGAGAGGTTGGCGAGGGTCACCGCGTGGATGGTCTCGGCCGGGATCGTCTCGCCGTCGAGGCCGGGATGGTCGAACGTCCAGGTGGCGTCGCGCACGAAGACGGTGCGAAAGCCGAGATTGCCGGCCATCCGCGCCGTGGTCTCGCAGCAATGGTTCGTCGTCGCGCCGACGATCGCCACCGTGTCGATGCCGCCCGCCCGCAGGCGCGCCTCGAGATCGGTGCCGATGAAGGCGCTGTTGACGTGCTTCACCAGGACGGGCTCGCCCTCCCGTTCCCGCGCGAGCGCGAGGGCGGCGTAGCCCGGCCGGTCCGGACGCAGGCGCGAGCCGGGCCTGGTCGAGGCGTGGCGGATGTGGATCACGGCCGCGCCCGCCGCGCGGAAGGCCTCGAGCAGCGTGGCGATCCGCGCCTCCGCGCCGGGATTGTCGCGGCGCTCGCCGGCGGCCTCGCGCTCCGCGAAGGCCTCCTGCACGTCGACGAGGATCAGGGCGGTGCGGGCGGGCTCCAGCGGGCTCATTGGCGATTCTCCGGGGACGACGCCTCGCGCTAGAGCCTCCGCGCCCCGCCGGCAAGCGTCTCGCTCACCAGAAGCGCGTGCCCGGCGCCCCCTTGAACGGCCCGACCACCGTCGAGGTGATCCAGCCGCCGTAGAAGCCGCCCTCCTGCGGGGTCACCCGCTCGCCGTCGACGAAGCAGGCCTCCATCGCCGCCGGGTAGAAGGTCACGTAGCCCGCCATCGGCCCGAACGCGGGCGTCGGGCTCGGATAGCACCAGGCGGCCCGCCGGGCGCGGGCCTCGCCCGCCACCACGTCGAAATAGGCGGCCTGCCCCTTCCATTCGCACAGCGAGCGCTCGCCGGTGGGCGCGAGCGCGGCGGCGTCGACATCCTCCGGAGGGAAGTAATAGGATGGCGGATGCGAGGTCTCCAGCACGCGATAGCCGCGCGTCGTGCGCGCGATCGTGCGCCCGCCGAAGACGACCTCGAGGCGCGCGGGCGTCGGCTCGCAGATCGCCGGGCGCGGATAGTCCCAGACGCTCTCCTGCCCCGGTCCCGGAGGTATCGGCTCGGGCCTGAACATGACCATGCTCCCTCGGTTCTATCCTTTGATGAAGTCTCGAACGGGTTCCCGCGTATCCGCGAGTCCGTCCGGGTGCGTCTTTGCCTGTTGTTCGGACATCGGTAACCCTGCTCCATGCCTCCAGAAAGAACAGGAGGCGACACCATGGGTTTTCTTCCGTCGACCGCGGTCCGGGCCAGCCTTCCTTCGGCGGGCGTCATGAGCGCCAGGAGCAACGCCAAGCGCCTGCGTATCGGCGAGGCGCTCGATCGCCTCGCCCCGCGCGTCCCGGATTTCGAGCGCGAGGCCATCCTCGATCACGCGCTCGACAGCCGCGGCCTGTCGACGGCGACGCCCGAGACCGCCGCCTGGCTCTCGATGGTGTCCTACGTCCGCCATGTGATGACGGATTACGACGCCCTGCTCGCGGAAGGCTACGATCGCGACTCGGCGCGCTTCTTCGTCGCCGACGCCGCCAGCGAGATCCTCGAGGGCTGGGGCTGCCGGCGCCGCCTCGACGAGGAGGGCTGAGGCCGCGTCACTCGAGCGTGAGCCCCGCCTTGCGCGGGCGCCCGCTCGTCATCCGCGCGAGCGTGTCGTCGCGCCGGGAATAGTGGTGGTGCAGCGCCGCGCCGGCATGGACGAGGACCACGAAGGTCAGAAGGTAGGCGGCGTAATTGTGCACGACGAAGATCGGGCGGGCGACGTCGAAGCCGCGCGCGACCGGCAGCGTCATGTCCACCGTCCAGAACAGGTTCACCGGCGCGCAGCAGGCCGAGGTGGCCGCCCAGCCCGACAGCGGCACGATCACGATCAGCAGGTAGAGCGCCACGTGGCTGATCCGCGCCGCGAGGATCTGCCAGCCCGGCATCGGCGCGTGCTCCGGCGCGCCGTGGGCGGCCCGCGCCAGGAGCCGCGCGAGGACGAGCCCGACCACGATCAGCCCGAAGGACTTGTGCAGCTCGTAGAGGGCGTTCGTCAGCGTCCCCGGCCCGATCCGGGTCATGATCAGCCCGGCGGGGATCAGGCCGACGATGCACAGGGCCGTCAGCCAGTGGATCCAGATCTGGACCGTGGCGTAACGCGGCGCCGCGGCCGCCGTCACCCTAGCCATGCTCCCCTCCCTCCGCTCCGTGGCGACGCAGGTCGCAGTCGAACAGGACGTCGCCGTCCTCCAGGAGATAGGCGCGCGCCCGCGGACGCAAGGCCTCGCCGAGGCGATCGATGGGCGCGAGGGAAAGCCCGATCTGCCCCGAGCCGATGAGCAGCGGCGCGACGAGCACGTGCAGCCGGTCGAGGCAGCCCGCCTCGAGGAAGCGCGAGACCGTGTTCGCCCCGCCCTCCACCAGGATGCGCGCGAAGCCGAGCCGGCCGAGCGCCGCGACGATCGTCGTCGGCGCCACCGCGCCCTCACCCGGCAGGTCGAGCCGCTCGACGCCCGCGGGCAGCGGGGCGCCGACCCCGGCCCGGCGCAGGGCAATGCGCCGCGTCCCGTCGTCGCGCCAGACCTGGGCGCGCGGGGGCAGGCGCCCGTTCGGGTCGAGCACGACGCGCGCGGGGCTCTGGCCCGGCACGCGCCGGACCGTCAGCAGCGGATCGTCGGCGAGCGCCGTGCCGACGCCGACGAGGACGGCGTCCACCCGCGCGCGGATCGCATGCAGGTGATCGAGGGCGGCCGATCCGTTGATGTACTTGGAATCGCCGGTGGGCGTGGCGATGCGCCCGTCGAGCGACTGGCCGAGCTGCCCCACGACGAAGGGCGCGTCCGGCCGGCCCGCCGCGAACGGCCCGAACAGGGCCGCCTCCCGCGAGGCCCGCGTTCCGCTCTCCTCCCTCGCTCCGCCGCCGAGATCCATGCCGTGCCCCCTGCCTGATCCGCCCCGAGCGGTACCACGTACGTGATTTGCGTTTGCGCCCGAACGCGACGATATGAACGATCGTCGCCGGCAAAATGCGCCCTAGTTCGACATCGGCGCCAGCTCGAGGAGGAGCTAGCGGAGCCGGAACGAACGGCCAGGGCCGCGGCTTGACCGTAGCTCGGCCGGCGTTCCGCTACGGGAGCCCGTGCAAAGGCCAGGATGTGATGATGCGTCTCGTTTTGGGGTTGAGCGGCGACATCGACCGGATGCAGGTCGAACGCGCCATCGCGGAGTTCCGGCACGGCCGTCCCGTGCTGATCGAGGACGGCGAGGCCGCGCTGCTCGCGATCGGCGTCGAGGATCTGGACGCGGAGGCCTGCGCGCGGCTCGACGTCGTGGCCATGGGGCGCGCCCGCCTCGTCCTCACCGACAAGCGGCTCGGGCGTCTCGGCAAGGAGCGGACCGTGCCCGGCGCCGTCGCGCTGCCGACGGTCGACGCCGCGCGCATCGAGGCGCTCGCCCGTCGCATCGATGCGCGCCTCGATGCGCCCGCGCATCCGATCGCGCCGCTCGACGCCGACGCGCTGGAGCTCGCCCGCCTGTCCTTCGTCACGCCCGCCGTCGTGACCGTTCCCGTCCCGGCCGAGGTCGAGCGCGAGCCGAGCCTGGTGCGCGTTCCCGGCGCCGCCGTGCGCGGCTTCCGCCGGGCGCAGGCGCGGCTCCTGCGCGTCGCGAGCCGCGCGCCGGTGCCGCTGGACGGCGCCGTCGAGACCGAGTTCGTCGTCTTCCGCGGCGGCGAGGGCATGCGCGACCAGGTCGCCGTCGTGGTCGGCGCGCCGGACCTCTCCCAGCCGGTCCTCGTGCGGCTGCATTCCGCCTGCCTGACCGGCGACCTGTTCGGCTCGCTGAAATGCGATTGCGGCGACCAGCTGCGCGGCACCGTCCAGGCGATGGCGCAGGGCGAGGGCGGCGTGCTCCTCTACCTCGACCAGGAGGGCCGCGGCAACGGCATCGCCAATAAGATCCGCGCCTACGAGCTGCAGGCCGAGGGCTTCGACACCTACGAGGCCGACGAGGCGCTCGGCTTCGGGCTCGACCAGCGTCGCTTCGACTTCGCCGCCGAGATGCTGCGCCAGCTCGGCGTCGCCAAGGTGCGGGTGATGACCAACAATCCCGAGAAGATCGCCGCGCTCGAAGCCGCCGGGCTCGAGGTCGTCTCCGACCTGCGCAGCGTCGGGCGCCGCACGGCCGAGAACGTGCGCTATCTCGCGACGAAGCGCGACAAGGCCGGGCACATGATCGAGCTGGACGGGGCGACGGCGCCGAAGGCCGACTGAGCAGGGGAGCGCGGGACCCGGACCGGGCGGAGAAGGCGGCGGGAAAAGATCGGGGCGGCCGTCTCGGGCTCTTCCCCGCGCCTCCCACGGGCTCGCTGGGCAGCCTAGCCGTCGCTACGGCGAGGTCCAGGGTCCGCCGCGCGATTGTTCACAGCTTTGCGGCAGCGCGGTTCCCGGCGGTCTGCGCGACCTTAAGCCGCACAAGGCTTTGCGTCGTTCGTGTGCATCACCGCATATGCGAATGGGCGGAACCGCTCGGGCGGATGCGGCGGCTCAGAGGTCGAGCGAGCCGTCCGGGTCGACGAGCCCGGCGCGCAGGCCGGCGGCCTCGCCGCGCGCCAGCAACGCCGCCACCCGCAGCTCGCGGGCGCTGACGACGGCGTCCTGGGCGTCGCGCGCGAGGCCCCAGCGCCGGCAGTCCTCGGCATAGCCGAAAAACGCGTCGGCCGCCGCCTCGTCCGCCGTCGCGCGGGACAGCACGCGGGCGATGTCGCGCAGCCTCTGGAGGATCGAATCGGCGTCGTCGGTCATGAGCCCCGCTTAGCATAGGCGAGAGGCGGACGCGAGCGATCCGGCGACGCCCTCCACAGCTGCGTGCCGGCGGCGTGACGCGACCGCGACCTTAACATTCGTTAATGTATTCGCCTGTAAATCAAAGTAAGTAACTTCATATCGACTGCTCATGCCGGGTCGGGCCACAAAATGGCCTTGATCCCTCGAAAGTAAATGCGCTAACAGAAACCGAAAAACAAGGTAAGGGGGCTCCGCTTACGACAACGGTGGAGGACCAGATGCCGACGTCGGAGATCGAAGAGCTGAACGCGGGCATGAGCGAGATCGTGCGCAGCGAAGTCGCCAGGGAAGTCGCCAAGAGCGCGAACGGCGCCGCGCATCCGAACGGGCACGAGCCCGCCCCGCACAACGGTCACGCCGCCCCGACCATGGCCGCCTCGCGCGAGCCTGTCCGGCTGCCCCGGCGCATCGCCGGCGGCTTCCGCGGCCTGACCGACGACCTCGACCGCCGCGCCCGCGACTGGCGCGCCGTCGTGCGGCTGATGGAGCAGCAGCGTCCTCAGCTGGAGATGGCCGAGACCGAGCGCGAACGCCTCGCCGAGATGCTGGCGCGCGCCGTCTCGGAGGTGCAGGAGAGCGGCAAGAACCTCAAGGCCATGCTCGACAACACCCGCTCGGGCGACGTGTCCGGAGACCTCGCGGCGCAGTTCGCGCGACAGGTCGGCGCGCTCGAGCAGCTCGAGGACGTGACCGAGAGCCTCATCGCGAACTTCATCATGCTGCGCTCGACCTGGGAGCAATACGCCCGCAGCGTCATCCAGGCGCAGGGCCTGCGGGACGAGCTCAAGCCGAGCGCCACCTGAGGCGCCGCCCGGCGGCGGTTCGCGCCGCCCCCGTCGCAACACCGTCGCGACCGTCGCCGGGCTTCCGAAGATCTCGGCATGGCGCCGGCCGCTCGCGCGCGCACGCGTGAGCGTATAAGCGCGGCCGTTGAAAATCCAGACGGGTCTACGCATTGTTTCCGAAGCATTGCTGACGTAGTATCACCCTCCGAGCGCGCGACGGTGCAGCGGGTTTGCTGTCCGGCGCCGCGCATCGACATCGGACGAGCCGCAAGGCTGACGGGCGGAGGGCCGACTTGTACAAGAAAATCCTCGTTCCCATCGATCTCGCCCACAAGGACCGGCTCGCCAAGGCCGTCGACGCCGCCGTGGATCTGGCGCGCCATTACGGCGCGGCGCTCGTCGTCGTCGGCGTGACGGAGGAGACGCCGAGTCCGGTCGCGCACAATCCGCGGGAATACGCGCAGAAGCTCCAGGCCTACGCCGCCGAGCTGGCCGGCGCGCACGGGATCGCGACCGAGGCGAAGGCCTATTCCGCGCACGACCCGGCGGTCCAGATCGACGAGACGATCCTGAAGGCGATCGGCGAGACCGGCGCGGACCTCGTGGTGATGGCCTCGCACGCGCCGACGATCGGCGACGCGCTGGTCCCCTCGCACGGCGGCAAGGTCGCCTCCCACACGGCCGTCTCGGTCTTCCTCGTGCGCTGAGCGCGCGACAGACGCGGACCGGAGCCTCCCCGAGGACACAACGCGAGGAATCGATATGGACGATCAACCGACGCGCCAGGAGCCCCCCGTCGAGGAGACGGGCATCGAGCCGATCCCGGCGCCCGAGGGCGAGACCACCCTGATCGAGACCGATTACACGGTCGGCCAGAGCAATGTCGAGTTCAAGCTCGGCCCCATTCCCGTCGACATCCACAACCCGGTCTTCCCGATCTCGGGCGTGATCATCCTGGCCTTCGTGATCCTCACGCTGGCCTTCCAGAACTCGGTCGAGCCGCTGTTCGTCGGCCTGCGCGACTGGCTCACCGGCGCCTTCGACTGGTTCTTCCTCGGCGCGGCCAACGTCTTCGTCATCCTCTGCCTGGTGCTGATCGTCACGCCGCTCGGGCGGGTGCGGCTGGGCGGCAAGGAGGCGACGCCGGACTATTCCTATACCGGCTGGTTCGCGATGCTGTTCGCCGCCGGCATGGGCATCGGCCTGATGTTCTACGGCGTCTCCGAGCCGATCTCGCACTATTCGACGGCGCTCGGCGGCACGACGGTCGAGAACGGCGTACGCACCGACTGGGCGCCTCTCGGCGCCGCCGCCGGCGACCCGGCCGAGGCCGCGCGGCTGGGCATGGCGGCGACGATCTTCCACTGGGCGCTCCACCCCTGGGCGATCTACGCCACCGTCGCCCTCGCGCTCGCCCTGTTCTCCTACAACAAGGGCCTGCCGCTGACGATCCGCTCGATCTTCTATCCGATCTTCGGCGAGCGCGTCTGGGGCTGGACCGGGCACATCATCGACATCCTGGCCGTGCTCGCGACCCTGTTCGGGCTCGCGACCTCGCTCGGCTTCGGCGCGGAGCAGGCCAATGCCGGCCTCGCCTTCCTCTTCGGGCTGCCGAACGACGACACGTCGAAGGTGGTGCTGATCCTCGTCATCACGGCCGTCGCCCTGGTCTCGGTCGTGGCGGGCCTCGACGCCGGCGTGAAGCGGCTCTCCGAGATCAACATGGTGCTCGCCGCCCTGCTGCTCGGCTTCGTCGTCCTGGTCGGGCCGACCATGCTGATCCTCACCGGCTTCTTCCAGAACCTGTGGGCCTACGCCGAGTACCTGCCGGCCCTGTCGAACCCGATCGGGCGCGAGGACGAGAACTTCAGCCAGGGATGGACGGCGTTCTACTGGGCCTGGTGGATCTCCTGGTCGCCGTTCGTGGGCATGTTCATCGCGCGCGTGTCGCGCGGGCGCACGGTGCGCGAGTTCGTCACCTGCGTGCTGATCATCCCCTCCATGGTCTCGGTCCTGTGGATGACCGCCTTCGGCGGCACCGCCATCGACCAGATCGTGAGCCAGGGCATGTCGGCCGTGCAGGACGCGCCGCTCGAGCTCAAGCTGTTCGAGATGCTGGCCGGGCTGCCCTGGACGGCGATCACCTCCTTCATCGGGATCGTGCTGGTGATCGTGTTCTTCGTCACCTCGTCGGACTCGGGCTCGCTCGTGATCGATACGATCACGGCCGGCGGCAAGGTGAACGCGCCGGTGCCCCAGCGCGTGTTCTGGGCCATCTTCGAGGGTCTGATCGCCGTGGCGCTGCTCCTCGGCGGCGGGCTCGCGGCCCTGCAGGCCATGGCGGTCTCGACCGGCTTCCCGTTCACGATCGTGCTGCTGCTCGGCTGCTACGCCATCGTGAAGGGGCTGATGGACGAACCGCGCTGAGGCGTCCTCCTCGCGCGCGTCGGCGCAGGAGCGCACGGCGCGCGTGAGCCCCCGCCGGATTGGCGCGCCCGTCCCCGCGGTCTAGTCTCGCCTCCACAGACGCGAACGAGAACGGGAGGACGGGATGCGCAAGGTGGCGGTCGTGACGGGGGCGGGCTCGGGCATCGGGGCCGCCTCCGCGCTCGAATTGGCGCGCGGCGGCTTCGACGTGGCGCTCGCGGGGCGCAGGCCCGAACCGCTCGAGGCGGTGGCCGGCGAGATCCGGGCGCTCGGCCGCGAGGCGCTGCCCGTCCCCACCGACGTCGGCGACGAGGAGGCCGTCGCCGCCCTCTTCGCCAGGGTGGGCGAGGCCTGGGGCCGGCTCGACTTCGTCTTCAACAACGCCGGCGTCTCGCCCCGCGCCGTCGACATCGACGCGCTCTCCGTCGCCGAATGGCGCCAGGCGGTGGACGTCAACCTCACCGGCGTCTTCCTGTGCGCCCGCGAGGCCTTCCGCATGATGAAGGCTCAGGACCCGCAGGGCGGGCGCATCGTCAACAACGGCTCGATCTCGGCCACCACCCCGCGGCCGAACTCCGCGCCCTACACGGCGACGAAGCACGCGGTGACCGGCCTCACCAAGACGCTCGCGCTCGACGGGCGGCCCTATTCCATCGCGGTCGGGCAGATCGACATCGGCAACGCGCACACGCCGCTCGCCCAGCGGCTCGGCGAGGGCGCGCGCCAGCCGGACGGCTCGGTCCGGCCCGAGCCGATGATGGACGTCGTCCACGCGGCGCGCGCGGTGGCGCACATGGCGAGCCTGCCGCTCGACGCGAACGTGCTGTTCATGACGGTGATGGCGACCAACATGCCCTTCGTCGGGCGCGGTTGAGAGCCGGTCGCGACCGCGGGTCGCGACGTTAAGCCGCGCGGCGATGGGCGCAGGTCCGCGCCGCGCTATCTGAGCACAGCATCGACAGATCTCCGTCGAAGGAGGCGGCGATGCAGCACCCCCCCACCCGCGCCGAGGGCCTGGCGCGGCTCGAGCGCTTCGTACCGCGCGCCGGCGCGGACTACGCCCGCACGCGCAACGAGGATCGCGGGCCCCACGACCGCGGGAACGTCTCGACGCTGTCTCCCTACATCCGCCACCGCCTCGTCACCGAGCACGAGGCGCTGGAGGCCGTGCTCGCCCGGCACACGCCGGAGGCGGCGGAGAAGTTCGTGCAGGAGGTGCTCTGGCGGACCTACTGGAAAGGCTGGCTCGAGCAGCGCCCGGGAATCTGGACGCGCTACCAGGTGCGGCTCGCGGCCGATCTGGACGGGCTCGCGGGGGACATCTCCCTGCGCCGGCGCTACGAGGAGGCGATCGAGGGGCGCGTCGGCATCGAGGGCTTCGACGACTGGGCGCGCGAGCTGGTCGAGACCGGCTACCTCCACAATCACGCGCGCATGTGGTTCTCCTCGATCTGGATCTTCACCCTGCGCCTGCCCTGGACGCTCGGCGCGGATTTCTTCCTGCGCCATCTCCTCGACGGCGACCCCGCCTCGAACACGCTGTCCTGGCGCTGGACCGCCGGGCTTCAGACCCCGGGCAAGACCTATCTGGCGCGGGCCGACAACATCGCCCGCTACACCAACGGCCGCTTCTCCCCGCGGGATCTCTCGCGCAGCGCCGAGCCGCTGATCGAGCCCGCGCCGCCGCCGCCGGCCGGCGTGCCGCCGGCCGATCCCTCGCGAAGCGGCGAGGCCGCGCTCCTCCTCACGGAGGAGGACCTCACCCCCGAGCAATGGGCGCTCGGCGGCCTGCGCCCGCGCGCCGTTCTCGCCGGCCACGCGGCGGCGCGGCGCTCGGCGCTGCCGGTCTCGCGCCTCGTCCTCGACTTCAGCGACGGGGCGCTCGCCGACGCCGGCGCGCGCGCCGCGAGCCGTTACGGCGTGCCGGCCCACGCCGTGGCGCTGGAGCCGCAGACCCTGCTCGACGCCGCACGGGCGCTGCGGGTCGGCGCCCTCGTCACCGGCTACGCGCCGGTCGGCCCCGCCGCGGAGGCGCTGGCGCGGGCGAAGGCCGCCCTCGCGGATGCCGGCATCGCCCTCGTCCAGCTGCGCCGCAGCCTCGACGAGCGCGCCTGGCCCCACGCGACGCGGGGCTTCTTCGGCTTCAAGAAGCGCATCCCGGAGCTCCTGGCGGCGGAAGGGCTGGGCTGACGGCGGTGTCGCCGGCGCGTCCCGATGCGCCTTCCGTAAAGCCCCGGAGCAGCTTGCGCGGCGAAAATGCCACACCCATCTCAAGGCGGAGCCGGTCGCTCGCGAGGAGGGCCGGGTGATGCGTATCGCGGCGCGCGCGCCTCTTCCGAGGGCGTTCGCCGCCCGTCATGAAGGTTCGGACATGAACATCGAGAAATACACCGAACGGGCGCGGGGCTTCCTCCAGTCCGCGCAGACCCTGGCGCTCCGCGAGGGTCATCAGCAATTCTCCCCCGAGCACGTCGCCAAGGTGCTCCTCGACGATGCGGACGGCATGGCCGCGGGCCTGATCGCCCGCGCCGGCGGCGACGCGAAGGTGGCCAGGCAGCTCGTCGAGCAGGCGCTCGCCCGCATGCCGAAGGTCGAGGGCGGCGGCGGCCAGCTCTATCTCCAGCCGGCGCTGGCGCGCGTCTTCGACGCCGCCGAGAAGGCCGCCGACAAGGCGGGCGACTCGTTCGTCACCGTCGAGCGGCTGCTCCTCGCGCTCGCCGTCGAGAAGGACACCGAGGCGGGCAAGGCGCTCGCCAAGGCCGGCGTCACCGCCGCCTCGCTGAACCAGGCGATCAACGCCCTGCGCAAGGGCCGCACGGCCGATTCCGCCTCCGCCGAGAACCAGTACGAGGCGCTGAAGAAATACGCCCGCGACCTCACCGAGGCGGCGCGCGAAGGCAAGCTCGACCCGGTCATCGGCCGCGACGAGGAGATCCGCCGCGCGATCCAGGTCCTCTCCCGGCGCACCAAGAACAACCCCGTCCTCATCGGCGAGCCCGGCGTCGGCAAGACCGCCATCGTCGAGGGCCTCGCCTTGCGCATCGTCAACGGCGACGTGCCCGAGAGCCTGAAGGACAAGAGCCTCCTCGCCCTCGACATGGGCGCGCTCATCGCCGGCGCGAAATATCGCGGCGAGTTCGAGGAGCGGCTCAAGGCCGTGCTCCAGGAGGTCACCTCCGCCGAAGGCGGCATCGTCCTGTTCATCGACGAGATGCACACCCTCGTCGGCGCCGGCAAGGCGGACGGGGCGATGGACGCCTCGAACCTCCTCAAGCCCGCCCTCGCCCGCGGCGAGCTTCACTGCGTCGGCGCCACCACCCTCGACGAATACCGCAAGCACGTCGAGAAGGACGCGGCGCTCGCCCGGCGCTTCCAGCCGGTCTTCGTCTCGGAGCCGACGGTGGAGGACACGGTCTCCATCCTGCGCGGCCTCAAGGAGAAGTACGAGCAGCACCACGGCGTGCGCATCACCGATTCCGCGATCGTCGCGGCCGCGACGCTGTCGAACCGCTACATCACCGACCGCTTCCTGCCCGACAAGGCGATCGACCTCGTCGACGAGGCCTCCGCGCGCCTGCGCATGCAGGTCGATTCGAAGCCCGAGGAGCTCGATTCGATCGACCGCGAGATCGTGCGCCTGAAGATCGAGGCCGAGGCGCTCAAGAAGGAGACGGACGCCGCCTCCAAGGACCGTCTCGCCAAGCTCGAGGGCGAGCTCGGCGAGCTCGAGGCGCAGTCGGCCGCGATCACCGGGCGCTGGCAGGCGGAGAAGAACAAGCTCGGCCGCGCCGCCGACATCAAGAAGCGCCTCGACGAGGCCCGCACCGAGCTCGCCCAGGCCCAGCGCAAGGGCGAGTACCAGCGCGCGGGCGAGCTCGCCTACGGCGAGATCCCGCAGCTCGAGCGCGAGCTCTCCGAGATCGAGGCCGCGGGCGGCGACGTCGCGGAGGTCGGGGCGGGCAACGGCGGCGACAAGGGCCTGATGGAGGAGGCGGTGACGCCCGACCACGTCGCCTCCGTCGTCTCGCGCTGGACCGGCGTGCCCGTCGACAGGATGCTCGAGGGCGAGCGCGAGAAGCTGCTGCGCATGGAGGAGGCGATCGCAAAGCGCGTCGTCGGCCAGGCGGAGGCGGTGACCGCCGTCTCGACCGCGGTGCGGCGCGCCCGCGCCGGGCTGCAGGACCCGAACCGGCCGATCGGCTCGTTCATGTTCCTCGGCCCCACCGGCGTCGGCAAGACCGAGCTGACCAAGGCGCTGGCGCACTTCCTGTTCGACGACGAGACCGCGCTCGTGCGCCTCGACATGTCGGAATACATGGAGAAGCACTCGGTGGCCCGCCTCATCGGCGCGCCTCCGGGCTATGTCGGCTACGAGGAGGGCGGCGCCCTCACCGAGGCCGTGCGCCGGCGGCCCTACCAGGTCGTGCTCTTCGACGAGATCGAGAAGGCGCATCCGGACGTGTTCAACGTCCTCCTCCAGGTGCTCGACGACGGGCGGCTGACGGACGGGCAGGGCCGCACGGTCGACTTCCGCAACACGCTGATCGTCATGACCTCGAATCTCGGCGCCGAGTACCTGGTCAACCAGCCCGAGGGCCAGGACACGGACGCCGTGCGCGACGAGGTGATGGGCGTGGTGCGGGCCTCCTTCCGGCCCGAGTTCCTCAACCGCGTGGACGAGATCATCCTCTTCCACCGCCTCCAGAAGAGCGAGATGGGCGCCATCGTCGACATCCAGATGCGCCGGCTCGCCCGGCTGCTGGAGGAGCGCAAGATCGTGGTCGAGCTCTCCGAGGACGCCCGCACCTGGCTCGCCGAGAAGGGCTGGGACCCGGCCTACGGCGCGCGGCCCTTGAAGCGCGTGATCCAGAAGTCGGTCCAGGACCCGCTCGCCGAGCTGATCCTGTCCGGCGCGATCAAGGACGGCGAGAGCGTGCCGGTGACGGTGGGGCCGCTCGGCCTGATGATCGGCGAATACGCCGCCGGCGAGGACCGCGCGGCGCGGCTGAAGCCCACGGGCGCCGCGCTGCATTGAGCATGGGACGAGCGCGAGCCGCCGCCGGGTGACCCCGGCGGCGGTCTTGGATTCGGTGAGCGCGCCGCCACCCCTGTCATCCCCGGCCGGAGCCGCGAAGCGGCGCAGGAGAAGGGGACTTGGGTGCAGGATGTCGCGCCGAAGGCGCTCATTGCGCCGCCGACCAGGCGGCTGGTCGCCGCCGACGGACGCCGCTTCGCGGCGAGCAAGTCGTGCTGGGTCCCCTTCCCCTTCGTTCGCTTCGCTCACTTCGGCCGGGGATGACACGGGAGAGCGCCGCCAGCCGTGCCATCCCCCCTGCGCATTCCCGAACGCGCCGCGGCCTTGACGCCCGCGCGCCCACATGTCCGCATGGCCGCTCGTTTCCGCCATGCAGAAGAGACCGATGCCATCCGTCCGCGATCGCCTGGAGAGCGTCCTCTCCCGCCTCGACGCCCGCGCCGCCGAGGAGCGCGTCTTCACGAAGCTCTACCATGCCCCCGCCCGCGCCGCCGCGGACGCCGCCGACGCGCGGCGCGCCGCCGGCCTTTCGCTCGGGCCCCTCGACGGCGTGATCGTCTCGATCAAGGACCTGTTCGACGTCCAGGGCGAGCCGACGCTCGCGGGCTCCGCCATCCTGCGCGAGGCCGCGCCGGCGGAGCGCGACGCGCCGGTCGTCGCCCGGCTGCGCCGCGCCGGCGCGGTGATCGTGGGGAAGACCAACATGTCCGAGTTCGCCTTCTCCGGCATCGGCATCAACCCGCATCACGGCACGCCCGGCAACGCCGCCGATCCGGCGCGCGTGCCCGGCGGCTCCTCCTCCGGCGCGGGGGTGAGCGTCGGCGAGGGCACGAGCGAGATCGCGATCGGCACCGACACAGGCGGCTCGGTGCGCATCCCCGCCTCGCTCAACGGCGTCGTCGGCTTCAAGCCGACCACCGGCCGCGTGCCCACCGAGGGCGCCTATCCGCTCTCCTGGAGCCTCGATTCCATCGGCCCGCTGGCGCGGAGCGTGGCAGAATGCGCGGCGGCCGACGCGGTGATGGCGGGTCTCGAGCCGCAGGCGCTCGACGCCATGCCGGTGGCGGGCCTGCGCATCGGCGTGCCGCGCGGCCTGCTCTTCACCGAGACGGAGGACGTGGTCGCGCAGGGCTTCGAGGAGGCCCTGTCGCGCCTCTCGGCCGCGGGCGCGCGCATCGTCGAGCACGGCATCGACGACCTCCTCGCCGCCATGAACGACGCCACAGCGGCGGCCCCCCTCGTCGCCATCGAGGCGGCGGCGGTGCACGCGGACATGCACGAGCCGCACGCGGCGCGCTACGACCGCAACGTGCTCGCCCGCATCCGCCGCGGCGCGGGCGTCAGCGCGGCCGCCTACCTGCGGCTGACGGAGACCCGCCGCCGGCTCATCGCCGCCATGGACCGGCGGCTCGCCCCCCTCGACGTCCTGGTCCTGCCCGCCACCGCCACCACCGCGCCGCCCATCGCGGCGCTCGAGGCGGACGACGAGGCCTTCATGCGGGCGAACCTGCTGATGCTGCGCAACACCACCTGGGGCAACCTGTTCGACCTCACCGGCGTCAGCCTGCCCATGCCGGGCCTCCCGCGCCCGGCCGGCCTGATGCTGATGAAGCGCAACGGCCACGACCGCGCCCTGCTCGAGGTGGCGGCGGGGATGGAGCCGCTGCTCGTGTGAGGCGGGCGAGCCCTCCCCGCGCACGTCCCGATGGACGCCGCGCCCCCGCCTGCGCTAGACGATCGCCATGAACATCCTTCTCATCGGATCGGGCGGGCGCGAGCACGCCCTCGCCTGGGCCATGGCCGAGAGCCCGCTCTGCGAGCGGCTCTATTGCGCGCCGGGCAATGCCGGCATCGCGTGCGAGGGCGAGACCGTCGTCCTCGACGTCGCCGACCACGCGGCGGTGATCGCCTTCTGCCGGACGATGGGGATCGGCCTCGTCGTCGTCGGCAACGAGGCGCCCCTCGTCGCCGGCCTCGTCGACGATCTCGCCGCGGCGGGGGTCCGGGCCTTCGGACCCACCGCGGCGGCCGCCCGGCTCGAGGGCTCCAAGGCCTTCACCAAGGCGCTGTGCGACGAGACCGGCATCCCCACGGCCGCCTATGCCCGCTTCGAGGCGGTGGAGCCGGCCCTCGCCTATCTGCGCGCGCAGGGCGCGCCGATCGTGGTGAAGTACGACGGCCTCGCCGCCGGCAAGGGCGTCGTCGTGGCGCAGACGCTTCCCGAGGCCGAGAACGCCGTGCGCGCCATGCTCGCGGGCCCGCAGGACGTCGTCGTGATCGAGGCGTTCATGGAGGGCGAGGAGGCGAGCTTCTTCGCCCTCTGCGACGGGACGACGGCGCTCCCCCTCGCCTCCGCGCAGGATCACAAGCGCGCCTTCGACGGCGACCAGGGCCCGAACACGGGCGGCATGGGCGCCTATTCGCCGGCCCCGGTGCTCACCCCGGACCTCGAGGCGCGGGTGATGGCCGAGATCGTCGAGCCGACGCTCGCGGCCATGGCCGCGCGCGGCACGCCCTTCGTCGGCGTGCTCTATGCCGGCCTGATGATCGGCCCCGACGGCGCGCCCCGCCTCGTCGAGTACAACGTGCGCCTCGGCGACCCGGAGGCGCAGGCGCTCATGCCGCGGCTCCTGTCCGATCCGGTCGAGGCGATGCTCGCCGCCTGCGACGGGCGGCTGAGCGAGGTCACCCTCGCCTGGCGCGAGGAGGCCGCCCTCGTCGTCACGCTCGCGACGACGGGCTATCCGGGCGCGGTGGAGAAAGGCTCCGAGATCCGCAACCTTGAGGCCGCGGCCGCGCTGCCGGGCGTGCGGATCTTCCACGCCGGCACGAAGCGCGACGGGGACCGCATCCTCGCGAACGGCGGCCGCGTTCTCTCGGTCGTCGGCCTCGGCGCCGACATCGCGGAGGCCCGCGCGCGCGCCTATGCGGCGGTGGACGCCATCGACTGGCCGGAGGGATTCTGCCGGCGGGACATCGGCTGGCGGGCGCTCGCGCGTTAGGCTGGGGCACGCACCACGCACCCGCTAGGAGGCTTTCGCATGTCGGACCTGTTCCCGGGCTTCACCTCTCACTGGCTCGACACGGAGGTCGGCCGCGCCTTCGTGCGCAAGGGCGGCGAGGGGCCGCCGGTGCTGCTCCTCCACGGCTTCCCGCAGACCCACGCCATCTGGCACCGCGTGGCGCCCGAGCTCGCGAAGACGCACACCGTCGTCCTGATGGACCTGCGCGGCTACGGCTGGTCGACGGCGCCGGCGGGCGATCCCGCCCACGAGACCTATTCGAAGCGCGCCATGGGCGCCGACGCCATCCGGGTGATGTCCGATTTCGGCTTCGCCCGCTTCGCGCTCGTCGGCCACGACCGGGGCGCGCGGGTGGGCTATCGCCTGGCGCTCGACCATCCGGGGCGGCTGTCGCATCTCGCCATGCTCGACATCCTGCCGACCTTCCACGTCTGGCGCGAGATCGACGCCGGGCGCTTCCCCGGAGCGCACTGGGAATTCCTGGCGCGCCCGGCGCCGGAGCCCGAGGAGGCGATCGGCAGGAACCCGAACGGCTTCTTCGACAAGCTGATGGCCGGCTGGACGCGGGAGGGCACGCTCGCGCCCTTCGATGCGCGGGCGATGGAGTCCTACCGCCAGGGCGCCAACGAGCCCTTGCGCATCCACGCCATGTGCGAGGACTACCGCGCCGGCGCCACCCTCGACCGCATCGCCGACGAGGACGACCTGCGCGCGGGCCGCACGATCTTCTGCCCCGTGGCGCTCGCCTGGGGCACCTTCTTCCTCACCGGCCGCGACGAGGGCGGCCCCACCCCGCTCGACGTCTGGCGCGCGAGCTTCGCCCCGGACGCCTTCGGCCGGCAGGTGGAGGCGGGACATTTCGTGCCGGAGGAGGACCCGGCGGGGACGCTCGCGGTGGTCCGGGAGCTCCTGGGGAGGGAGGCGTGAGGACACGGAACGATGCGACGAGCGCGCCGACCCTTCTCCTTCCCTGTAGGGGAAGGACAGACGATGCGTCGCTCGCGAACCCGACGTCGCGATCGATCGGCGGGCCGTTCGGCGTTCGCGAAGGTGGGCGGTCCACTGATGCCGTCGAGCGACACGGTTCCGTCCGGCGGAGCCCCGCCCCATGACCACCCCGACGAACCCCTTCCCCACGCCCTCCCAGCAGGCGCGCCGGCGGGCCGCGCTCGCGCCGCGGGAGCGGCGGGGCCGGCTCGAGCCCACCGACAGCGGGCCGACGGTGGCGCTGGCGCTCGGATCGGGCGGGGCGCGCGGGCTCGCCCACGTCGTGGTGCTCGAGGCGCTCGACGAGCTCGGGATGACGCCGTCCGCGATCGTCGGCTGCTCCATGGGCGCCGTCGTCGGCGCCGCCTATTGCGCCGGCATCCCGGCCAGGGCGCTGCGCCGGCACGCCCTGGACAGCCTGCTCGACAAGCCGAAGGTCATGGCGCGGCTGATCGAGGCGCGGGTCGGCAAGCTCATCGACGTCTTCAACGGCTTCGGCAACCCGCTCCTCCTCGACGCCGAGAAGGTGCTCGACGCCTTCCTGCCGGGCGGGCTGCCCACGCGGATCGAGGAGATGCGCGTCCCCTTCTCGGCCGTGACCTGCGATTTCTTCGCCCGCACCGAGGTGGTGTATTCCGAAGGGCCGGTGCGGCCGGCGGTGGCGGGATCCATGGCCATTCCGGGCCTGTTCAAGCCCGTGACCCACGGCGCGCGCACGCTGATCGACGGCGGCGCGGTCAACCCGCTGCCGTTCGATCTCCTCATCGGCAAGGCCGACGTCGTGATCGCGGTGGACGTCGCGGCCGGGCCCGAGCCCGATCGGGACCGCCTGCCCGGCGGCCTCGACGTCACGATCGGCGCGATCCAGATCATGCAGGAGGCGATCGTCCAGGCGAAGCTCAAGCTCGCGCGCCCGCAGATCCTGCTGCGCCCGGACGTGCAGCGCTTCCGCGTGCTCGACTTCTTCGACGCCGAGGCCCTGTTCGCCGCGGTCGACGCCATGAAGGACGACCTCAAGCGCGAGATCGCCCGCCAGATCGAGGGCGCCGCCCCCCGCGAGATCGGCCCGCCGCCGCCGGAGACGAGCTGAGCCGCGAGATCGGCCGGAAAGATCGGCAAGAATCGGCTTGTGGCGTCGGAAAAGCATTCATATTCTGTTTCTTAGCCCGCCCCGAGATCGGCAGGAAATGATCGAGACCCCCGCCCGTATCGAGCCCTGCTTCTTCGAGGACGAGATCCCGCGCGTCCTCGCCGACCTCGTGAGCGAGATCCAGGCCGAAGCCGGCGAGCTCGGGCGTGGTCTTCATGCGGACGCCGCGGCGGAGCTCGCCGAGCTCGTCCGCGTCATGAACTGCTACTATTCGAACCTGATCGAGGGCCACGACACACGGCCGAAGGACATCGAGCGGGCGCTCGCGGGGGCCGAGCTCGACCCCGAACGTCGACCCTTGGCGCTGGAGGCGCGGGCGCACGTGCTCGTGCACCGCGCCATCGACGAGGCGCATGCGGAGGGCCGGCTGGAGAGCCCGACCTCCGTCGCCTTCGTTCGGTGGGCGCATCGGCGCTTCTACGAGGAGATGCCCGACGAGTTCCGGGCAGCGCGGGGGCGTGACGGCGCGCTGCTGCCGGTCGTGCCCGGCTCTTTTCGGACCGACGACCGGGAAGACGTCGCGGTTGGCCGGCATGTCCCGCCGTCGTCGCACCGGGTCGCGGACTTCATGGCGCATTTCGAGCGCCGCTTCGCCACGGCTGAGAGGTGGCCGAGCACCCGCGTGATCGCCATCGCCGCGGCGCACCATCGGCTGAACTACATCCATCCTTTCGTCGACGGGAACGGCCGGGTGAGCCGCCTGATGTCGCACGCCATGTGCCTGAGGGCCGGAATCGGCGGGGGCGGGCTCTGGTCGATCTCGCGGGGCCTGGCCCGGGGCCTCGCGGATCGCGGCGAGTACAAGCGTATGATGGACCACGCCGACAGCCCGCGGCGGGGCGATCTGGACGGGCGGGGCAATCTCTCCCAGGCGGCGCTGCGGGACTTCTGCGAGTGGTTCCTGTCCGTCGTGCTCGACCAGATCCGGTTCACCCGGGCGGCGTTCCGGCTGGACACGCTGGAGGACCGCTATCGCCGCCTGCTTCGGGATCTCGGCTACGACGCCCGCTCCGAGGGCCTGGTCGCGGCGGCGCTCCGGTTCGGCCGGATCGACCGCGGCGACGCGCATATCGTGCTGAAGGCGCCCGAGCGCACGGCGCGGACCGTCCTTTCGAAACTGGTCAAGGCCGGCTTCCTGACCTCGGCCACGCCGAAAGGACCGGTACGGATCGCCTTCCCGCTGGACCATCGCGATCGTCTGTTTCCGAACCTGTTCGCCGATGGCGTCATCGACGCGCCGGAGCCTCGGGCGATCGGGCGTGGGACCTGACGGACCTGCGGCCTGGGGCGGACGCACGTTTACAGTCACCTTGCAGCTGCGCAATATGCGCCCGCCGAACGGCGAACCGGAGGGCGAGGGGAGCGGCATGAACGACGGGCAGACGTGGTACTACGCCGAGAACGGCGCGCAGCGCGGTCCCTACTCCGAGGCGCAGATGACGGCCCTCGTCCGGGACGGCGCGCTCGCCCGCGAGACGCTGGTCTGGAATCCCGGCCTGACGGAATGGACCGCGCTCGGCGAGACGAGCCTCGGCGGCCTCCTGCCCGCCGTGCCGCCGCCCCCGCCGCCTCCGCCGCCGCCCGCCGGGAGCGGCTCGGTCCCCTCCGTCGGCGCCCCGAGCCTCGCCAAGAACGCCCCGGCCGGCGCCCCCGCCCCGGCCGCCGCCGGCGCGCCGCCCCATGCCGACGCTCGGCCCGCGCCGGACGACGCCGATCTCTCGATGTGGGACTATTTCGTGCGCGCCGTCACGCGCGACTACGTCGGCTTCCAGGGCCGCGCCCGGCGCAAGGAGTACTGGAGCTACGTGCTCTTCTCCTTCCTGATCATCGTCGGCGCGACCTTCGTCGCCGCCCTCCTGTTCGGGGAGGAGCTCGGCAACGTCGTCAACGGCCTCCTCGGCCTCGCCTTCCTGCTGCCGGGCCTCGCGGCGCTCGTCCGGCGCCTGCACGACGGCGGCTATTCCGGCTGGCTCGTGCTGCTGCTGCTGATCCCCTTCCTCGGCTTCGTCGCGCTCCTGGTGCTCGCGGTGCTGCCCACCGAGCCGCGCCCGAACAAGCACGGCCCCGTCCCCGCCGGCGTCGACGTGGCCTGACCCGTCAGCGCCAATCGCCCCGCGCCGCCTGCACCAGCGCGAGCGCCGCCACCGCCGCGGTGTCGGCGCGCAGGATGCGCGGGCCGAGCGACAGGCGCACGATCCGCTCGCGGGCGAGCAGGACCTCCCGCTCCGCGGGATCGAAGCCGCCTTCCGGCCCGATCAGCACGGCGAGCGGTCCTTCCGGCGCGGCCGCGAGCGCCGCCAGCGGATCGGATACGGGGGCGTTCTCGTCGCAGAAGACGAGCACGCGCTCGGGCTCCAGCGCGGCGAGGGCGGCGTCGAGCTTCGCCTCCTCCGCGACCTCCGGGATGACGAGGATGCCGCATTGCTCGGCCGCCTCGATCGCGTTGGCGCGCATGCGCTCCAGGTTGACGCGCGCGGCCTGGGTGCGCCGCGTGAGGACGGGGCGCAGGCTCCCCGCGCCCATCTCCACCGCCTTCTGCGCCATGTAGTCGAGCCGTGCGTGCTTGAGCGGCGCGAACAGCCAGGCGAGCGCCGGGCGCGGGGTCTGCGGGCGCGTCTGCTCGAGGGCCAGCAGGGAGGCGGCCTTGCGACCCTCCGGCTGCACCTGCGCCCGCCATTCCCCGTCGCGCCCGTTGAAGACGAGCACGTCCGCGCCGGGGCCGAGCCGCAGCACGTTGAGCAGATAGTTCGCCTGCGCCCGCTCGAGATCGAGCCGCGCGCCGCGCGTGAGCGGGCGATCGAGGTAGAGCCGCGGGGCGGCGAAGTCGGTGGCGGCCAAGGCGGTCTCCTGGCAGGTCGAGCGAAAGGCGGCATTCTCGCCACAATGGAATGGTTCACCCGCGCGGTTCGTCGGCGCGGTTCGCCGGGGTTCGCCGCGACGGCGCGCGCGCTGGCGTGGCCGGCCCGGATCTGATAAGCGCGAACGAACCGATCGAGCAAGTCGCCGCGCCGGACGCGGCGCGGGGCAGGGGCGAGGGCGAGATCCCTCGACGAGGACCATGAGCATCGACACCACCCGTCCGAAGCGGCTTTTCCCGGAGCGGATCCTTCCGGCGCTCGGCCTCGCCGCCGCCGTCGCTCTCGCGCCGAGCGCGGCCGTCGCGCAGGCCAACGTCTGCCAGAGCGTCGGCCCGATGCTGGAGGAGCGCCGCTCCATCGTCGAGAAGCTGAACGCGCTCGGCGACGAGAACGTCGATCCGCGCCCGGCCTGCTCGGCCCTGCGGGAGCTCGAGGCGAACGGCCAGAAGCTCGTCGACTTCATCGGCGAGAACCAGGCCTGGTGCCAGATCCCCAACGATTTCGCCCAGAACGTCCGCCAGGATCACGAGCGCGTCTCCGGCATGCGCGCCGAGGCCTGCCAGGTGGCCGCGCAGGTGAACCAGGCCGAGCGCGCCGCGCGCCAGGCCGCCGAGCAGCAGCAATTCGGCGGGCCCGGCCTCACCGGCCGCTTCCCGATCCCGCAGGGCGCGCTGTAACGCGCCGTGCGTCGCTCAGGGTTCTTCCGCGGCGCCGACCGGCCCGTGCCAGACGCGGTCCGGGGGCATTGGGCCGATCGGTTCACGCCGGTCTCGGCGCGCCCCTACCTGCGCCTCGCCCGAATCGAGCGGCCGATCGGCTGGTGGCTGCTGCTGATCCCCTGCTGGTGGTCGGCGGCGCTCGCCGCGCTCGCCGCCGACGCGCCCTTCCCGAACCTCTGGCATCTCGCGCTCTTCCTCGTCGGCGCGGTGGCGATGCGCGGGGCGGGCTCGACCTACAACGACATCGTCGACCGCGAGCTCGACGCCCGCGTCGCGCGCACGCGCGACCGCCCGCTGCCCTCGGGCCGCGTCTCGCTGAAGGGCGCATGGGCCTTCGTGCTGGCCCAGTGCGCGGTCGGTCTCGCGGTGCTCCTCCAGTTCGACCTCTTCGCCATCGCCACCGGCTTCGCCTCGGTGGCGATCGTGCTCACCTACCCGTTCATGAAGCGGGTGATCTGGCTGCCGCAGCTGGTGCTGGGCCTCGCCTTCTCCTGGGGGGCGCTGATGGGCTGGGCCGCCGCCTTCGGGTCGCTGGCGCCCGCCCCGCTCCTGCTCTACGCCGCCGCCATCGCCTGGGTGGTGGGCTACGACACGATCTACGCGCTCCAGGACATCGAGGACGACGAGATCGCCGGCATCAAGTCGGCGGCGCGGCTGTTCGGGGAACACGTGCGCCCGGCGGTGGGCGCCTGCTACGCGCTGAGCGTCGCCCTCCTCGCCGGCGCGCTGGCCGCCATCGACGCCGGCCCGATCGCCTGGCTCGGCCTCCTCGCCTTCGCCGCCCATCTCGCCTGGCAGGTCGCGACCCTCGACCCCGAGGACGGCGCGCGCGCGCTCACGCTCTTCCGCGCCAACCGCGACGCCGGGCTGATCCTGTTCCTCGGCCTGTGCCTGCAGGCGCTGGCGTGAGGGCACGGGGGCGAGCGCCTGCATCGTCCGCGCCGCTCGCGCGTTGACCCCTCGAGGCATGCGCGCGGCGGGCTGGCCCGCGACCCGCGCTGGGATTATCGTCGGCGCAAACCGAACAGGGAGACAGGGATGGCTTTCAAGCACGCGATCGACCTCGCGCTCGGCCGGCAGATCGGCGGCGCCGGCATTCCGGAGACGGCGATCGAGGCGGCGCAGACGCTCTCGCAGACCGGAATGGAGCGCCTGCGCCAGGAGGCGCAGGCCGGCAAGCTGCCGCTTCTCGCGGTCCCCGCCGACACGAGCGACCTCGCCGCGATCCACGAGGCGGCCGAGCGCATCCGCGGCGGCGGGACGACCGACGTCGTCTTCCTCGGCACCGGCGGCTCGAGCCTCGGCGGGCAGACGCTCGCCCAGCTGAAGGACTACGCGGTGCCGGGGCTGGGCCGCCTGGCCGAGGGGCCGCGGGTCCATTTCCTCGACAATCTCGACCCGCTCACCTTCGATCTTCTGATCGAGAAGCTCCCGCTCGAGACGACGCATTTCGTCGCGATCTCGAAATCCGGCGGCACCGGCGAGACCCTGATGCAGACGATCGCCGTGCTCTCGGCGCTCGGCCGCGCGGGCGTGAGCGCCGGCGCGCGGATGACGGGCCTCTCCGAGCCCCGCGGCGCCGGCGGCGCCGGCACGAACGCGCTCAGGGACCTGCTGGAGCCCGAGGGCGTGCCGTTCCTCGACCACCACACCGGCATCGGCGGGCGCTACTCGGTCATGACCAATGTCGGCCTCCTGCCGGCCGCGGTGATGGGGCTCGACGTCGACGCGATCCGCGCCGGCGCGCAGGACGCCGTCGCGCCGATCCTGGACGCGAAGCAGGCCTCCGAGATCCCGGCCGCGGAAGGCGCGGCGCTCGCCATCGCCTCCGCGCTCGAGGGCAAGCCGATCAGCGTGATGATGGCCTATGCCGATCGGCTGGAGCGCTTCACCCGCTGGTGGGTGCAGCTCTGGGCCGAGAGCCTCGGCAAGGACGGCAAGGGCTCCCAGCCCGTCGCCGCCATCGGGCCCGTGGACCAGCACTCCCAGCTGCAGCTCTATCTCGGCGGGCCGAACGACAAGGTGTTCACCGTGATCACCACCGGCTGCGCCGGTCTCGGTCCGCACATGGACGCCGAGCTCGCGAAGCGCGCCGGCCAGGAGGGCTTCGCCGGCAAGACGATCGGCGATCTCGTCGCCGCGCAGGGGCGCGCCACGGCCGACACGCTGGCCAAGAACCACCGCCCCGTGCGCACCATCCACGTCGACCGGCTGGACGAGCGCGCCATGGGCCACCTCCTCATGCACTTCATGCTGGAGACGATCCTCACCGGCTACGCGCTCGGCGTGAACCCCTTCGACCAGCCCGCGGTCGAGGAAGGCAAGATCCTGGCGAAGCGTTACCTGGCGGAGGGTTGAGCGGGGGAGCGGGGCGCCCCCGGGGCGCCCTTCTTCCGACGATCTCGGACGATCTTCTCGGAAAACCGCGCGGGCGCGGTCGACACGGGGACGAATTGCGGCTCCAATGCGGCGTCCCGTCGCAGACGCGTTCCGGCCGCCCATGATTCGCTCCCCGCGCCGCCCCCTCCTCGTCTCCGCGACGGCGCTCGTCGCCGCCAACCTGATCCCGCTCGCCGGCGTTCTCGCCGGCGGGTGGCGCGTCTACGACGTGCTCCTGCTGTTCTGGGCCGAGAACGTGATCATCGGCCTCGTCAACGTGGCGCGGCTCCTCACCCTCTCCGCCCGCGGCGATCTCGGCGCGGCGGGCCTCGCCGCCTTCTTCGCCGTGCATTACGGCCTCTTCACCCTGGTCCACGGCGTCTTCGTCGTCACCCTGTTCGGGCCGGCGGGGGCCTCGCCCGTCGTGGCGCTGGGGCTGCTCGCGAACCCCGCGCTGGCGCTCCCCCTCGCCGCCCTGGCGGCGAGCCACGGCGTCTCGTTCCTCGCGAATTTCGTCCTCGGCGGCGAGATGGACCGGGTGACGCCCGGCGCGCTGATGAAGGCGCCCTACGGACGCGTCGTGGTCCTGCACGTCACCATCATCTTCGGCGGCTTCGCCGTGGAGGCCTCCGGCGCGCCGATCGTCGCGCTCGCGCTGCTCGTCGCGCTCAAGATCGCCGTCGATCTGGCCGCCCACCTCGCCGAGCATCGGCGCATGGGGGCTCCCAGGGAGGCTCGAAGGCCCGCGCCGCGCTCGGCCTGATCACGCCGATTTCACGCTCCTTTCGCGCGGAACCCGTGTCCGGAAAGACACGTTCACCCCGATTGCAGGCGCCTGCGGTGCCGGCCCACCGGCCGCCACAATCCCGCCGCAAGCTGGGACCGTTCGCGACCTACGCGTCGACCCGCGGCCGACCCTGTGAGCCGCGCAAACGATGGACCCGACATGCCGGACAACGCCGACCCTCAGCCTCGTCAGACCGCCTCCACCGCCGGAGGCGCGCCAACCACGTTCAAGCCGGTCGCGCTGCCGGCGCTCGCCGGCGTGCTGAACGCCCGCAAGGTCTGCGAGCGCAAGGCCGCCCAGCAGGCGACGCCACGGCACGAGGATCTCGACCGCTTCGGTCGGTCCTACACGGCCTGAGGACACGGCCCGCGGCGTCGGCGCGCGCTCACGGCGCGACGCCGGCCGCATGCGGACAAACCCGCGGGGGATGGACAGCCTCCGGCGCGGCTGCGACGATGCGGCGAGAAGAACACGAGCTCGCACGAGCCGAGGCACGCCGCTTATGCAGACGCTGTATCTCTGCCATCCCGCCGCTCTCGATCACGAGACGCCGCTCGGCCATCCCGAGCGGGCGGACCGCATCCGCGTGATCGAGCGCGCCCTCGAGGACGAGGCGTTCATGACCCTCGTGCGCGAGCAGGCGCCCTGCGCCGAGCGGGACACGCTCGCGCTGGTTCATCCGCGCCGCTACGTCGACGCGCTGATCGAGGCCTCCCCGCGCGAGGGGATCGTGCCGATCGATTCCGACACGGTGCTCTCCCCCGGCACGATCGAGGCGGCCTTGCGCTCGGCCGGCGCCGCCGTGCAGGCGGTCGACGAGGTGATGTCCGGCAAGGTCGCCAACGCTTTCGCGGCCATGCGCCCGCCCGGCCATCACGCCGAGACGGCCCAGGCGATGGGCTTCTGCTTCTTCAACAATGCGGCGATCGCCGCGCGCTTCGCGCAGAAGACGCACGGGGCCGAGCGCATCGCCATCGTCGATTGGGACGTGCACCACGGCAACGGCACGCAGGACATCTTCTGGGACGATCCCTCCGTGCTCTACTGCTCGACGCACGAGATGCCGCTCTATCCCGGCACCGGCGCGCTCGGCGAGCGCGGCGAGCACGACACCATCGTCAACGCCCCGCTCTCCGCCGGCGACGGCTCCGACATCTTCCGCGAGGCGATGGAGACGCGCGTCCTGCCCCGCATCGAGGCCTTCGCGCCCGACCTCGTGGTGATCTCGGCCGGCTTCGACGCGCATTGGCGCGATCCGCTCGGCAACGTCATGCTGACGGAGGCGGATTTCAGCTGGGCGACACTGAAGCTGATGGAGATCGCGGACCGCCGCGCGAAGGGCCGCGTCGTCTCGCTGCTCGAGGGCGGCTACGACCTCGAGGGCCTCGCCCGCTCCGTCGCCGCCCACGTCAAGGCGCTGATGGGGCAGGCCTGACGCCCGCCCCACGGCCGCGCCCGGGCCTTCAGGAGAGCCCGCGCTCCCAGTCGGAGACCTGGCGTTCGGCCTCCTCCTTCTGGATGCCGTAGCGCTCCTGGATGCGCCCGACGAGCTCGTCGCGATGGCCCTCGACCCGCGTCAGGTCGTCGTCGGTGAGCTTGCCCCATTGCTGCTTGGCATTGCCCTTGAACTGATTCCAGTTCCCGCGCACCTGCTCCCAGTTCATGATCTCGCTCCTCGTCTCGTGACGTGTGCAAGCCGAACGAGGACGGGCGGAGCCGGGTTCCGGGTGTCGCCCCCGCGCGCCCGACGCCCCGGCCGTGAATGACAGGGGTGGGGTGCCTCACTCCGCGAGCCAGCCCAACGGATCGCCGTCGACCTGCATCCAGCGGCTCGACACCGGGCCGGGGAGGGGCTCGTCGGTCTCGAGGAAGGCGCGGAGCGCGTAGAGCCGGCGACGCAGCCGGGCGGCGGCGTCGGTGTCCTCCCCGACGGTCTTCCCGGCGCTCGTCCCTGCGAGCGTCTCGGCGTCCGCGGCGGCGAGGGCCAGCGTGAAGAGCGCGCCGCGGCGGCTCTCGGGCCTGAGGTCGCTCGCCCGGGCGGCGATGTGCGCGAGCGAGAGATCCGCCTCCCGCACCACCCGCGCCGCATGCTCCCGCTCCTCCGGATACCGCGCCTCCTCCACCACCCGCTCCGCCGCCGACCGGCGTACGAGAAGCCGCTCCGCCTCGGCGCACAGACGCGCGAGCGGACACGCGGAAGCGTCGTCCGGCATGGGGTGGGACTTTCGTTGCGTTGTGGGTCTAGGGGACTGTATAGTCGAGATCGCAGTCCAATGCAAGATGCTATATCTCACTTTTTGCGAGTTTCGCGTGCCGAAGTCGTCGATCAGCAGCGAGCAGGTGCGGGCCGCCCGAGCGCTGCTGCGCTGGGAGCAGACGGACCTCTGCCGCGAGTCGGGGGTCTCGCTGGCGACGATCCGTCGGCTGGAGGGGCGGCCGGGGCCGCTGGCCGGGCATGCGAGTACGGTGGAAAAGCTGCGGGGGGCGTTCGAGCGGGCGGGGGTGAAGTTCTTGGGGGCGGATGGGGCCGAGGGTGAGGGATTGCGTCTTTCAGGAGCGCCGCAGAGGGTACTTTCAATCCGGCAGGTACAAAGATGAACCGGGGAAAACAACTCGCAACAGTGGATTCAGGGCCCGACTGATTGCCGAAAAGTCTTTAGCGACATCAATTGCCAGTTCGAGACCGCGCTTCTCGCCCTTCAATTTTCTCAAATCGCTCTTCGAAAATCCATTAGATCGAAACAAGGCCAGAACGATCTCGGACCATATCAGTTCCTTCTTATTTAAATTGTCGATTACCCAAAACACGTCGTTACCGTTATTTGTATATCCTAAGGCAGGTCGTAGTTGGTTCTGTTCAAGAGAGAAGCCGATTCGGAGAATATGTTCGATCGATCTGTGTCTTATGCCTCGAAGCCCAAACTGCTCAAGGAGGTGATCAAGCGCATTCTCATACTCGATGTAACCAACGTTGCCTTGAAAATACATCCTTAGAGTATCAACGTTCTCCTTGAATTTTCCATGCAATTGCAGAGATTGCATTTCGACTGGATCCGTCAAAAAATACGACTGGCTGAATGGATGAGCTTTCAACGATGAGAATGCGACGCAAGCGGTCTTGAGTATATTCATTTCACCGCTGATGTCGGGTTCGAACCAAAATACTTTTAGGTGGAGATGGCCATGATTAAGAGACTCTTGAAATGCGCCTTCGTCAAGGGCAAAACCATTCCACTGATTGCAGTGAATGATCTCAAGAAACTTTCGGCTTTCGAAGATCCGGTCAATTGTGTCAAAAACCCAAATCACCTTCGCATTCGTTATTTCGGAGAATCGTCTTCTGAAGTAGTGATCCCTATGCAAAGGAGAGCTAACCTGACACTCAAAGTGCAGGAGCTGCGAGCCCATCTGCGCCGAGATATCAGGACGCCGACGAAGATTTGTTGTTTTGTCTACAACTGTCTGCTCAAGCCGTACATCCGAGAACGAACCATCCCTGAGCAATATGTTCAATAGGCGAGCCTCAAGCTCTCGGTGGGTCTCGCTTTCTTGGCGGCCTTGGTACTTGTCTTTTCGTTCAAAGTGTCTGTCTCCAGTGTACCAAGGGCAGTTTTCATTCGCATCTTTATGCTTGAAGAATACCGATTTCATATCTACGTCGTCTATAGTTTCGTATACAAAATAATCAGAATTATCTGAACGTCGCCTATATGCGCAAAGCAGCTCGCCTGCGCAAATCGCACAGCGAAAAGCTGCCTGGTGGGAGGTTCTGCTAGAGAGAATTTGCTCGCGAAGCGGCGCTAGACTCGCGTACGCATCGAGAATAGCATCTGCGTCACGAATTTGCCCTAGTCTGGTTTCGTAGACGCGCTTTATTCTGCGGTCCATTCTGGCAATCTCCAGCCTGATTCGGATAGAATAGTACAATATGGGCGAGCGGATCCAGCTCGCCGTCGGCGTTCGCAAGGGAGATTTTTGAGTGCGCACACCTAGAGCAGATCGCTTCCTGATGGAATCGCGCGGGGGATTCCCTTCGAGGCCAGTTCGTGATTCACGGTAGAGGCTGGCGGAGGAGGCCAGCCGCCATGACGAAGCCCCTCTCGATGGATCTGAGGCAGCGCGTCCTCGCTGCGGTCGATGCCGGCATGAGCCGCCGGGCCGCGGCGGACCGCTTCGGGATCGCGCCGTCCGCGGCGGTGAAGTGGTTCAACCTTCGGCGCGAGACGGGCTCGGTCGCGCCGCGGGCGCAAGGCGGCGACACGCGGTCCGGGCGGATCGAGGCGCTCGGCCCGGTCATCCTCGCGATGGTGGAGGAGGCGCCGGATCTCACCCTCGTCGAGATCGCCGAGCGGCTCGAGCGCGAGCACGGCGAGCGCTTCGCGCCCTCGACGGTGCACCGCTTCTTCGGCCGCCACGGCCTGACGTTCAAAAAAAGTCCGGCCACGCCAGCGAGCAGGACCGCGCCGACGTCGCCGCGGCCCGCGAGGCCTGGTTCGAGGAGCAGCCCGAGCTCGACCCGCAGCGGCTGATCTTCATCGACGAGACCTGGCTCAACACCAAGATGGCGCGGTTGCGGGGCCGCGCCCCCGAAGGCGAGCGCCTGCGCGCCGGCATCCCTCACGGCCATTGGCGCACCACGACCTTCGTGGCCGGGCTCAGGATCGGCGGGATCGACGCGCCGATGCTGATCGACGGCGCGATCAACGCGGCGAGCTTCCTCGCCTACGTCCAGCAGGTCCTGGTTCCGACGCTGAGCCCCGGCGACGTGGTGATCATGGACAACCTCGCCAGCCACAAGACCCCCGCCGTGCGCGAGGCCATCGAGGCGGCCGGAGCCGAGCTGCGCTTCCTGCCGCCCTACAGCCCGGACTTCAACCCCATCGAGAACGCCTTCGCCAAGCTGAAGGCCCTGCTCAGGAAGGTCGCCGCCCGGACGCGCGACGCCCTCTGGAGCGCCGTCGCCGACGCCATCGAAGCCTTCCCGCCAGAGGAATGCGCGAACTTCTTCACCGCAGCAGGATATGAACCCGAGTGGTGAGAATCTGCTCTAGTGAGCGGAAGCCCTTGTCGCTCTCCACACTAACCGCCGCAATCGCGCCCGGACTCGTGACCGTCAAGGATTACGGGGACGCGAGCTTCATCAGCCTGCCGATGGTCTATCCCAGCGGCGCCTTCGTCGCCGTGCGGCTGACCTATGCTCCGGCGGGCATTCGGGTGAGCGATTCCGGCTTCGCCTATCGCGAGATCGAGAGCTTCGGAGCGGGGCGGTCGTTCGCGAAGACGGCGCGCGCGATCGCCGACGAGCACGACGTCGAGGTCGGCCCCCGCGAGGTGTTCGTCGACGTGCCGGTGGATCAGGTCGAGCGGGCCATCTTCGACGTGAGCGCCGCCTCGAAGGCGATCGCCGAGCGCATCGTCACGAACGCATCGCAGGCGGCGGAGATCGCCATCGAGGAGGTGCTGCAAGAGCGGCTCGAGCGCGTGTTCCCCAAGGCGGTGGAATATCGCGGCAAGCTCCAAGGCGCCTCGGCGACCGAATGGGATCTGACCGCGATCGCGCGGCTGAACGGCCGCGTCGCGGTTTTCCATGCGGTGCCGAACTATCCCGTCTCGGTCTTCAAGGCGAGCACCGCCTTCCACGACCTCGCGGCCCGCACCGATCCGCCGGGCCTCGTCGCCGTCGTGCGCAGCAAGGCCGAGATGGGGCCTTCCTATGCGCTGCTCGCGCAGGCGGGACGGGTGATCGAGGTGGACCAGGCGGACGAGGCGTTCATGCGCGCGGCGGCCTAGAGCCGGAGCGCTGCGTCCCCACCGGGGGAAGGATGATGTCCCACGGGAGCCGTCGCTCCTGCATCGTTCCCGTGTAGAGTCGGGCGCGGTCGTGTTCCCGCGGAGCCGTCGTGCCTGCCCTCCGCCGGCGCGCGCAGGGGAGGTCACCGCGCAGCGGCCGAAGCGTAGCGGAGGAGGGCGAAGCCCTTGACCGGACCGAGCACGACGGCACGCTCGGAAAAGGAGACGACAACGCGCCGCTCCCCGTGTCATCCCCGGCCGGAGCCGCGAAGCGGCGCAGGAGAAGGGGACCCAGCACGACTCTTCGCCGCGCAGCGGCGGCTTCTGGCGGCGACCAGCCGCCCGGCCGGCGGCAATAGAGCGCCTTCGGCGCACTTTCTGCGCTGGGTCCCCTTCCCCTGCGCGCCTTCGGCGCTACGGCCGGGGATGACAGGGGTGGCGCGGGTCAGGTCGGAACGAGCTCCTCCCAGTCGGGGTTGCCGGCCTCGATCAGCTTCAGCTTCCAGGCCCGGATCCAGCCCTTGAGCTGCTTCTCCCGGGCGATCGCCTCGCCGACATCCTCGTAGGTCTCGTAGTAGACCAGCGTCGCCACGCCGTAGCGTCGGGTGAAGCCCGGGACGTCGCCGCGCTTGTGCTGCCCGGCGCGGCGCGCCAGGTCGTTCGTGACGCCGATGTAGAGCGTCCCGTTGCGGCGGCTCGCGAGAATGTAGACGTAGTAGAGGCGCATGGGTCATAGAAGTTGTACTTCACCGCATCATACGACCAAACGCCGCCCCTGTCATCCCCGGCCGGAGCGCGCTTGCGCGCGCAGGGGAAGGGGACCCAGCGAAAGAATGCTCGCGGCGAAGCCGCGTCTCATTGGCGGCGACCAGCCGCCTGGTCGGCGGCCATGGAGCGCCTGCGGCGCACATCCATGCGCTGGGTCCCTTCCCCTCCGCGCCTGCGGCGCTCCGGCCGGGGATGACAGCCCCACCTTACGACCGGTAATCCCCGTTGATTTCCACATAGGCCTTGGTCAGGTCGCAGGTCCACACCCGCGCCTCTCCGGCGCCGAGCCCGAGATCGGCGGTGATCAGGATGTCCTCGCCCTTCATGTAGGCGGAGGTCGCCTCCTCCGAATAGGCCGGGTCGCGGGCGCCCTCGTGGGCGACGCGGATGTCGCCGAAGGAGATCGAGAGCCGGTCGCGGTCGGCCGGCTCGCCGGCCTTGCCGACCGCCATCACCACGCGGCCCCAATTGGCGTCCTCGCCGGCGACCGCGGTCTTCACCAGCGGCGAGTTGGCGATGGAGAACGCGACCCGCTTCGCCGAGGCGTCGTCGACCGCCCCCCGCACCCGCACGGTGACGAACTTGCGCGCGCCCTCCCCGTCCTTGGCGACGAGCTGGGCGAGCGCGACGAGGAGATCCTCCAGCGCCGCCGCGAAGGCGGCCGCGCGCGGATCGTCCTTCTGCGCGATCGGCGCGAGCGCCGCCTTGCCCGTGGCGAAGGCGATGAGCGTGTCCGAGGTCGAGGTGTCGCCGTCCACCGTGACGCAGTTGAACGAGCGCTCCGTCGCGGCCGAGAGCAGCGCCTGCAGCACGGGCGCGGCGACGGGCGCGTCGGTGAAGACGAAGGAGAGCATGGTCGCCATGTCGGGCTGGATCATGCCCGCGCCCTTGGCGATCCCGTTGATCGTCACGCGCGCGCCGTCGATCTCCACCGTGCGGGTCGCGAGCTTGGGGAACGTGTCGGTCGTCATGATCGCCTCGGCCGCCGCGCGCCAGGCGGCGGCGTCGCCCGTCGCGCGCCCGGCGCACTCCTCCAGCACGCCCTCGAACTTGGTGGCGTCGAGGGGCTCGCCGATCACGCCGGTGGACGCCACGAACACTTCCGCAGGCCGGCACCCGGCCGCCCGCGCGGCGATGTCGGCGGTGAGCGTCACCGCGTCCGCGCCCTTGCGGCCGGTGAAGGCGTTGGCGTTGCCCGAATTGACGACCAGCGCCCGGGCCGACCCGCCGGCGAGGTTCGCCCGGCACCAGTCCACCGGCGCGGACGGGCATTTCGAGCGCGTGAACACCCCCGCCACGCTCGTCCCGGCGTCGAGCCCGACATAGAGCACGTCGGTGCGCCCCCGATAGCGGATCCCCGCCGCGGCGGTGGCGAGCCGCACGCCGGCGATCTCCGGCAGGTCGGGATGGGTCTTGGGCGCGAGCGGGGAGACGGGATGAGCCATGGCGGGTTTCGTCCGATGCGAAAGTGGCGACGCGCCGCCTCTATCGCATTCCCGCGGGCGTTCGGGAAGACGGGTGGGGTCCCCACATCCCTCACGGCCGTGCGAACAGATCCTTGTGCCCGATCGTCGCCGCCCGCGCGCCGACCCGGGCGGCGCGCCAGCCCGCCAGCGTGTCGGCCGCCACGCGCCCGGTCTCGGCGACGGCGTCCGCCTGGCCCTCGGCGAGGGCGCGGAGAAGGGCCGCGTCGCGGGGGGCCTCGAGCCGCCAGGGGCTGTCGCCGATCTGCGTCTCGTAGCCGGCGGCGGCGAAGGCGCTGGCGAGCGCGCGGGTGGCGGCGGGACCGGCGGAGGGGCCGAAGCCCTTGTCCTCGCCCTGGTGCGACAGGAAGGCCGCGCGCACGGCGTCGTCGGCGGGATGCGCCGGCTCCCAGGTCTCGCGGCCGTCGTAGGTCAGCGCGGTGTGGAACAGCGCGCCCCGCCGCGCCACGGCCTGCGCGAAGCCGGCGATCCAGTCCGCGCCGCACAGGTCGAACAACGCCGCCGCCGTGACGAGATCGGGCCGCTCGCCGAGCGCCGCGTCGAGATCGCGCGCGAGGTCGGCCTCAGCGAAGCGCACGGTCAGGCGCCGCCCGTCCTTCCCCAGGAGAAGCGCCTCCCCCTCCTCCCGCGCCGTGTCCGCCCAGGCGGCGAGGCGCGCGCGCGCCCCGGCGAGGAGCGCCGGGTCGTGGTCGACGAGCCGCCAGTCCTGCCGGGTCGGCAGCGCGCGCCAGAGCCCGCGCAGGTTCGAGCCGAGCCCGCAGCCGAGATCGACCACCGAGACCGCCTCGCGGTCGGCGAGGCAAGTGGCGAGCCGCTCGGCGAGGGCGGGATTGCGCGCGCGCCGGTCGGAATCCTCGCGCAGGTCGAGCCAGTCGGCGGAAAAGCTCATCGGGTCGCCTCCAGGCTGGCGCGCAGGGTGGCCGCGATGCGCGCGCTCGCGTCGTCCCAGGTGGGCAGAAGCCGGCCGGCCGCGTAGGACGCCTCCGCGAGGCGCGCCCGCAGCGCCGTGTCGTCGAGCACGCGGACGAGCGCGGCGGCGAGGGCGTCGACGTCCCCCGGCGGGACCTTCAGCGCGGCGGCGTCCGGCACCGTGTCCGCCGCCGCCCCGCCGGTCGAGGCGACGAGCGGCAGGCCCCGCGCCAGCGCCTCCGCCAGCACCATGCCGTAGCCCTCGTAGAGCGAGGCCGAGACGAACACGTCCGCCCCGGCATAGAGCGCATCCCGCGCCGCGTCGTCGACCGACCCCGTGAAGCGCACGCGATCCGCGAGACCGGCCTCGCCCGCCTGCGCCCGGAGCGCGGCGACGGTGGCCGGATCGCGGTCCGTCGGTCCGACGACCGTGAGCGTCCAGTCCCGGTCCGCGAGCCGCGCCAGCGCCGCGATCAGCACGTCGTAGCCCTTGCGCGGCGAGATCGCCCCCACCGCCAGCAGGGCCGGCGGCGCGCCCTCCGGCGAGCCGCTCGCCCGCGGGGCGGGCGCGGTCCCCGGCTCGGCGACGACGAGCCTGTCCTCCGGCACGGCGAAGTCGCGCACGAGCGTCGCCGCGGTCGCCGGGCTCGTCACCACGACACGCACCGCGCGGGCGAGCGCCGCGCGCTCGCTCGCGACCAGGGCCGCCGCGCGCACCGGGGAGAGCCCCGCCTCGAGCCCCAGCGGATGATGGCACAGCGCCACGATCGGCCGCGCCAAGGCGTCGATCGTCGCCGCCGGGATCGCGCCGTAGGCGAGCCCGTCGACGAGGAGCGCCGCCTCCGCCGGGACGTCCGCGAGAAGCCGCGCCGTCTCGACGAGGTCGGGCTCGCTCGGGTTCGGGAAGCCGTCCGGCAGCCGCACGAGCGTCGCGGCGATCCCGTGCGCCGCAAAGCGCGCCAGGATCGCGCGGGCATAGGCGTAGCCGCCGGTCGGCGTGTCGAGCGCGCCCGGCACGGCGAAGGCCGCGGGAAGCGGGGTCATCGTCAGAGCGCGGCCTCGTACCAGGCCCGAGCCACGTGCGATTCCTCGATCGAGACGCGGATCTTCGACACGCCCTCGCCGCCCGGCCCGAGCCGCCCCTCGCGCGCCGCCGCCGCCATGGCGTCGAAGACGTGCTTGCACAGGAACTCGGTCGTCGTGTTCTGCCCCGAGAATTGCGGCAGCGCGTCGAGGTTCTGATAGTTCAGCGGCGAGAGCGTCGCCTTCAGGGCGTCGTGCGCCCGGCCGATGTCGACCACCACCCCGTCCTGCGTCAGCGCCTCACGGAAGAAGGCGACGTCGATGACGAAGGTCGCGCCGTGCAGCTTCTGCGCGGGGCCGAACAGGTCCCCCCGGAAGCTGTGGGCGATCATGATGTGGTCGCGGACCTCGACGGCGAACATGGATCTCACTCTCCTGATGAATAGCGAATGGCGGTGGCGAGCCCCGGCGCGCCCGGCGCGAAGAGCCGCGGCAAAGCCTCGGGCAGGTCGTCAAAGGCGACCTCCTCGGTGATCAGCGCGTCGAGGCGATCGTCGTCGAGGAGCGCCAGCGCCTTGGCGAGGCGGCGTGCGTAGGACCAGCGCCCGCGCCGGCTCTCGGAGACGCGCCCGACCTGGCTCGAGACCAGCTTCAGCCGGCCCGAATGGAAAGCGGCGCCGAGCGAGACACGGGTCGAGGCCTCGCCGTACCAGGACATCTCGACGATGGTCGCCTCGTCCCCGGCGCAGGCCAGCGCGCAGGACAGGCCGGCGGAGGTCGCCGAGGTGTGGAAGACGAGATCGGCGTTCCCCGGCGCGTCGAGCGGCTTCGAGAAACGGCAGCCGAGCCGCTCCGCCACCGCCCGGCGGGAGAGGTCGACGTCGACGAGCGTCACCTCCGCCCCCGGCAACCGGCTCGCCAAGGCGGCGACCAGCGCCCCGACGACGCCCGCGCCGACGACGACGATCCGGTCTCCCGGCCCCGCCCCGCCGTCCCAGAGCGCGTTCAGGGCCGTCTCCATGTTGGCGGCGAGCACGGCCCTGCGCGCGGGAACGTGATCGGGCACGGGCTGGACGAAATCGGCGGGAGCGTCGAAGACGGTCTCATGTGGGTTGAGCGCGAAGACCGTGCGTCCGACGAGCTCGTGGGGGCCTTCGCGCACGATGCCGACGGCGGCATAGCCGTATTTCACCGGGAACGGGAAAGCCCCCTCCTGGCGCGGCGCCCGCATCCGCGCGTATTCGGAGGCCGGCACCCGGCCCGTGAAGACGAGCCGCTCCGTGCCCCGGCTGAGCCCGCTCCACAGCGTCTCGACCCGCACCTCGTCGTTTTGCCGCGGGGAAAGCGGGCGCGCGCGCAAAACCGCACGGCCGCGGGACGCGTACCACAGAGCGCGCGCCTGTCCCGCCGGCGCGTCCGTCACGGCGTTCCTCCCTGTCCAGCGTCGTCGCGCGGCATGGTTCCCCCTGGCTCCCCTGCTGACTTCGAGGACGGCTGATGAACGACATCGTGCGCCCGACCGACCTGACGAGCCCGACCCCGCTCGGCGCGCATGACATCGCGCCCGCGGCCCCGGGTTCTTCCCATACGGCCGCGCGCGCTGTCCAGACCAGCCTGTTTCGTCGCCGGCTCCTCGTTTCGACGCTCACGCTCCTCGTCTTCGGCGCCCTGCTGGCGGCCGCGGCCGCGATCCTCGCCGCGGACGGGCTCGGCGCGCTCGACGCCGTCCTCCTCCTCGCCTTCGCCGCGAGCGCGCCCTGGACCGTGCTCGGCGTCGTCAACGCCGGCATCGGCTTCGCCCTCGCCCGCCTCGCCCGCGACCCCTTCGCTTCGGTCGCGCCCTTCGCCGCCGCGGGCGAGCGCGCGACCCCGATCGCCTCGCGCGTCGCGGTCTTCATGACGCTGCGCAACGAGGACGCCGCGCGCGCCATCCGTCGCCTCGCCCGGGTGCGCGACGGCCTGGAGGCGACCGGCGAGGGCCGCGCCTTCTCCTTCTTCGTCCTCTCCGACACGTCCGACCCCGCCGTCGCCGCCGCCGAGGAGGCCGAGATCGCCCGCTGGCGGCGCGAGGCCGGGCCCTCCGCGCGCATCGCCTATCGCCGCCGCGCGGAGAACGTGGGATACAAGGCCGGCAACGTGCGCGACTTCCTGGAGACGCACGGGGACCGGTTCGCGCTGATGTTGCCGCTCGACGCCGACAGCCTGATGTCCGGGGCGGAGATCGTGCGCATGACGCGCATCATGGAGGCGCATCCCGAGATCGGCATCCTGCAGAGCCTCGTCGTCGGCGCGCCGTCGGGCAGCGCCTTCGCGCGGATCTTCCAGTTCGGCATGCGCCAGGGCATGCGGCCCTACACGCTGGGCTCCGCCTGGTGGACGGGCGATTGCGGGCCCTATTGGGGCCACAACGCGCTCGTGCGCGTCGCCCCCTTCCGCGCGCATTGCCGGCTGCCGATCCTCCCCGGCCGGGGGCCGCTCGGCGGCCATATCCTGTCGCACGACCAGGTCGAGGCCGTGCTGATGCGCCGCGCCGGCTTCGAGGTCCGCGTGCTGCCCCGCGAGGGCGGCTCGTGGGAGGAGACGCCGCCGACCTTCCTCGACTTCTCCAAGCGCGACCTGCGCTGGTGCCAGGGGAACCTGCAATATCTCGAGCTCCTGCGGATGCCGGGGCTCCTGCCCATGAGCCGGCTCCAGCTCGTCTTCGCCATCATGATGTTCGCCGCCGTGCCGGCGATGACGCTGATCCTCGCCCTCGCGCCGGTCCTCGCCGCCACCACCGATCCGGAGGCCTTCCCCGTCGCCGCGGCGCTCGGCTTCTACGCCGCCTTCCTCGCCCTCTCCCTGACGCCCCGCGCGCTCGGCGTTCTCGACGTGGCGCTGACGAACGGGGGCATGGCGTCCTATGGCGGGCGGGCGCGCTTCCTCGTCGGAGCCGCGGGCGAGTTCGTGTTCTCCGCCTTTCTCGGCGCGGCGGCCTCGATGCGCATCACCTTGTTCATGATCGGGCTCCTCTTCGGCAGGGCCGCCGTCTGGAACGGCCAGGCGCGCGACGCCCACGGCCTCGCCTGGCGCGACGCCGCCCGCGCTTTGTGGAGCACGACGCTGTTCGGGGTGGCGATGATCGGGCTCGTCGCGGCGCTGGTCCCCGTCGCCCTGCCGATCGCGCTCGTGATGTGCGCCGGCACCCTGCTCTCGATCCCCTTCGCCGTCCTCACCGCCGACCCGCGGCTCGGCCGGGCCATGGTCCGTAGGGGGCTCTGCGCGACGCCGGAGGAGGTGGCGCGCCTCCCGGATCTCGCTGGGCTCGACGCGCCGCCCGCGGCCGCCCCGCGTGCGGAAAGGCGCGCCGCATGAGCGCCGCCACGGCGATCGGCCGGTCGCTCCGCATCTATTACGGCGACCCCGCCCGCGGGGCGGCGATGGACGCGCTCTACCGCCCGCATCTCGCGCCCGGCGACCTCGCCTTCGACATCGGCGCCCATGTCGGGGACCGGATCGCGTCCTTCCGCCGGCTCGGCGCGCGCGTGGTTGCGCTGGAGCCGCAACCGGCCCCGTTCCGGGCCCTGCGCCTGATCCACGGCCGCGACGCGGACGTCATTCTGGTTCAGGCCGCGGCGGGAGACGAAGCGGGCGAGGTGCGGCTCGCCGTGAACAGCGCCAACCCCACCGTCTCCACCGCCTCCGCCGATTTCGTCGCCGCCGCGGCGGGCGCGCAGGGCTGGGAGGGCCAGGCCTGGGACCGGGAGATCCTCGTCCCCTGCCTCACGCTCGACGCCCTGATCCGCGCCCACGGCGTGCCCGCCTTCGTCAAGATCGACGTCGAGGGCTTCGAGGACCGCGTGCTCGCCGGCCTCTCGACGCCGGTCCCGGCCCTCTCCTTCGAGTTCACCACCATCGCCCGCGCCGTCGCCCACCGCTGCCTCGCCCGCATCGCGGCGCTCGGCCATTACCGCTTCGCCCTGTCGCTGGGCGAGAGCGCCCGGCTGGAGGAGCCCGCCTGGATCTCGGCGGTGGAGATGGCCGCCACCCTCGACGCCCTGCCGCACGAGGCGAATTCCGGCGACGTCTACGCCACGCTGACGCCGCCGGGGTGACGGGGGCGATGGAACTAGTCGTCCGGGATGAACCTTGCTATCTTATGTCGAGCACTGGAACGAGCCCATGATCGTTGCACGCCACCGCGAACGAGATCTCTGCTTCGTCGAAGCCTACGACGCGGGCGTCGGCGTGCCGCTCATTCGGCATCCGGACGGCGCATGGGAGCTCGCCGCCGTCGACCCCGAGGAACTGTGGGACGACTACATGGACGTCGGGAATTCGTCCGAGCGCTCGGCGCTTCTCGACGAAGCCAAACGAGCCTGGCAGGTCTTCAGGGCGAGTGTGGGCGAGGTGGAACTCGATATCCTCACCGTCTCGCAGATTCGTGATCGTATCTCTCTAGGATGCGGACTCATTTCGCGGCAAGCCAAATCCGGATCGCGGCGAGCTTGAGCGCGGCGAGGAAGTTGTCGGGCGAGCGGTCGTAGCGCGTGGCGAGGCCGCGGAAGTGCTTGATGCGATTGAAGAAGCGCTCAACGAGGTTTCGCTGGCGGTAGAGCCAGGAGCTGAACGGGAAGCTGCCCTTTCGGATCGCGCGGGGCGGGATGTTCGCCCAGGCGCCGCGTTCGGTCACCGTCGCGCGGATCGCGTTCGTGTCGTAGGCGCGGTCGGCGATCAGGATGGCGTCTTTCGCGACGAGCGGAAGGAGCTGCTCGCAGGCCGGTGCGTCGTTTGCCTGCCCTGCGGTGAGCAGGAGGCGAACCGGCCGCCCTTCCGCATCGACGAGGGCGTGGATCTTGGTCGTCAGGCCGCCGCGGGAACGTCCCATGCGACCATCTCCGGCGGCCTCCGAATCCCCCTTTTTCCCGCGGCCCCGTGCTGGTGGACGCGGACGCAGGAGCTGTCGATCATCACGATGTCGCCGTCGTAAGCCTCTGAGACGGCGTCCAGAATTCGGTCCCAGACGCCTGCTTTCCGCCATCGGACGAAGCGGTTGTAGAGCGTCGTGCGCGGGCCGTAGCGCTCGGGCACGTCGCGCCAGGGCGCACCCGTCCGGAAGCGCCAGACGATCCCGTTGATCACCCGCCTGTCGTCCACCCGGGGCACGCCGCGCACCTTGTTCGGCAGAAGCGGCTGGATGATCGCCCATTCCTCGTCGGTCAGCTCATGGCGGCGCATCGAATCCTCCCTCGATCAGGAAGGTTGAATCATCCTACGCTCGAGCGATCAAATCCGCTTTGCCGTTTATGGGGCCAGAGCCTAGCCGGCGACCTCGTCCTCTATCCCGCGGACCTCCGCGAGCGCTCCGCACACGCTAAAGCTGGGTCTTGAGTCGGTCCATCGTTCGGCAGAAGCTTTCGGCTGAACAGGCGACCTCTGCGCGAAGCATCTCGAGCAGGTCGGCGAGGCCCGGGTCGTCGCCTCGTCCCGCGGCCTCAGCGAAAATGGTCAGGTTGGCGGTCCTGCACAGGCCGATCTCGGCGACCATGCGCTTCCGATCGGCGATGGTCAGGTCCTCGCCACGAGGCCGCCATCGCTCGTACACGGCGTGCGTCATCGCTCCGTTCGCCAGGATCATGTCCGCGTAGGACATGTAGTGCTCCACGATCATTCCCGTACTGGCAAGCCTGATGTCCGTCGCGATCATGCGCCAGCCATAAGGGTTGGGGCGCGCGAACTTCGCCGTCTCGAACTTGACGATGCCAAGGCGGCCATGGTCTGCTTCGAGGGTGAAGAACGCCAGAATGGTCAGAGCCTCATCAAGGCTCGTAAATCCGGTTCGAAAGCGAAGGAAATCACGAATATGCGCAATCGTGAACCAAGGTTTACTTTTTAGTGTTGACGGGCGATTCGCTTTTTCTTCGGTCGAATTTCGCGTCTTCGCATTAATTTCGCTGCGCAACCCTGTTCCGGCCTCCATTCGCTTTGTCAGCTCCTTCAGCTGCGGCAGCGATTCTTCGCGCAATTCGTGCAGGGCAACCAACAAACCTTCGGGAGAGCCGAGCAAGCTCAGCGGAATAGGGTTCACGATCGCTTCAGGGCGGCTCTGGTCTTCCTCGGTGCGCATGTCCGGGTCTCGAGATCGTCGGGATCGCGGAAAGCTAGCAGACGCCCCTTGATGGTCAATCTCCAGTACACATTCCGGCCACCCTCCACATGTAGATATCTTTATATCTTTCTTCCCGCCGCCGACGGTGCTATGGTCGGCTCTCATCGCGACCGCCCGCCGGAGGTGCGCCCATGACCGATCCGACGCTGACCTCGTCGACCGCCCTCGCCGCCCTGCGCGCGGCGGGCGAGGAGACGCGTCTGCGCATCCTGGCGCTCCTCGCCCAGGGAGAGCTGTCGGTCTCGGACCTGACCGACATTCTCGGCCAGTCCCAGCCGCGGATCTCGCGGCATCTGAAGCTCCTCGTCGAGGCCGGCCTGGTCGAGCGCCACCGCGAGGGCGCCTGGGCCTTCTTCCGCCTCGCCGATCGCGACCCGGCGGCGTCGCTGCTGCGGCCGCTGCTCGATGCCCTTGACGAGCGCGATCCCACCATCACCGGCGACCGGGACCGTCTCGCCGCCGTTCGCGCGGCGCGGGCTGAAGCGGCGCAGGCCTATTTCGCCCGCCTCGCGCCGGACTGGGACCGCGTCCGCCAGATGCAGGCGCCGGCGGAGACCGTGGAGGCCGCGATCGAGGAGGCGCTCGGCGACCGGCCCGTGCGCGCCCTCGTCGATCTCGGCACCGGAACGGGGCGCATGCTCACCCTGCTCGCCCCCCGCGCCCGGCGCGCGGTCGGCCTCGACGCGAGCCACGCCATGCTGTCCGTCGCCCGCGCCAACCTGGAGAAGGCGGGCGTGCGCGGGGTCGAGCTGCGCCAGGGCGACATCCACGCGCCGCCCGTGGAGCCCAACGCCTTCGATCTCGTGATCATCCATCAGGTGCTGCATTATCTCGACGAGCCGGCCCGCGCCCTGCGCGAGGCCGCGCGCCTCGTGGCGCCGGGCGGCAGGCTTCTCGTCGTCGACTTCGCCCCGCACGAGTTCGAGTTCCTGCGCACCGCGCAGGCGCATCGTCGCCTCGGCTTCGCGCGCGAGCAGGTCGCCGGCTGGCTGGGCGAGGCCCGTCTCGCCTGCACACTCCACCGCGATCTCGCGCCTCCCGACGGCGCCGAGAACGCCCTCACCGTGTCGCTGTGGCTCGGCCAGGATCGCCGCGCCGTGACCGACATGCCCTTCCGCAATCCCGACAGAGAGGTCGCCTGATGACGTCCGCCTCCGAGAGCCGCGCCCGCCCGGCCATCGACGTCTCCTTCGAGTTCTTCCCGCCGAAGACCGAGGAGATGGAGAGGACGCTGTGGGCCTCCATCGAGCGGCTCGCGCCCCTGTCGCCGCGCTTCGTCTCGGTGACCTACGGCGCCGGCGGCTCCACCCGCGAGCGCACCCACAACACGGTGGCGCGCATCGTCCGCGAGACCGCGCTCGAGCCCGCCGCCCACCTCACCTGCGTCGCGGCGACCCGCGCGGAGGTGGACGAGGTGGTGCGCGGCTACTGGGACGCCGGCGTGCGCCACATCGTGGCCTTGCGCGGCGATCCCGTCGGCGGGCCCGGCACGGCCTACGAGGCGCATCCGGGCGGCTACGCCCAGGCCTGCGACCTCGTCGCGGGCATCCGCAAGGTCGGGGATTTCGAGATCTCGGTCTCGGCCTATCCCGAGAAGCACCCGGAGGCGGCGACGTTCGACGCCGACATCGACGCGCTCAAGAAGAAGGTCGACGCCGGCGCGACGCGGGCGATCACGCAGTTCTTCTTCGACAACGCGATCTACTACCGCTACGTCGATCGCGTCCGCGCGGCCGGCATCGAGATCCCGATCGTGCCGGGCATCGTGCCTGTGCAGAACTTCAAGCAGACGGCGAACTTCGCGCGCCGCACCGGCGCCTCCGTGCCGGATTGGCTCGCCCGTCGCTTCGAGGGGCTCGACGACGACGTCGAGACGCGCAAGCTCGTCGCGGCCGCCGTCGCCTCCGAGCAGGTCATGGACCTGCGGGCGCACGGCGTGGAGGAGTTCCACTTCTACACGATGAACCGCGCCGAGCTCGCCTACGCCGTCTGCCACATGCTGGGCCTGCGCCCGGCCGAGGCGTCCGCCGCCGCGGCCTGATCCGCGCGGCGCGCCCGTCGCCAACGCCCCGTTCCCGTCGAGAGAAGAGCGCTTTCATGTCCGACATCCGCCCCGCCGACGGCGCCGAGATCCTCGCAGCCCTGAAGGACGCCGCCCGCGAGCGCATCCTCGTGCTCGACGGCGCCATGGGCACCGAGATCCAGAACCGGAAGTTCTCGGAAGAGGACTTCCGCGGCGCGCGCTTCGCCGATCACGGCCACGATCTCAAGGGCAACAACGATCTCCTGATCCTGACCCAGCCCGACGCCATGCGCGACATCCACCTGGACTACTTCCGGGCGGGGTCGGACATCGTGGAGACGAACACCTTCTCGGGCACCTCCATCGCCCAGGCCGATTACGGCATGGAGGACATCGTCTACGAGCTCAACCGCGAGGGCGCGCGCCTCGCCCGCGAGGCGGCGGCGATCGCGGCCGCGGAGGACGGGCGCCGGCGCTTCGTCGCGGGGGCGATCGGGCCGACGAACCGCACGCTCTCGATCTCGCCGGACGTGAACAACCCGGGCTACCGCGCCGTCACCTTCGACCAGGTGCGCGAGGCCTATGCGGAGCAGATCCGCGGCCTCGTCGACGGCGGGGCGGAGATCGTGCTGATCGAGACGATCTTCGACACGCTCAACGCCAAGGCGGCCATCGTCGCCGCGCGGCAGGTCTTCGCCGAGCGCGGCGTGGCGCTGCCGATGATGATCTCGGGCACGATCACGGACCTCTCCGGGCGCACGCTGTCGGGCCAGACCCCGGAGGCGTTCTGGCATTCGGTGCGGCACGCCGAGCCCTTCACCATCGGGCTCAACTGCGCGCTCGGGGCCAAGGAGATGCGCGCCCACATCGCCGAGCTCTCGCGGGTGGCCGACACCTTCGTGTGCGCCTACCCGAATGCGGGCCTGCCCAACGAGTTCGGGCTCTACGACGAGAGCCCGGAGGCGACGGCGGCGATGATCGCCGAGTTCGCCGAGGCGGGCCTCGTCAACATGGTGGGCGGCTGCTGCGGCACGACCCCGGCGCATATCCGCGCCATCGCCGAGGCGGTGGCCGGCAAGGCCCCGCGGCAGTTCGGCGAGAAGCCGCGCATGCTGCGGCTGTCCGGCCTCGAGCCCTTCACGCTCACCCCGGACATCCCCTTCGTGAACGTGGGCGAGCGCACGAACGTGACGGGCTCGGCCAAGTTCCGCAAGCTCATCACCAACGGCGACTACGCCGCCGCCCTCGACGTCGCCCGCGACCAGGTGGCGGCGGGCGCGCAGGTGATCGACGTCAACATGGACGAGGGCCTGCTCGATTCGCACAAGGCCATGGTCGAGTTCCTCAACCTCGTCGCCGCCGAGCCCGACATCGCCCGCGTGCCTGTGATGATCGACTCGTCGAAGTTCGAGGTGATCGAGGCGGGCCTGAAGTGCGTGCAGGGCAAGGCCATCGTCAACTCGATCTCGATGAAGGAGGGCGAGGACGCCTTCCGCGCGCAGGCCCGGATCTGCCGGGACTACGGCGCGGCGGTCGTCGTCATGGCCTTCGACGAAGAGGGGCAGGCCGACACGGCGGCGCGCAAGATCGAGATCACGAAGCGCGCCTACGACATCCTGGTCGAGGAGGTCGGCTTCCCGCCGGAGGACGTGATCTTCGACCCGAACGTCTTCGCGGTCGCCACCGGCATCGAGGAGCACGACAATTACGGCGTCGACTTCATCGACGCGACGCGCGCCATCCGCACGAACCTGCCCCACGCCCACGTCTCGGGCGGCGTCTCGAACCTGTCCTTCTCGTTCCGCGGCAACGAGCCGGTGCGCGAGGCGATGCACACCGTGTTCCTCTACCATGCCATCCAGGCGGGGATGGACATGGGCATCGTCAATGCCGGCCAGCTCGGCGTCTACGACGAGCTCGACCCGGAGCTCAAGGAGCTGTGCGAGGACGTCGTCCTCAACCGCCGCTCGGACGCCACCGAGCGCCTGCTCGAGGTCGCGCCCCGCTTCAAGGGCGACGGCTCCGGCGCGGCGAAGACGCAGAACCTCGAATGGCGGACCTGGGAGGTCCAGAAGCGCCTCGAGCACGCGCTGGTCAACGGCATCACCGAGTACATCGTCGAGGACGTCGAGGAGGCCCGGCAGACGGCCGAGCGCCCGCTCCACGTCATCGAGGGCCCGCTCATGGCGGGCATGAACGTGGTCGGCGACCTGTTCGGCGCGGGCAAGATGTTCCTGCCGCAGGTGGTGAAGTCGGCGCGCGTGATGAAGCAGGCGGTGGCCCATCTCACCCCCTACATGGACCGGGAGAAGGAGGAGATGGGCCTCGCCGACAAGCCGGCGGCGGGCAAGGTTCTGATGGCGACCGTCAAGGGCGACGTGCACGACATCGGCAAGAACATCGTCGGCGTCGTGCTCGCCTGCAACAATTACGAGGTGATCGACCTCGGCGTCATGGTGCCGGCGGCGAAGATCCTCGACGAGGCGAAGAAGCACGGCGTCGACATCATCGGCCTGTCCGGCCTGATCACCCCCTCTCTCGACGAGATGGTGCACGTCGCCGCCGAGATGGAGCGCGAGGGCTTCGACATTCCCCTCCTCATCGGCGGGGCGACCACGAGCCGCGTGCACACGGCGGTGAAGATCCACCCGGCCTACGAAAAGGGCCAGGCGGTCTACGTCACCGACGCCTCGCGCGCGGTCGGCGTGGTGTCGAGCCTGCTCTCCGACGAGCAGAAGGGGCCCTACGTCGAGACCCTGCGCAAGGAATACGCCCGCGTCGCCGACGCGCACGCCCGCGCCGAGCAGGACAAGCAGCGGCTTCCCCTGCCAAAGGCGCGGGAGAACGCGACGCGGATCGACTGGTCGGGCTACACGCCGACGAAGCCGAGCTTCACCGGAGCGCGGGTGTTCCGCACCTACGACCTCGCCGACCTCGCCGCCTGCATCGACTGGACGCCCTTCTTCCAGACCTGGGAGCTGAAGGGGCGCTTCCCCGCGATCCTCGAGGACGAGAAGCAGGGCCCGGCGGCGCGCCAGCTCTACGAGGACGCGCAGGGCATGCTGCGCGAGATCGTCGAGAACCGCTGGTTCACGCCCAAAGCCGTGATCGGCTTCTGGCCGGCGAACAGCGTGGGCGACGACATCCGCCTCTACAAGGGCGAGAGCCGGGCGGAGACGCTCGCGACCTTCCACGGCCTGCGCCAGCAATTGTCCAAGCGCGACGGGCGGCCGAACCAGTGCATCTCCGATTTCGTCGCCCCGGCGGAGACGGGGATCGCCGATTACGTCGGCGCCTTCGTGGTCACCGCGGGCCTGGAAGAGGTGCGCATCGCCGAGCGCTTCGAGCGCGCCAACGACGACTACCGCTCGATCATGGTCAAGGCGCTCGCCGACCGCATCGCGGAAGCCTTCGCCGAGCGCATGCATCAGCGCGTGCGCACGGAGTTCTGGGGCTACGCGCCGGACGAGGCCCTCTCCAACGAGGACCTGATCAAGGAGACCTATCAGGGCATCCGCCCCGCGCCGGGCTACCCGGCCCAGCCCGACCACACCGAGAAGGAGACGCTGTTCGCGCTGCTCGGCGCATCGAAGGCGATCGGCGTCACCCTCACGGAGAGCTACGCCATGTGGCCGGGCTCCTCGGTCTCGGGCCTCTACCTCGCCCATCCGGAGGCGCATTATTTCGGCGTCGCCAAGATCGAGCGCGACCAGGTCGAGGACTACGCCGCACGCAAGGGCATGGACGTGCGCGAGGTCGAGCGCTGGCTCGCGCCGGTGCTGAACTACGACCCGGCGCGCTACCTCGCCGCCGCGGCTGAGTGAGGTCGGGACGCGTCGTGGAGAGGTCCCTCAATACGTCGCGCGCCCGCCGCTGAGGTCGAACACCGCGCCCGTGGTGAAGCTGTTCTCCGCCGAGACCAGCCACGCCACCATGGCGGCGATCTCGGCGGGCTCGACGAAGCGGCCGCGGGGGATCTTCGAGAGCATGTAGGCCACGTGCGCCTCGCTCATCTGGTCGAAGATCGCCGTGCGCGCCGCCGCCGGCGTGATGCAGTTCACCGCGATGTCGTGCGCGGCGAGCTCCTTGCCGAGCGACTTCGTCAGCGCGATGGCGCCCGCCTTGGCGGCGCTGTAGGCGGCGGCGTTGGGGTTGCCCTCCTTGCCGGCCACAGAGGCCGTGATCACGACGCGCCCGTAGTTCCGCGCGATCATGCCCGGGATCAGCGCCCGGCAGGTGAGGAAGACGCCGGTGAGGTCGATGTCGACCACGCGCCGCCATTCCTCCACCGGATAATCCCAGGTCTTGCCGTTGGCCCCGGCGATGCCGGCATTCGCGCACAGGATGTCGATCCCGCCCATCAGCCGCTCGGCCTCGGCGGCGGCCGCGGCGACGGCGTCGGCGTCGGTGACGTCCACCGCCTGCGCCGAGACCGCGGCGCCGAGCGCCTCCGCCGTGCGCGCGGCGAGATCCGCGTCCCGGTCCCACAGCACGACGCGGGCGCCGCTGTGCACGAGCCGCTCGGCGATGGCGCGCCCGATGCCCTGCGCGCCTCCGGTCACCACCGCCCGCCTGCCGTTGAGCCCGTAATGGATCATGGCCGTCCTCCCTCTCGCGTCTCCCGCGGCGAGCCTAGCACGGCGGGCGCGCGACACGCCCCTGCGCGGCGGGCCAACACGGATGAGGAAGACGCGCGCACGGGGGCTTGACGCGGCGGCGCAGCGTGTTCTATCTTTGTTCCGTCATTGCGAGGGAGGAGCGCGCATGGTGCGGGTGCCCCTGTTCGAGCCGACGGTGATCCGCATCCGCCCATGCGGCCTCGCGGGGGAGCCGCCGCGGGTGCACGAGCGCCAGGCGCATCATCCCTCGACCGTCGCGCTGGTGCGCTCCTACATTGAGGGCACCACCTGGTCGCACCGGATCATCGCCGGGAAGACGAAGGTGAACCCCGGCACGATCTCGCGCTGGCAGGCCCGCCACGGCTGGCGCCGCCCGCCCGGCGCCTGCCGCCCGGCCCCGCGCCCGGAGGCGGCGCGCTACGGGCCGAACCTCACCGGCCGGGCGCTGGCGCGCGCGCTCCTCGTCCAGGTCGAGCGGCTGGTGGTCGAGATCGCCGACGAGGAGCGCGTCGACCCCGCCCGCATTCGCGAGGCCCTCGACCTCCTCGCCCGCGCGCGGGAGGAGGACAAGATCCGCCGCGGCAAGCGCCTGAAGCCTCCCGAGACCCCGCCTGCGCCGAAGCGCAAGCCCAAGCGCAAGCCCGGGGACCCGCCCATCCGCCGCCGCTCCCGCCGCGCGCTGAACGAGGCCCTGCGCCGCATGGAGGGCCTGCGCCCCGAGGACACCCTCGCCGCCGAGCTCCGCACCCAGCTCCGCCGCGAGCCGCGCCGGCGGGGCCCGCGGAGGCGGGTCGAGGGGGAGGGATGGGGGCGGGCGTGACGCCCCGCAGGCTCGCCGCATCATGAAGCCCGCCGCGCGCCTCCCCTCTCCCGAACGGGAGAGGGGCCCCGGGGTGAGGGCCTGCCGCCAGCCGGCCTCGCGCAGGACGCACGCCCCCGTCTCTCCTTCCCTGTAGGATTTCTCTGCGAAACTCCGGCTTGGCCGCGGCGGGGCGTTCTGATTCACTGAGGATGGATCGGGTTCTGGAGATTCGTCATGGCGCCTTCTCAGATCAGCTTCGCCGACCATTTCACGGATTCTCGCCTCGGGTCGAACAAGCCGTTGGAGGCGATCGACGCACTGATCGACTGGACCCCGCTGGAAGCGCAGGCGCGGGAGATCCGCAAGGGGCAGACCGGTCGCCCGCCCTACGCGGCGCTCGCGATGCTCAAGGCGTTGTACCTCCAGACGCTTTATCAGCTCTCCGATCCGCAGCTGGAATCGGCCCTGCTCGACAGGCTCTCGTTCCGCCGCTTCTGCGGCTTCGGGCTGGACGAGCGCACGCCCGACGAGACGACGATCCTGCGCTTCCGGCACGCGGCGGCGGAGGTGGGGCTTCTGGAGGCGTGCTTCGAGGCGGTCAACGCCCAGCTCGAAACCAAGGGACTGATCGTCAAGAAGGGCACGCTGATCGACGCCACGCTGACCGAGGCGGCCCACAACAAGCCGCCTTTCGAGAAGGGAGCGGCGTCGGCGCGCAGCCCGCACTCGCCGGACGCGACCTTCACGCGCAAGAACAACAAGACCTATTTCGGCTACAGCAGTCGATCGGCGTCGACGAAGGGTCGCTCCTGGTGCGCCGGATCGTGGTGACGCCCAATTGCGTGTCGGACAGCGAGGCGGCCGACGCGCTGATCTGCGGGGACGAGCGGGCGGTCTACGCCGATCGCGGCTACACGCAGAAAGCGCGCCGCGAGCGGCTCGCGGGTGCCGGCATCAAGGACCGGATCATGCACCGGCGCACGAGCAACCGTAAGCCGCTGCCGCCCTGGAAGGAGCGTCTCAACAAGCTGATCTCCCGCCGTCGCGCCCCCGTAGAAGGCGTCTTCAGCGTCGTGAAGCGTCTCTACGGTCAGGGCCGCGCGCGATGTCATCGTCTCGGCACGGTGAGCGTCGACGCTGTCGCGGCAGTGACGGTCTACAATCTCAAACGCGCGGTGCGTCTCCTCGAGCCTCCGAACCGGCGCCGACGGGCGCCGGCGGGCGCATGAACGCCGCCCGAAACACGCCTCGGGCGCCCGCTCTGGCGCCCGAGGCGCCCCCGAGACGGGGCTCTGCGCCACCCGCGGCGCCCCCGAAGGGCTGGGATCGCGCGAACCGGCGCTCGAAAAAACGCCTCCTGAGCGCCCATGGCGGCGTAGGCCGCCGTTTCGCAGAGGAATCCTGTAGGGGAAGGTGGCTCGGCGAAGCCGAGACGGATGGGGCGCGGCGCGAAGCGACGCGTTCCGCGAAGCGGAACCCTCCCGGCGACCACCCCGCGCTGGAAGACCGGCCCGCCGCCCTCACCCCTCCCCGGAAACCTCCCCCTCCCCCGAGCCCTCCCCCGCGAGCCCCTTCGCCGCCAGCCGCCGCAGCGCCTCCGGCCGCGAGGGCCTCGGCTCGGGCTGGCGCGCGATCCACGCGTCGAGCGCCGCCAGCTCCTCCGGCGGCACCCGCACGGTGAGCGGCTTCGCATCCACCCGGGGCCGGCCACGGGGCTTTCGGATCGGTTTTCCGATGTCGGATATTGCGCTCATGGTCTTTTCTGATGTTGTTTATTTTTGCTTTTGACTCGTCCTAATTGCACCGTCAAGATGCCGTATCAAGACATCCGGGGGCGGTCGAATTGGCGTCGGCGTACGAGGACGAAGCGCGCGCGGAGGCGTTCATCCGCGCTTGGAAGCATCAGCCCGGAAGCGAGCGCGCGGACGCGCAGAGCTTCCTCAACGAGCTCTGCGACCTGATCGGCGCTGAGCGGCCGCACGCGGCGCGCGCCCGCGGCGTGCCGGATCTCGATTACGGCTTCGAGCGCCCCGTCCACTTTCGCTTCGAGGACGGCTCGACGGCGCCGGGCCGAATCGATCTCTACAAGAAGGGCGCCTTCGTCCTGGAGGCGAAGCAGTCCTTCAAGCGCCGCTCCGGGGGCGAGACCTTCGAGCAGCTGCCGCTCGAATTGCGCGGCGGCGTCGCCGCGCTGGAGCGCCCGCGCGCCAGGCCGAAGCCGCCGCCGAACTGGGACGCGTTGATGCGCGCGGCCAAACATCAGGCGGTCGATTACGCCCGCTGCCTCGACGAGTGGCCGCCCTTCATCGTCGTCGTCGACGTCGGCCACGTCATCGAGCTCTACGCCGATTTCTCGGGCCAGGGGAAGAACTATGCCCAGTTCCCGACGCGCACCGAGTTCCGCATCGCCATGGACGACCTGCGCGATCCGACCGTGCGGGATCGGCTGCGCCTCGTGTGGGACGATCCGTTCTCCCTCGATCCCAGCGCCAAGGCGGCCGCCGTCACTCAGGAGATCGCGGCGCTGCTGGCCCACATGACGCGCTCGCTCGAAGCGCGCGCGAAGCTCACCGAGCCCGTGCAGAAGGCGGAGTACGCCTACAAGGTCTCGAAATTCCTGATGCGCTGCATCTTCGCGATGTTCGCCGAGCGCATGGGCCTCCTGCCCGCCGCGGGCTTCCAGCGGCTCATCGCGCTCTACAAGGACAGGCCAGAGCGCTTCCATCTGGCCGCCGACGACTTTTTCCGCACCATGGACGAGGGCGGGCACGCCACCGCCATCCAGGAGGACATCAGGAAGTTCAACGGCGGCCTCTTCCGCGAGGCCGTCACCGTCGAGATCACGGGCGACGAGCTCGCCTACCTCGAGGTCGCCGCCTCGAAGGACTGGACCAACGTCGAGCCGGCGATCTTCGGCACGCTGCTAGAGCAGATCGCTTCCTGATGGAATCGCGCGGGGGATTCCCTTCGAGGCCAGTTCGTGATTCACGGTAGAGGCTGGCGGAGGAGGCCAGCCGCCATGACGAAGCCCCTCTCGATGGATCTGAGGCAGCGCGTCCTCGCTGCGGTCGATGCCGGCATGAGCCGCCGGGCCGCGGCGGACCGCTTCGGGATCGCGCCGTCCGCGGCGGTGAAGTGGTTCAACCTTCGGCGCGAGACGGGCTCGGTCGCGCCGCGGGCGCAAGGCGGCGACACGCGGTCCGGGCGGATCGAGGCGCTCGGCCCGGTCATCCTCGCGATGGTGGAGGAGGCGCCGGATCTCACCCTCGTCGAGATCGCCGAGCGGCTCGAGCGCGAGCACGGCGAGCGCTTCGCGCCCTCGACGGTGCACCGCTTCTTCGGCCGCCACGGCCTGACGTTCAAAAAAAGTCCGGCCACGCCAGCGAGCAGGACCGCGCCGACGTCGCCGCGGCCCGCGAGGCCTGGTTCGAGGAGCAGCCCGAGCTCGACCCGCAGCGGCTGATCTTCATCGACGAGACCTGGCTCAACACCAAGATGGCGCGGTTGCGGGGCCGCGCCCCCGAAGGCGAGCGCCTGCGCGCCGGCATCCCTCACGGCCATTGGCGCACCACGACCTTCGTGGCCGGGCTCAGGATCGGCGGGATCGACGCGCCGATGCTGATCGACGGCGCGATCAACGCGGCGAGCTTCCTCGCCTACGTCCAGCAGGTCCTGGTTCCGACGCTGAGCCCCGGCGACGTGGTGATCATGGACAACCTCGCCAGCCACAAGACCCCCGCCGTGCGCGAGGCCATCGAGGCGGCCGGAGCCGAGCTGCGCTTCCTGCCGCCCTACAGCCCGGACTTCAACCCCATCGAGAACGCCTTCGCCAAGCTGAAGGCCCTGCTCAGGAAGGTCGCCGCCCGGACGCGCGACGCCCTCTGGAGCGCCGTCGCCGACGCCATCGAAGCCTTCCCGCCAGAGGAATGCGCGAACTTCTTCACCGCAGCAGGATATGAACCCGAGTGGTGAGAATCTGCTCTAGAACAGGCGCTCTCCGAACAGGAGCGCGCCAAGCTCGGCGCGCACTACACGCCCCGCGCCTATGTCGAGCGCCTGCTGGTGCCGACCATCATCGAGCCCCTGCGGGAGGACTGGGAGAGCGCCCAGGCGGACGCGACGGCGAAGCTGCTCGCCGGAGACGCCCGCGGGGCGCGCACCGCCGTGAAGCGCTTCCACGACAGGCTCTGCGACACGATCGTGCTCGACCCGGCCTGCGGCACCGGCAACTTCCTCTACGTCGCCCTCGAACTGATGAAGCGCCTGGAAGGCGAGGTGCTCGACTTCCTCAAGCTCCTCGGCGAGACCGCCGAGCCGCTGCGCACCGTCGACCCGCACCAGTTCCTCGGCATCGAGAAGAACCCGCGCGCCGTGCCCATCGCCGAACTGGTGCTCTGGATCGGCTATATCCAATGGTGGTTCCGCACCCGCGAGCGAACCGTGATGACCGAGCCGATCCTCAAGGATTTCGGGATGATCCGCGAGGGCGACGCGGTTCTGGAGCACGACGGCGAGGAGATCGTGCGCGACGCGCAGGGGCGGCCGGTCACGCGCCATGACCCGAACGCCCGCAAGCTTCATCCCGTCACCGGCGAACTCGTTCCGGACCCGGAGGCGCGCATCCCGGTCACCCGCTTCGAGAACCCGCGCCCGGCGCGCTGGCCGGAGGCGGATTTCATCGTGGGGAATCCGCCGTTCATCGGCAAAGGCGAGGATATGCGGACTCAGCTTGGAGATGGTTACGTCCACGCTCTTTGGGCCAGCCGCAAAAAGAAGTCCGATTCGGTTGACTTTGTGATGTATTGGTGGGAGCAGGCAGCGAGTATATTAGCATTAGAAAACTCTAGGCTCCGTCGCTTTGGCTTTATTACGACTAATTCAGTAACACAAACATTCTCTCGTCGAATCATTGAACAATACGCATCTACAGGCAAAGCCTCGCTTATATTTGCTGTCGCCGATCACCCGTGGATCAAGGTGCCGAAAGGCATCCGGGGACGACGGGCTCGAAAGGCCGCTGTGCGCATCGCCATGACGGTCGCAGAACGTGGTTATCGAACTGGAAAGATCCTGACCGTTTCCACAGAGGAAAACCTCGACTCCGATAACCCAACGCTCGGGATTCGGGTCGATTTCGGTTACATAAACTCTGATCTTTCGATCGGGCCTGACCTGGGGTCAATTTCTAAGCTGAATGCGGCGAAAGAACTTGCACTTAACGGCGTCCTTCTCGCTGGCAAAGGTTTCGTCTTGGAACCGCCCCAAGCCCGGGCGCTTATCGCGGCCAGTCACGAAAACATTGTTCGTCCCTATGTCGACGGACGCGAATTGGTAACGCGCCCACTCGGACGATATGTGATCGACGCATTCGGCCTCGATTAGGCGGAGTTTCGGCGTTTGTATGCACCGCTGTACCAGAGACTTAGCATTGATGTTAAACCTGAAAGGGAGACAAACAATCGACGGAGTTATCGAGAGAACTGGTGGATTTTTGCCGAACCCCGCCCTACGCTAAGAGCGTCTTTAGAAAATTTGAGCCGGTATATCGCTACAACCGAAACAAGCAAGCACCGAATTTTCCAGTTTCTTCCGCAATCCTATCTCCCAGATCACATGGTGATCGCGATATGCTCAGGCGACGCGGCGGCTCTTGGGGTACTTTCGTCTCGCGTCCACATCGTGTGGGCCGAAGCCGTTGGAGGGTGGCTCGGCGTCGGAAATGATCCGCGTTATAATAAGTCGCGGTGCTTCACCACCTTCCCCTTCCCCGCCGCCACCGACGCCCAACGCGCCGCCATCGGCGCGCTCGCGGAGGAACTCGATGCGCTGCGCAAGCGCGTCATCGCCGATCACGACTTCCTCACCATGACGCGGCTCTACAATGTGCGCGAACGCATCGCCGCGCTGGAGGACTGGGAGCGCCGGCCCGATCCGGGGCGCGCGCCGCCGGCGCCGCTCGACGAGGGCGAGCGCGCCATCTACGACAAGGGCTGCGTCGGCGTGATCCACGATCTGCACCGGCGCATCGACGCCGCCGTCGCCGAGGCCTACGGCTGGCCGGCGGATCTCTCCGACGAGGCGATCCTGGAGCGGCTCGTCGCCCTCAATCGCGAGCGGGCGGAGGAGGAGGCGAACGGCCTCGTGCGCTGGCTGCGGCCCGACTACCAGATCCCGCGGTTCGGCCGCGGCATGAAGCGCCGCGAGGTGCAGATCGAGGCCGACTTCGCCGCACCTGTCGCGGCCGTCGAACCGCCGCCGCTGCCCAAGGAAGACGAGAAGCTCGTCGAGGCCGTGCGCCGGGCGCTCCGCGCCCGCGGCCGCCCCACCGACCCGCGCGACCTCGCCCGCGCCTTCCGCAACGGCGGGCGCAGCGTGGCGCGCGTCGAAAAGGGCCTGCGCATCCTCGCCGCCATCGGCCTCGCCCGCCGCACCGAAGCCGGCTGGTTCGCCGCCGACCGGATGCGCTAAAGCCGGCGCGATCGGAGCGCGCCGCCATCTCCCCGCAGGGGAGGTGGGCCGCGAAGCGGCCCGGAGGGGACGCGGCGCCTCCCCTCACCCGCGAAACACATTCTCATTGTGCCAGCGCAGGAAGGCCGTATCCGGCTTCAGCTCGGACCTCGTCGGTGTCCTGAGCCGCTGCCCGTGCAGCCGCCGGTACTCCTCGCCGTTGTTGAACAGCGTCCTCACCTTGTCGCTGACGACGAAGCAATAGTCGGGGTCGATCGTGGCGAAGCCCGCGTCGAAGACGCTGTGGATGTCCTTGCGCAGGAGAATTCCGTTCGAGACGGCGTGCGCGCCGCCCCTCCCGAACGGCACGATGTGCGCCGCGTCCAGCGCGGGCAGCACCTTGCCGTTCGAGATCGCGCATTGCCGGCCGTAGGCCTGCGCCACGGCGAGGCGAAATCCGCCCTGGCCCAGACGCGGCGCGACGAGGGCCGGCTCGCCGTAGCGGGCCTGATCGCCTTCGGCCAGGCCGGCGGCGAGAGTGGGCGCGCGCAGTTCTTCCGCCGCGGCGAGAAGCGCGTTGTAAACGCGTCGTCCTTCGCCGGCCTGCGCGTCGTAGGTCTTTCCGCCCACTATGTTAGGCGACCAGTCGTCCGGCACGGGAATCCAGAGGCGCTCGGGCAGAAACACCGCGTCGATCAGAATGCGGCAGCCGATCTCGGAGAACTCAGTGACGTCTTGCTCTTTCCTGAGGCGCGCGATCGCCGCGACGAGCGCGTCCTTGGAGGCGCACCCGTTGCGCTCTCCGAAGGCGTCCCAGGCCCAACCGATGGGCGACGGCTGGGCGAACGCGAAGACGCCGAACCCGGCGATGGCGTTGCGCGGGGCTTTCAGCCTGAAGGCGAACATCTCACCGGCCCCGATCGCAGAGAAGCCGCCCGCAGACGGCTTCCAGAAATTGACCTCGTCGAGATCCGGCCGCGCCGCCAGAAAGTCGAACCAGGCGTTGTCCGTGTTCGCGATGTAGAGCCGAGCCACCGCACTCCCCCCCCAGCGTACGATCTCGGGTTAGAGTTGCGCTGCAGTGCGGTTCGGGCAAGTTCGGAAAACGCCCGAGTGTAGACCATCACGCGCCCCCATCCCCCTGATGGTGTGGATGCCCCCTCCCAACGGCATCGCGATGTGCCATCGTGGTCCTGTCACAACCCACGAGCGGAGGGAGCATCCATGGGCGAAGTTACGATGATCGCGGTCGATCTGGCAAAGCGTCTCTTCCAAGTCCACGGGGCGCGGGCGGACGGGTCGGTGGCCTTCCGGAAGACGCTGACGCGGGCGCGGTTCCTGCCGTTCCTGGCGGCGCAGCCGCGGTGCGTCGTCGCGATGGAGGCTTGCGCGACCGCACATGGCTGGGGGCGCGAGATCATGAAGCTCGGGCACGAGGTGCGCTTGATTCCGCCGGCCTACGTCAAGCCGTTCGTCAAGCGGCACAAGAACGACGCCGCGGATGCGGAGGCGATCGCCGAGGCGGCCGTACGCCCGACGATGCGGTTCGTGGCGGTGAAGACGCAGGAGCAGCAGGCGAGCGCCATGCTGTTTCGCAGCCGCGATCTGTTCGTGCGCCAGCGCACGCAGCTGATCAACGCGCTGCGCGGCCATCTCGCCGAGTACGGCCTCGTCGCTCCCCGCGGGGTCGCGCAGGTCGACCGGCTGGCGAAGGCGCTCGAGGAAGGCGCGGATCTGCCGGAGGACGTCGTCGTCCTCGCGCGCATGCTGCTCGAGCAGATCGCCGTACTCGATGCGCGGGTCGCCGAGCTCGACGAGCGCATGCGCGCGGCCTCGCGCGCCTCCGGCACGGCTCGGCGCCTCCAGACGATGCCGGGGATCGGACCCGTGACGGCGCTCGCCGTGGAGACCTTCGCGCCGGCGATGGCGAGCTTCCGCCGAGGGCGCGACTTCGCGGCCTGGCTCGGGCTGACGCCGCTGCAGCACTCCAGCGGCGGGAAGCAGCGGCTCGGGAAGACCTCCAAGATGGGCCAGCGCGACATACGCCGGCTCTTGATCACCGGGGCGATGGCGGTGGTGCGATCGGCAGTGCGCACGCCGCCGCCGGTAGGCTCCTGGATCGGGAACATGCTGGCGAGGAAGCCGCGCATGCTTGTGGCCATCGCGCTCGCCAACAAGATGGCCCGGACGATCTGGGCGATGCTGACGCGCGAGGAGGATTACAGAGATCCGGCCGGTGCGGCCTGCTGAGCGCAGGCCGTCGCCGTCCGGTGTGTCGAGCGTAAGGAGGTGCATCGATCCGTAAGGGCAAACCGATCGGCAAGATCGGGGTCGGGAAAACCAGGACTCTCCGCTGGGCTTCGAGCCCTCTCCCTTGATCCGGACCCGGCCCGCGCATCGCCATACCGGCCCGCGGCCATGGTCGGCCGCACTCGTGAGGTCTGACACATGGACGCATCCGATCACATGCCCCGAGGATCGAAAACCGGCTTGCCTCGACGGGGGGCATCCACACATGGCGAGTCGGGCGCCCGTCATCCCCCCGGAGCCGTCGTGCCTCGCACGCACCGCCGCGCGCAGGGGAGCGCACCCGAAGGGCCGCAGCGCAGCGGAGGAGGGCGAAGCCCTTGCGCGGACCGAGCACGGCGGTACCGTCGCAGGTAAGGACGGCGCCCTCCCCCCTCCCCCATCCCCCCGCGACCCTCCGCCCCCCTCGCCAACCCGCGCATCCCCCGCTACAACGGTTCCAACCAGAACCCCGGGAGCCGCCATGTCCGTTCACGCCACCTCCCCCCAGTTCAAGGACAACGCCCACCGGGCCCTGCACGACGTCCAGCTGCAGCGGGCGATGGGGAACGTGCGGGTGGGGTTCATCGAGAAGCGGGTGAAGGCGGCGGAGCGGCTGCCGGAATTCGAGGCGCTGCGAGATTCGGCGCGGGACATCAAGAACCACACGCTCGCGCATCTCGACCTCTATCTCGAGGCCTACGTCGCCAAGGTGGAGGAGACGGGCGGGATCGTGCATTTCGCCCGCGACGCGGCGGAGGCGCGCCGCATCGTCACCGAGATCTGCCGGGAGGCGGGGGCGCGGACCGTCACCAAGGGCAAGTCGATGATCGCCGAGGAGATCGGGCTCAACGCCCATCTCGAGGGCGAGGGCATCGAGCCGGTGGAGACCGATCTCGGCGAGTACATCATCCAGCTGCGGCACGAGGCGCCCTCGCACATCATCGCGCCCGCCGTGCACGTCAACGCCACCCAGGTGGAGGAGGATTTCCGCCGGGCGCACACCCATCTCGACCCCAAGCGCGACCTCTCCGAGCCCGTGAGCCTCCTCACCGAGGCCCGCGGCGTGCTGCGCGACCGCTTCCTCGCCGCCGACGTCGGCATCACGGGCGCGAACTTCCTGATCGCCGAGACGGGCTCCTCCGTCATCGTGACGAACGAGGGCAACGGCGACCTCACGCAGATCCTGCCCAAGACCCACGTCGTGCTGGCCTCGCTCGAGAAGCTCGTGCCGACGCTGGAGGACGCGTCTCAACTTCTGCGTGTTCTCGCCCGCTCCGCCACCGGCCAGGAACTCTCCGTCTACACCACCTTCTCCACCGGCCCCCGCCGCGATGTTGACGAGGACGGCCCGGCGTCGTACCATGTGGTGTTGCTGGACAACGGCCGCTCGGCGATGCTGGGCACCGACTTCGAAGAAATGCTGCGCTGCATCCGCTGCGGCGCCTGCATGAACCACTGCCCCGTGTATCACGCGGTCGGAGGCCATGCCTACGGGTGGGTTTATCCGGGTCCGATGGGGGCGGTGCTGACGCCCTCGCTGATCGGCGTCGACAAGGGCGGCCACCTGCCCAACGCCTCCACCTTCTGCGGGCGCTGCGAGAGCGTGTGCCCCGTGCGCATCCCGCTGCCGAAGCTGATGCGGCACTGGCGCGAGCGCGAGTTCGAGCGCCACCTCTCCCCCGCCACCGTCCGCTCCGGCCTGAAGGCCTGGGCCTTCTTCGCGCGGCGCCCGGCGCTCTATCGCCTCGCGACCCGGATCGGCATGGGCGCGCTGGCCTTCGCCGGGCGCTCGAAGGGCCGTTTCGCCTGGCTGCCCCTCGCCGCCGGCTGGACGAAGTACCGCGACTTCCCCGCCCCCCAGGGCGGCACCTTCCAGGAGCGCTTCGCCCGCGAGCGCGCCGGGCGCGCGGCGCCCGCGAAACGCGCGGCGTGAGGAGGGGACGATGAGCACCGCCCGCGACACCTCCGCCCGCGACGACATCCTCGCCACCATCCGCCGCTCGCTCGGGGTCACCGGGCGCGAGGCCCCCCGCCGCGCCGTCGTCGCCGAGCGCCTCGCCGGCGCGCCGGCGGGGGTCGTGCCCGCCCGCGGGCAGGTGGAGGGCCGCGCCCGCCTCGAGCTGTTCATCGCCCAGGCCGAGGCGGCGCTCGCCACCGTGGCCGAGGTCGAGGCGCCGGGCGAGGTCCCGGCGGCGATCGCGGCCTATCTGCGCTCGCACAACCTGCCCGCCACGCTGCGGATGGGCTCCGATCCGCGGCTCTCCGCCCTGCCCTGGGACGACACGCCCCTCGAGATCGCCATCGGCCCGAGCGACGGGCGCGACCTCAACGCGGTGAGCCACGCCATGGGCGGCGTCGCGGAGAGCGGCACGCTCGCCCTCGTCTCCGGGCCCGAGAACCCGACGACGCTCAATTTCCTGCCCGACAACCACATCGTCGTCCTCGACGCGGCGGAGGTGGCGGGCGACTACGAGACGCTCTGGGCGCGCCTGCGCGAGCGCCTCGGCAAGGGCGCGATGCCGCGCACGGTGAACTGGGTCACCGGCCCCTCCCGCTCGGCCGACATCGAGCAGACCATGTTCCTCGGCGCCCACGGCCCGCGGCGGCTGCACATCGTCCTCGTCGGCGGGGGCGCGTCCGGCGGCTGAGCGTCGGGCGCCGACGCTGCCGCAAGCTCCGCGCAAGAGGCCGCGCGCATGCTCTCGGGATCGGCGCGGGCGGTTTCCGCGCCGCGCACGAGGGCGTTGCGATGCGGCTCGACCAGGCCTATTCCCCGTTCCATGTCGACCGCCGGCGGGCGGAGCGGATCGCGATCGCGCTGCCCTGCCGGGTCGCGCTCGGCGACGGATCGGCCTTCCTCGCCGAGACGACCTGCGTCTCCGCCGACGGCGCGGCGCTGGCCTGCGCGGCGCCGGTGGTCGAGGGCGAGATCGTCTCGGCCCTGATCGGGCAGATCGGCCTCGTGCGCGGCCGCGTGGCGCGCTTCCTCGAGGACGGCTTCGCGATCGCCTTCGACCGGGACGGCCGGCCGGACCGGGTCGCCGCCTTGATCTGGCTGGAGCAGCGGCTCGACGGCGCGCGGGCGGAGCTGCGCCGGCACGAGCGGCACCTGCCGCCGCCCGCCGCCGCCACCCTCGCCCTCGACGGCGAGGCGGCCGAGGCGGTCGTCGTGCGCGATCTCTCCTTCGGCGGCGCGCGCCTCGAGACCGCCGCGCGCCCGCCGATCGGGACCCGCGCGCGGCTCGGGGCCATGCCGGCGCAGGTGGTGCGGCATACGGCGGACGGGATCGCCATCGCCTTCACGGGCGCGTGAGCAGAGCCGATATGCGGGAGGGGCGGTTTTCCTCGCGCAGCATTTCCCTATAGTGCGGCCTTCGCGCCGGCGCGGATTCGCGCGGGCTTCTTCTCCGGATCCCCTGTCCCTCCCCCGACTTCATGCGCCATCGCCCGTCTCTCATCGTCTTCGCCCGTTCGCACACGCGCCTCGCCGCCGTGGCCCTGATTCTCGCTCTCGCTTTCGCCATCGCGGTCCTGGCCGGTGCGGCCGCGCAGGCGCAGATCCCCGGCCTCGCTGCGCCGGTCCAGGCTCAGGAGGCCGAGGGCGAGACGGCGCCCGCGGGCGAGGAGACGGCCACGCCGGTCTCGCCCGAGCTCGAGGCGCTGCTCGGCGTGCTGGAGGACGACGCCGCTCGCGCCCGGCTGATCGAGGCGCTCTCCGCCGCCGCGCCGGAGGCGGCCGCCGATCTCGCGGCGCAGGCCGAGGAGGCGCAGCCCGTTCCGTTCGCGCGCATGATCGCCGAGCAGACCCGCGGCATCGCCGAGGAGATCGCCGGCGTCTTCGCCGTCACCGGCCGGGCGATCGACACGGTGGGGGCGCTCTGGCGCGACGTCTCGATGGACGACGTCGAACGGCTCGGGCGCGTGCTCGCCGGCCTCGCCCTCGTCATCGCGGTGATCGTCGCGACCTATCTCGTGCTGCGCTGGGTCGCGGGCCGCATCGCCGACCGCCTCGCCCGGCACCGCCACACCGAGACCTGGATCGGCCGCACGATCTTCTCCCTCGCCACGCTCGCGCTCGAGGCGACGGCGCTCGCCGCCGCCTGGGCGATCGGCACCTTCGTCGCCGTGCGCTGGGGCGCCACGGGCATGAACGCGCTCAACCAGCAGCTCTTCATCAACGCCTTCGTGATGGCGGAGGGCATCAAGCTCGCCGCCCGAAGCGTGCTGCGCCCGCGCCGCTCGAGCCTGCGGCTGTTCCCGGTGATCACCGACACCGCCGCGGCGTATTGGTATTTCTGGATCGCGCGCACGACCTCGATCGTGGTGTACGCCTTCCTCTTCGTCGCCCCGATCGCGGCCTGGAACGTGTCCTTCACGGCCGGCCAGGCGGTGCGCGTGCTCGCCATCCTCACCGCCTGCCTGATCGGCATCCTGGTGACGCTGCAGAACCGCGACGCCGTGCGCGACCTGATGATGCGGCGCGCCGTCAACGGCGAGAACGACGCCACCGCCAAGTTCATGGCGGCGCTGGCGCGGGTCTGGCATATCTTCGCGATCCTCTATTTCGTGGCGCTGTTCCTGATCTGGATGACGCGCCCGCGCGGCGCGCTCACCTACATGCTCGGCGCGACGCTGGAGAGCGTGATCGCGCTCGGCATCGGCGTTCTGGTGGCGAGCTTCCTGTCGCGGGTGATCTCGGGGGGCATGCGCCTGTCGCCCGACGTCAAGCAGCGCCTGCCTCTGCTCGAATCGCGGCTCAACGCCTTCGTGCCGAAGGTGCTCCACGTGATCCGGCTCGTCGTGCTGATCGGCGTGCTCGTCGCCGTGGCGCAGGCCTGGGAGCTGTTCGACTTCCTCGCCTGGGCCTCGACCGGCGTCGGCTTCGAGGTGACGACGGCGCTGATCTCGGCCTTCCTGCTGATCCTGTTCGGGATCGCCGCCTACATCATCGTCTCGTCCTGGGTGGAATACCGGCTCAACCCGGATTACGGCACGCCGCCGACGGCGCGCGAGCGCACGCTGCTCTCGCTGTTCCGCAACGCCTTCACGGTGACGCTCGTCGTCGTCGTGGCGATCATGGTTCTGGCCGAGCTCGGCGTGAACGTCGGCCCGCTCCTCGCCGGCGCGGGCGTGGTCGGCCTCGCGGTGGGCTTCGGCGCGCAGAAGCTGGTGCAGGACGTCATCACCGGCGTGTTCATCCAGCTCGAGAACGCCATGAACGAGGGCGACGTCGTCTCCGCCGGCGGCATCTCCGGCGTGGTCGAGCGGCTGACGATCCGCTCCGTCTCGATCCGCGACCTGCAGGGCACGTACCACGTCGTTCCGTTCTCGTCCGTCGACATGGTCTCCAACATGATGCGCCACTTCGCCTATTACGTGGCCGACATCGGCGTCGCCTATCGCGAGAACGTGGTCGAGGTGAAGCAGGCGATGCAGGAGGCCTTCGACCTGCTCACGCAGTCGGAGGAGCACGGGCCGGACATCCTGGGGCCGTTCGAGCTCTGGGGCGTGGAGGCGCTGGCCGATTCCGCCGTCGTCATCCGCGCCCGCATCAAGACGGCGCCCGGCAAGCAATGGGCGACGGGCCGCGCCTATCTGGAGATGGTCAAGCAGGTCTTCGACGCGCGCGGCATCGAGATCCCCTTCCCGCACCTCACCCTGTACGCCGGCGAGGGCAAGGACGGCTCGGCCCCGCCGCTGCGCATCCTCGCCGAGCGCGCGACCAACGGCGCGGCCGACGCGTCGAAGCCGCAGGTCCCGGTCACCACCGACGCCGAGGCGGTGGAGAGCATCTCGGCGAACACGACGGGCGCGCCGGAGGAGAGCGGCGCGAAGGCGTGAGGCGGATGCGGGGCGCGCGCCCTCAGTGGGCCTCCTCCCAGTTCCCCGCCGCGCGCGCCTCCACCGCCAGCGGCACCTTCAGCGTCAGCGCCGGGTGGGGGGCCTCCTCCATCACGCGCGTGACGACCGGCAGCGTGGCGTCGACCTCGTCCTCGGGCACCTCGAAGACGAGCTCGTCGTGGACCTGGAGCAGCATGCGCGCCGAGAGCTTCGCCTCCGTGAGCGCGTCCTCCATGCGGGCCATGGCCCGGCGGATGATGTCGGCGGCGGAGCCCTGGATCGGGGCGTTGATGGCCTGGCGCTCGACGCCGGCGCGCTCCGCCGGGTTGCCGGCGCGGATGCCCGGATAGTGGCAGACGCGCCCGAAGAGTGTGGTGACGAAGCCGGTCTCCCGGCAGAACTTCTTGGTCTCGTCCATGTAGACGCGGATGCCGGGGAAGCGCTCGAAATAGCGCTTGATGAAGGCCGCCGCCTCGCCCTGCGGGATGCCGAGCCGGTTGGCCAGCCCGAAGGCGGAGATGCCGTAGATGATGCCGAAATTGATGGTCTTGGCCTGCCGGCGCAGGTCGGACGTCATCTGGTCGAGGGGCACGCCGAACATCTCTGACGCCGTCGTCGCGTGAATGTCGACCCCGTCGGCGAAGGCCTTCTGCATCTGCGGGATGTCGGCGATGTGGGCGAGGAGGCGCAGCTCGATCTGGCTGTAGTCGGCCGAGACGATCCGGTAGCCCGGCTCGGCGACGAAGGCCGTGCGGATCTTGCGGCCGGCCTCGGTGCGGACCGGGATGTTCTGCAGGTTCGGGTCGGACGACGACAGCCGACCCGTCGTGGTGGCGGCGAGCGAGAAGCAGGTATGCACGCGCCCCGCCTCGTCCATGTAGCCCGGCAGCGAATCCGAATAGGTCGACTTCAGCTTCTGTACCTGCCGCCATTCGAGTATCTTAGCCGGCAATTCATGCCCCGCCTCGGCGAGCTCCTCGAGCGCCGAGGCCGGCGTCGCCCATTGGCCGGACGGCGTCTTCTTGCCGCCGGGAAGGCCGAGCTTGCCGAACAGGATTTCCCCGATCTGCTTTGGGCTTCCCACCGAGAAGCGCTCGCCGGCGTCCTCCTGGATCTCCTCCTCGAGCCGCGCCATGGTCTGGGCGAAATCGGAAGAGAGCCGGCTAAGAACCTGCCGATCGACCTTGATGCCGCGCTCCTCCATCCGCGCCAGCACGGCCGCCATCGGCCGCTCCAGCGTCTCGTAGACCGTGGTCTTGCGCTCGGCGACGAGGCGGGGCTTGAGCAGGCGCCACAGCCGCAGCGTCACGTCGGCGTCCTCGGCGGCGTAGGTCGTCGCCTTGTCGATCGCCACGCGGTCGAAGCTCACCTGCGCCTTGCCGGAGCCCGCGACCTCGGCATAGGCGACGCAGGTATGGCCGAGATGGCGCTGGGCGAGGTCGTCCATGCCGTGGTTGTTGCGCCCGGCGTCGAGCACGTAGGACATCAGCATCGTGTCGTCGAAGGGCTCGACGACGACGCCGTGGCGCTTCATCACCAGCCAGTCGTATTTCATGTTGTGCGCGATCTTGAGGACGCCCGGGTCCTCCAGCATCGGCCGCACGATGGCGAGCGCCTCGGTGATCGGGATCTGGTCCGGCAGGAGGCCGTTGCCGGAGAACAGGTCGCCCTCCGGGTCGCGGTGCTGGAGCGGCACGTAGCAGGCCCGGCTCGGGCCGGTGGCGAGGGAGAAGCCGACGAGGTCGGCCTTGTGCGCCTCGAGCGCGGTCGTCTCGGTATCGAAGGCGACGAGCCCGACGGCGCGCGCCTCCTCGACCCAGGCCTGGAGGCGCTCCCGCGTCGTCACCCGCTCGTAGCGCTCGCGATCGACCTTGACATCTGTGGCCTCCTTGAGGCGCAGCGCCACCACCCGGGCGGGCGTCGCGTCCTCGTCGGCGCTCGGCGCGACGCCCCCCTCGCCGCCCGGCGCCTCCGCTCCCTCTTCGGCCGCGCCCGCACCGGCGGCGCGGGCGAGCGCCGGATCCGGCTCGACGCTGTTGAGATCGATGTCGTACTCGGCGGCGACACGCTTCGTCACCGTGGTGAACTCCATCGCCTTGAAGAAGGCGATCAGCCGGCGGGCGTCGAGCTCGCCCAGCGCCAGATCGTCGAGGGGCACGGGAACCGGCGCCTTGTCGTCGAGCTCGACGAGCCGCCTGGAGAGCCGGGCGATATCGGCGTTGGCGATGAGCGCCTCGCGCCGCTTGGGCTGCTTGATCTCCTCCGCCCGGGCGAGCAGCGTCTCGAGGTCGCCGTACTCGCCGATGAGCTGCGCGGCCGTCTTCTGGCCGATGCCGGGGACGCCCGGCACGTTGTCGGAGGTGTCGCCCATCAGCGCCAGCATGTCGACGATCTTCGCCGGCGGCACGCCCCAGCGCTCGATCACCGCCGCCTCGTCGAGGTCGCGCTCGGGGCGGTAGCCGGGCTTGCCCTTCACGCCCGATTCGAAGTCGAAGAACCGCACCTTCGGGCCGACGAGCTGCATCAGGTCCTTGTCGGCGGAGACGATCAGCACCTCGGCCCCGCGGGCGGCCGCGTCCTTGGCGTAGGCGGCGATGAGGTCGTCGGCCTCGTAGCGCTCGAGTTCGACCGGCTCGAGCCCGAAGGCCCGCACCGCGTGGCGCATCAACGGCATCTGCGCCTTGAGGTCCTCCGGCGCGTCGGGGCGGTGGCCCTTGTACTCGGGATAGACCTCGCGCCGGAAGCCGCCCTCGGACTTGTCGAGCACGATGGCGAGATGGGTCGGCTTCACGCCCGCCGCGCCGTCCTTGAGGAATTGCAGCAGCTTGACGCAGAACAAGCGCACGGCCCCGGTCGGCAGGCCGTCCGAGCGGAAATTGTAGCGCGCGTCCTGGTTCATGGACTGGAAGAAGGCCCGGAACACGAAGGACGAGCCGTCCACCAGGATCAGCCGGTCGCCCTCGCCGAGCGGCTTGGCGGCGACGGGACGGGGCGGGGAGGCGGCGGCGGTCATGACGGGCTCCGGGGTGATGCGACGCGCCGGAGATTAGGGCGAGAGGGCCGCGGGGTCACGGGGGGAGTTTGGGTGGGCTTTCGGCTCGGTGAGACGACAGGAGATATTTCCGCCTGGCGTGCCGCATCCCAATGCTGTATCCGGGTGAAAGTCTGGAGTCGACGGAACTGCGCGCGTGCGGAAGACCGTTCCAAGTCCGTCCATCGTCGATACGCTCGAGCCGATAGGCGCCCCCCGGGGCAGGAAAGTGTGGCGCAGCGCGGACCCGGAGCGCATATACGAATGGGACTCGCTGCACGGGGAGCTGGAGATGTCCGGTGTCCGCGGACGCCACCTCGGCGTCGTCGATCCGATTGCCGGGGACAAGACGAAGCGAGCGGTCAAGGGAAGGCGAATCGATGTCTAGACGCACATTCATCGGCCTCTTGGCGGCTGGCGAAGCGCGCCCGGAGGGAATTCTGGACCACGTCGAAGAGTGGCACGACAGGTACGACGGCCCTCTCGAGCTCCACGAGTTCCTGGGCATGACGGAACCCGAGTACGACAGGTGGATGCGCGACCCTAAGGCGCTGGAGACCATCCTGGAAGCGCGCCGGTCCGGTCGTCCGTCGGCGGGTCGCGGCGTCCGTGAGGCTCGCCGGGTCGGGGACCGCATCCACTAGCCCGCCATGACCTCCCCCTGGATCGCCGGCGCCGACGGCTGCCCCGCCGGCTGGGTCGTCGCCTTCGCGCGGCTCGACGGGGCCGAGCCGCCGCGGCTGCGCGTCGCGCCCGAACTCGCCGCCATCCTCGACGCGCCGGAGGCGCCGCGGGTCGTCGCCATCGACATGCCGATCGGCCTCCCCGACCGGATCGTCGGCCCCGGCCGGGCGGCCGAGCAGGCGGCGCGCCCGCTTCTCGGCGCGCGCCAGTCGAGCGTGTTCTCCATCCCCGCCCGCGCGGCGGTGGAGGCGGCGACCTACGCCGAGTCCTGCGCGGCGGCGCTCGCGACCTCGACGCCGCCGCGCAAGGTCTCGAAGCAGGGCTTCCACCTCTTCCCCAAGATCCGCGAGATCGACGCCGTGCTGCGCGCGCGACCCGGCGCCTCCGAGCGGGTCTTCGAGGTGCATCCCGAGCTCGCCTTCTGGCGCATGAACGGCGATCGCGCGCTCGAAACGCCGAAGAAGGTGAAGAGCCGCCCGCACGAGCCGGGCCTCGCCCAACGCCGCGCGCTCCTCGCCGCGGCCGGGATCGCGCCGGCGCTGATCGAGGCCGCGCGGCCCCGGGGCGTCGGGCCCGACGACCTCCTCGACTCGCTCGCCTGCCTCGTCGTCGCGGGGCGTCTGGCGGAGGAGCTGGCGCGACCCTTCCCCGATCCGCCGGAGCGCGACGCCTTCGGCCTGCCGATCGCGATCTGGGCCTGAGGCCGGCGCTTTCGCGCAGACGGGGCTTGCGGCGCATCGCTGGCGTCGGCTCGTGCGCGCGACTAAGGAGAAACGGCTCGCATCCGAGGAGGCTTCCATGACCGCGCCCGCAGCGCTTCCCGTCACGCCGGACGACATCCGCGCGGCACATGCCCGCATCGCGCATCACGTGCGCCGCACGCCGGTCTGGACGCTTCCCTCCGCCTTCGGCCACGACGGGCCGGTGAGCCTGAAGCTCGAGTTCCTGCAGCACGCCGGCTCGTTCAAGGCGCGCGGGGCCTTCAACAACCTGCTCGTCGAGAGCGTGCCGGCGGCCGGCGTCGCCGCGGCGTCGGGCGGCAACCACGGCGCGGCCGTGGCCTACGCCGCCCACCAACTCGGCCACAAGGCGACGATCTTCGTGCCGGAGATCTCGCCCAAGGCGAAGGTCGACGTGATCCGGCGCATGGGCGCCGAGGTGACGATCGGCGGGCCGCGCTACGCCGACGCGCTCTTCGCCTGCGGCATGCACATCGCCGCCACCGGCGCGCTGTCGGTCCACGCCTACGACGCGGAGGCGACCATCGCCGGGCAGGGGACGGTGGCGCTCGAATGGGAGGAGGACGCGGCGGGCGGCCTCGACACCGTGCTCGTCGCCGTCGGCGGCGGCGGGCTGATCGCCGGGATCGCCGCCTGGTTCGGCGGGCGAGTGAAGGTGGTGGGCGTCGAGCCGGAAAATTCCCGCGCGCTCCACGCCGCGCTCGCGACGGGGGAGCCCGTCGACGTCGAGGTCCAGTCCGTGGCGGCCGATTCGCTGGGGGCGCGCAGCGCCGGGCGTCTCGTCACGGAGATCGCGCGCGCCGCCGTCGACCACGTCGCCCTCGTGCCCGACGAGGCGATCACCGACGCTCAGCGTGCGTTGTGGCGGGACTTTCGAATCGCCACCGAGCCCGGCGGGGCGGCCGCGCTCGCCGCGCTCCTGTCGGGGGCCTACAGACCCGAGCCGGGCGAGCGTGTGGGCGTCCTCCTCTGCGGCGCGAACGTCGACCTCGCCAAGCTCGACGCCCTCGCCTGAGGGCGCGGCCGGAACGAAGCGGCGACGCGTGCGGTTCGCTCCCCGAAAGGAGGGACCGCATGTTCGTCTTCTTCTCCAGCCGAATCGGTTGCTTGGGTTCCTTGGCGGTTTCCGTAGTTCTGACGCTCGTCCTTCTACTCGTACTCGGGGTCGTGTGAGCCGACCCCAGAGGTGTTCGAAGCACGACACCGGTCTAGAGCCTGCCGATCGGAGCCCTATCCTCGGACGAACTTGGAAGGTTAACCTACATTAATTCACGATGTCGCCTGCCGACGTGGACGGCCGCTCGGTATTAACCGATTTTTAATTCGTCTCCATCGACACTGACGTCATCATGCTGATGTCCGATGTGCTGGCCCTTTCCGCCGATTCCCCCCAGACCGCCCTCCTGCTCACCGAGGCGGATCTCGCGCGTCCCGGTCCCACCATCGTTCACGTGAACGCCCCCTTCCTCGCCATGGTGAAACGCGGGAAGGACGAGGTTCTCGGCCGCTCGCCACGATTGCTGCAAGGTCCGGAGACGAGCCGCCTCGCGACGATGAAGATCGCCCGCGGCCTGCGCCGCCGCGAGCCGGTTTCCGAGTGCCTGGTCAATTATCGCCCGGACGGGACGAGCTATCTCTGCGCGGTCGAGATACACCCGGTCTTCGCGAGCTCCGGGCGGCTCGACTATTTCGTCGCGTTCGAGAAGGAGGTGGTGCGCCGCCGTGGACGCCCGCGCGCGGGCTTCGCTGGTCGCTTCCAGCCGGTCGACCCGGACGCCTTCCTGCCGAGCGAGCTCGGTTTCCGGGACGGCGGCCCGAGCGGCTGTTCAGGTGCGTGCCGGCTCGGGGATCTCGCCGCGCAAGCAGATGATCCAGTTGATCGCTACCGCCCCGCGCGGGGCGTCGCCGTCGGGTGAGCCCGAGCGGGGCGGGGCCGACGTGACATGCCCGAGCGGCACGTCGTACGCGTCGGCGCTCGTGCCCGCGCCGTAGAGCGTGCGCCCGACGAGGTCCGGCAGCGCGAAGCTGCGCTCGCCGTCGCCGCCATAGGTTTCGCGAATGAGCAGGAAGAGCTCCGGATACGCCCGCGGGTCGAGCAGCTGGCCGCGGCAGATGGCCCAGCCCTCGGGGGCGTAATCCCCGGCGAACGGAAGGATGAGGCCGACGATCGGACGGTCGAGCATGAGCGTCTCCATACACGCGCAAAGCGGGTTTAGACCGATTGCAAGCCACTCACAATTGGCGCAAAACGCGATCCACAGTCAACCTTGTTTCCCGAAAGGCATCCAGACGTCAACCGTCGGCCGAGCTCACGGCTCGGCGGCCGGAGGAGCTTCTGCGCCTTCTGATAGTATAGCGACGCGGATCCGGGCGTGCAGCGCCACCAAGGCGCGGGTCGCCGCTGCGTGATCGGCGGCCGCGGTCGCGACGGCTGCGGCATCCTCGACCTTTTCAGCCTCGGAGCGAGCGTGGTCGCAGCGGCCGATCTCGGCGTCCAGCGCCTGCCACTCGGCGAGCCAAGCGACAGCCTCGGGACGGCCGCGGGCCCGCAGGGCGAGGACGGCGTCGCGCAGAACGTAACGAGCAGTCGTATGCGCACAGGCGATGTTGACCGATCGTGACATTCTGTCGCAGAAGAGCGGCGCACCCGTGCGGCCCCGCCAACCCTCGTGCGCGAGCCCGCAGGCGCGCGCCTCCAGCCGGTCGAGCGCGGCGGCGAGCTCGGGGAGGGAGGGACCGAGGGTACGGCCTCCAGCGCCTGTCTCGTCCATAACGGCTCCGCTCGTGCGATGCGCGCGTCGCGGCCGACCGAATCGGCGCCCGCGCTCGAACCGCGAGCCTAGCCGCAATGCCCGAGCGAGCAAGTCCGTCCCGGCGCATTCAGGACGTGGGTCCTGCGCAGACGACGGCCGGCGCGCCGCGGCGGTGACGCTCCCTTCACCAATCCCGCCACAGCGACGCCCCGTCGCATGGATGTTTTCCCAGAAGATCCGATATTTCAGAAAAATCTGAAAGTTCGGAAACAGCGGATCCCCCCGCCGAAAGCCACAGCCATGAACCTTCCCCCGCTGGTCCAGACCTTCGTGCTCCATTTCGGCGAGATGGGCGGCCGCTGGGGCGTCAACCGCACGGTCGGGCAGATCTACGCCCTGCTCTTCGTCGCCCCCGAGCCGCTCAACGCAGACGACATCGTCGAGGCGCTGGGCGTCTCGCGCTCGAACGTCTCCATGGGGCTCAAGGAGCTGCAGGCCTGGAGCCTCGTGCGCCTGCAGCACAAGCCCGGCGACCGGCGGGACTATTATTCCGCACCGGAGGACATCTGGCAGATCGTCCGCACGCTCGTCGAGGAGCGCAAGAAGCGCGAGATCGACCCGACCTTGTCCATGCTGCGCGAGGCGCTGATGGAGGCGCCCGAGAGCGCCTACGAGCGGCACGCCCAGGAGCGCATGCGCGCCATGCACGACCTGATGGACATGATGTCCGACTGGTACGACGACGTGCGCCGCATCGAGACCGAGCGCCTCGTCCAGCTGATGAAGCTCGGCTCGCGCATCACCCGCCTCCTCGACGCGGCCGACCGCCTGAACTTCATGGCGCCCAAGAAGAAGAAACCGGCGCACGAGACCACCGACGACGCCTCCTCCGACCGCCAGGAACAGCGCCCCGGAGGCGATCCCGACGAACCGTGACGACGCCGCATCCCCCGCGAGACGCCGTCGCCAATCCCCCGCTCGAGACCGTGACACGCCATGATGGACGCCTTTCTCCTCTCCCGTATCCAGTTCGGCGCGAACATCACCTTCCACATCCTGTTCCCGACGATCACCATCGCGCTCGGCTGGGTGCTGCTCTATTTCAAGCTGCGCTACAACGCCTCCCGCGACGAAGGCTGGATGGACGCCTATCGCTTCTTCGTGAAGGTGTTCGCGCTCTCCTTCGCGCTCGGCGTCGTGTCGGGCATCACCATGTCCTTCCAGTTCGGCACCAACTGGCCGGGCTTCATGGAGCGCGTCGGCAACGTCGCGGGACCGCTCCTCGCCTACGAGGTGCTGACCGCCTTCTTCCTGGAGGCGACCTTCCTCGGCATCATGCTGTTCGGCTTCCGCAAGGTGCCGAACTGGCTGCACACGCTCGCCACCGTGCTCGTCGCCTTCGGCACGACCATGTCGGCCTTCTGGATCCTGGTCCTGAACTCCTGGATGCACACGCCGGCCGGCTACGAGGTCGTCGACGGCGTCGTGCACGCGACCGACTGGTGGGCGATCGTCTTCAACCCGTCCATGCCCTACCGGCTCGCGCACATGCTCCTCGCCTCGGGTCTCACCGCCGCCTTCCTGGTGGCCGGCCTCTCGGCCTGGCGCTGGCTGCGCGGCGACCGCTCGGGCGGCGTCATGGCGGCCCTGCGCACCGGCGTGTTCCTGGCGGCCGGCCTGATCCCGCTGCAGATCCTCGCCGGCGACATGCACGGCCTCAACACGCTCGAGCACCAGCCCGCCAAGGTCGCGGCCATGGAGGCGAACTGGGAGACCCGCGGCAACGTGCCTCTCGTCCTCTTCGCCCTCCCGGACGAGGAGACCCGCGAGAACCGCTTCGAGATCGCCATTCCCAACGGCGCGAGCCTGATCCTGAAGCACGACCCGGAGGGCGTCGTGCCGGGGCTGAACGACTTCGTCGCCGAGGACGGCACGGTGGAGCACCCCCCCGTCGCGCCCGTGTTCTGGGGCTTCCGGATCATGGTCGGCGTCGGCTTCCTCATGCTGGCCGTGTCCTGGGCCGCGAGCTACGGCGTGTGGAAGCGCGGCGAGCCGGGCCGGCTCCTCGCCTGGGCGCTCGTCGCCATGACCTTCTCGGGCTGGGTCGCGACCACCGCGGGCTGGTACGTCACCGAGATCGGCCGCCAGCCCTGGCTGGTGACGGGGGTGCTCTCGACCGCGGACGCGGTGACGAAGACCGCCGGCGCCGGCATGGTCTGGACCACGCTCGCCATGTACCTCGCGCTCTACGTCGTCCTGCTCGCGGCCTATGTCGCGACGCTCTACCACCTCGCGGGCAAGGCGTCCGCGACCGCGACCGGCCAGGCCGGCCCCGCGGCCCCCATCGCGCAGGGCGGCGAGCGCCTCGCCGCCTCCCCCGCCGCGTAACCGGTGACCGACATGGACCTCCTCGCACACGGCCAATCCTGGCTTCCCGTCGCCTTCGCGGGCCTGCTCGGGCTCTCGATCCTGCTCTACGTCGTCCTCGACGGCTACGATCTCGGGGTGGGCATCCTCACGGGCGCCACCGACGCCCACAAGGACCGGATGATCGCCTCGATCGGGCCGTTCTGGGACGCGAACGAGACCTGGCTCGTGCTCGCGGTGGGCCTCCTCCTCGTCGCCTTCCCCTTCGCCCAGGGGACGATCCTCGGCGCGCTCTACCTGCCGGTCGCGGCGATGCTCGCCGGGCTGATCCTGCGCGGCGTCGCCTTCGACTTCCGCGCCAAGGCGCAGGACGGCCACCGGATCTGGTGGGACCGCGCCTTCTTCGCCGGCTCCCTCGTCGCGACGCTGGCGCAGGGCTACATGCTCGGCCTCTACATCACCGGCTTCGAGCGCACCGCCGGCAACGTCGCCTTCGCCGTCCTCACCGCCGTGTCGCTGGTGGCGGGCTACGCCTTCATCGGCGCGTCCTGGCTGATCCTGAAGGGCGAGGGCGATCTGCAGCGCCGGGCGGTGCGCTGGGCGCGGGGCACGCTGTGGCTCGTGGCGCTCGGCTTCGTCGCGGTTTCCGTGGTTACGCCGCTGATGAGCGAGCGGATCTTCGCCAAATGGTTCGAGCTGCCCTACCTCCTGCTGCTGGCGCCGGTGCCGCTCGTCACGGCGGGGCTGTTCGTCCTGCTCGACCTCGTCCTGCGCGTCCTGCCGACCGCGAGCGACCGTTTCGCCTGGGCGCCCTTCGCCGGCGCGATCGCGCTGTTCGCGATGGGCTTCTACGGCCTCGCCTATTCCTTCTTCCCCTACGTGGTGCCGGAGCAGACGACGATCTGGGAGGCGGCGGCGTCGGACGCCTCGCTGATGATCATGTTCGTCGGCGCCTGTCTCGTCCTGCCGATGATCGCGGGCTACACGGCCCTGTCCTACTGGATCTTCCGCGGGAAGGCCGGCGCGCTCAGATACGATTGAGCGCGTCGGCCGGCGGTGGGGACAGCCTTCGATCGCCAACTATGTCGATCTCCGGCTGTTCGCTTCGTTCGGGTTCCCAACTGCCGCGGTATGGATTAAATCGGTTGAAGTTTACGCTTGCATCGGGTGGCTAGGTATTGCACACAGTCTTCTCTGAAAATGGGTTCATGTATGTTAGTCGTGTCGCTCGCGCGGAGAGAAATCTAAGGTCGAGGTCCGCCGTCCCATGTTCGATGCCGCCGTGGAGCCCCTGCCCGCCACGTCCCCGCCCGCCACGCGCCTGTCCGCCGTCCTGCGCCTGGAGACCCGGGCAGCCCATGCAGCGGCGGAAAAGCGCTTCGTGAAGGCCGCCAAGGCGCGGCCGGGAAGCGGGCCGTCTCTCTTGATGGCGCTGAACCTGGGCCTGGTGTCGTGGCTCGAGCGCGCGGCGCGGCGGCTGCCTCCAGGCCGGCTGCGGGACGAGATCGGCGTCTTCTCCGCCGCGGTGCTCGACGCGCACGGCGCCGACGGCCCCGCGGAGGCCGACGAGCTCGCCCTCGCGGACGAGGCCGCCATCATCGGCGCGGCCTACGCCGTCTGCGGCTCGACCCTCGGCGCATCCGTGCTCGCGGACGCCTGGCGCGAGGAGCGCGACCCGCGCTGGGTGCGCTTCTGCGGGGCGAGCCGTGCGCTCGAGCGGCGGTGGCCGCTCTTCGCCGCCGCCCTCGACGAGTGGGGCGGCACGCACGGCGAGGCGGACGCGCGCGCCGCCGTCGCCGGCGCGCAGGAGGCCTTCGCTCGCGCGGGCGCGCTCGTCGCCACGCTCGCCGACACCTCACGAGAGAACGAACGCCGCGCGAGCCGATGAGCACCGACCCGTTGAGCCCGCATGACCACCACGACGCCCTCTGCGAAGCGGAGCCCCTGACCTTTCCCGGGCGCATCCAGCCCTTCGGATTCCTTCTCGCGGTGGAGGCGGATACGGACGCCATCGCCTTCACGAGCGAGAACGTGGTCGCCCATCTCGGCCGTGCGCCGCGGGATCTGGTCGGTCGCCCGCTGTCGGAGGTGCTGTGCTCCGATTCGCTCACGCGGCTGCGCGAGCTCCTGCGCACCGAGCGCTACGCGCCCACCAACTTCACCACCGTGCGCACCCCGGACCGCACCCGGGCCTTCGACGCCGTCGCCCACCGCAGCGACGGCTACGTCATCATCGAATGCCTGCCGCCCGCGGACCCCCGGGACGCCGCGCGCGCCGTCTCCGACGCTCAGCGCCTGATCCAGCGGCTCCGGGCGGCGCCCGATCTCGCCACGATGCTCGAGGCGACGACCGACGAGGCCCGCGCGCTCACCGGCTTCGATCGCGCCATGGTCTACCGGTTCGACGAGGACATGCACGGCGAGGTCGTCGCCGAGAGCCGCGAGCCCCGGCTGGAGCCCTATCTCGGCCTGCACTATCCCGCCTCCGACATTCCAGCGCAGGCGCGGCGCATGTACCTGCTCCAGCGGGTGCGCCAGATACCGGACGTGCGCCACGAACCCGCCGCGCTCGTCGGCGCGCCGGGTCGCAGCGGCGCGGTGCTGGACCTCACCTACGCCGTTCTGCGAGCGGTCTCGCCCTATCATCTCACCTACCTCGAGAACATGGGCGTGCGTGCGACGCTCGCGGTGTCGCTGATCGTCGACGACGCGCTCTGGGGGATGCTGGTGCTGCATCACGGCGTCCACAAGGACGTCGACTGCACCCTGCGCGGCCTCGTCGACCTCATCGGGCAGACCCTGTCCGCGCTCATCGACATTCGCCTCGCCACGGAGCGCAAGGCGGTCCTCGCGCATCGCGCGTCCGCGATCACCGCGGTCGAGAGCGAGCTCGCCGAGACCGACAGCGTGGCCCGCGCCGTCACCGCGCGCGGGGACCAGCTGCTCGCGGCGATGAACGCGACCGGCTGCTACGCCAAGATCGGCGGCGGCGTGCTGCGCCTGGGCGAGACGCCGCCGGAGGCGGTCTGCCGGACCGTGATGGCGCGGCTCGCCCACGACGAGACGAGCTACGCCGCCACCGAGGAGACGCGCGCGCTCGACCCGAGCCTCGCGGCCTGGGCCGGCTGCGCCAGCGGAGCGGCGGCGATCTTCCTGCCGAACCATCCGGGTGACGGCGTCGTCTGGTTCCGTCCCGAGCGCAAGCGCGACGTGTCCTGGGGGGGCAACCCGAACCGCCCGATGGAGCCCGATCCGAAGACGGGCCGCCTGGGGCCGCGGCGCTCCTTCGCGGTCTGGCAGCAGACGGTCGGCGGGACGAGCACGCGGTTCGACGCCGCCGACGCCGAGATCGCCGCCCGGCTGCGCCGCGCCTTCGTCTCGACGCTGCTGCGGATCTCGGAGGAGCGGCTCCACTGGATCAAGAATTTCGACGCGCTCACCGGGCTCCTGCGCCGGGAGATCGCCGAGGCGCGCCTGCGCCGCACGGTGGCGGCCGTGGAGACCGGCGTCGTCGGGGTGATCGTGGTGGCGCTCAATCGGCTCGCGCCCATCGTCGAGCGCCACGGCGCGCGCATGGGCGACCAGCTCCTCGTCGGCGCCTCCCGCCGGCTGCAGGCGCTGCTCAGGAAGGGCGAGTATCTCGCCCGCTTCGGCGAGGATTCCTTTCTCTTCGTGGCGCGTCGGGACGGGGCGGACGACCTGCGCCGGCTCGGCGCCGAGATCCTCGACGCCTTCCGCACGCCCTTCGAGGAGGGCGCGAGCAGCATCACCCTCGCCGTGCGGGCCGGGATCGCCGTCCACCCCGGCTGCCCGGTGGACACCCTGGTCGCCACCGCCACGGCCGCCGAGCGCGAGGCGGCGAGGGACAAGCGCGGCCGCTGGGTGCTGCTGGAGCGCCCTCCGGAGCGCGCCGCCCCCACGGCCGCGGACTACGAGCTGGAGATCGCCCCGGCGCTCGCCCGACAAGAGTTTCGCTCGGCGTTCCAGCCGATCGTCGCCGTCGCCGACGGGCGCGCCCGCGGCGTGGAGGCGTTGTGCCGCTGGCGCAGCCCGAGCCTCGGCGACGTGCCGCCGAGCCTGTTCATCCCCGCCGCCGTCGAAAGCGGCCAGATCTTCGCGCTCACCGTCGCCATGCTGGACATGGCGCTGCGCGGCGCGGCGCCGGAGATCGCCGCCGGGCGTATCGGCTACGTCACGGTCAACCTCGACCTGACGCTGCTGGAGCGTCGCAGCTTCGCGGCCGTGGTGCTCTCCGCGCTGCACCGCAACGGGCTGCCTCCCGAGGCGCTCGTGCTGGAGGTCACCGAGACGGCCTTCGGCTCCGACGCCGCCGTGGCCGCGCTGGCGGAGTTGCGCTCACGAGGCGTGCGAATCGCCATCGACGATTTCGGGGTCGGCCATTCCTCCCTCGCCTCGCTCAGCCGCATGCCCGTCGATCTCGTGAAGATCGATCGGGGCTTCCTGGCCTGCGCGCTCGACGGGGGGCGCGGCGAGGCGCTGTTCACGGCGATCCTCGCCCTGATCCGCTCGCTGGGCTTCGAGAGCGTGGTCGAGGGGGTCGAGACCGAGGCGCAGCACGCCTTCGTGCGCGACCTCGGCTGCGAGGCCGCGCAAGGCTTCCTCTACGCCCGTCCCCTCGAGGCGGACGCGCTCGGTCCCTGGCTCATCGGGCGCGGGTCGCCTGCCTGAGCCGCCGCGGCCGGCGGATTTATTTCGACGGCTGTCATCTCAGTTTCATGGCTTTCGCCGATCTAAGGGCGCACAGCCCGCGGAGGGGGTCACGGCGATGAGCGCGAAGAGCAAGCATCCGGGATCGAAGAGCGTCGGCTGGGCGCTCGTCCAGGCGGCGCGCCTGCACCGGTCGCGCATGGGCGACAAGCTGGCGGAGCTCGGCCTGTTCGCCGGCCAGGAGCAGGTCGTGCAGGCGCTCGCGGCCGAGGGCCAGATGACCATGGGCGAGCTCGCCGGCATCCTGCGCGTGCGCCCGCCGACCGCCTCGAAGACCGTCTCGCGCCTCGCCGCGCTCGGGCTCGTCGAGCGCCGGGCCGAGCCCGACGACGCCCGCGTGGTGCGCGTCGGCCTCACCGCCGAAGGCGCCGCCAAGGCCGAGGCCATCGCCACGATCTGGGAGGACGTGGAGACGGAGCTCCTCGGCGATTTCGACGCCAAGGACCGCAAGCGGCTGCGCAAGCTCCTGCGCAAGGTCGCGCGCAATCTCGCCGAGGTCACCGGCGCCGACGCCCGCGGCCTCGACGTCGCCGACGAGGAGCCCGACGACGTCGACACGCCGGCGCCGACGCTCGCGGAAACCGCCTGAGTGCATTTGCGGTTGAACGCATGCATACAAGTTTCCCAGGGGTTCGCAACCCAAGATAAGATCCGTTACGGTCTCCCGGCAGGTCGTCGCCGGTCGAGCCCGGCGTCGTCGTCAAGCTTGGGGCGGCGCCGCCGGCCGCGGCTTCGCGCGGAAACGCAGGAAAATGCTGAGACCGGCGGCACGCGACCCCATCGGCGTCTAATTTATATTTAGTCTACATTCGAATCGGGCCTGCTCGAATACATTACGAATAAAAGCGTCATAAACATCGAATCCGAGTGGTTTCGTCCAGAACCTCACCTTTTGCCTTTGTTGATTATTCTTTTAGGGTTGGTCGCTAGCATGCGTCGTCACGGGCCGGCTCCCCGGCGGGTCCGTGGAGAGGAAACGGTACTTCGCGCATGCCCTTGATCATCATCCTCGACGACCGGGTGACGAACAGAAACATCTTCTCGCGTCTCGCCGCGTCGATCGCGGACGATGTCGTGGTGGAGGCGTTCGGCGATCCCGCGAAAGCGCTCGAGCGGCTGGCGGAGACCACTCCGGATCTGGTCATCACCGATTTCAAGATGCCGAAGATGAACGGCGCGGAGTTCACGCGTCGGTTTCGCGAGCTGCCCGGCCGCGAGGACGTGCCGGTTATCGCCATCACGGTCTACGAGGAGCGCTCCTTCCGGCTGGAGGCGCTGGAGGCCGGCGCCACCGACTTCCTGCTGAGCCCCGTCGACCACGCCGAGTTCCTCACCCGCGCGCGCAACCTGCTGCGCATGCGTCGCCAGGCGCTGATCATCAAGAGCCGCGCCGTCTCGCTCGAGCGCGAGCTCGAGGATTCGGAGCGCTCGCGCGAGGCGCTCCTGCGCGACAGCCGCCAGCGGCTCGCCCAGGTCATCGACACGGTACCGGCGCTGATCAGCGCGCACGACCGCGAGGGCGCCTGCGTCTTCCTCAACGCGCACATGTCGGCCTTCACCGGCGTCGACCAGGCGGGCGCCATCGGCCGGCCCGCCGCGGACCTGATCGGCCCCGAGCGCGCCCAGCGCAGCCTCGCCCTCGACCAGCTCGTCTTCCGCTCCGCCCGGGCGCTGCCCAGCTACGAGGAGGAGGTGCAGGACAGGGACGGCGCCAAGCACGCCTTCGTGGTGACGAAATCGCCCTTGTCCGACGCCAACGGCCACGTCATCGCCGTGCTCACCACGGCGCTCGACATCACCGACCGCAAGAAGGCCGAGAGCCATCTCGTCCACCTCGCCCACCACGACGCCCTCACCGGCCTCGCCAACCGCACCCTGCTCCAGGACCGGATGCGCCGCGAGATCGCCCGCGCCCGGCGCGGCGATCGCTTCTTCGCGCTCCACCTCATCGACCTCGACCGCTTCAAGAGCGTCAACGACGCGCTCGGCCACCATCGCGGCGACGAGCTGCTGAAGACCGTCT